>NZ_CAMKRR010000089.1 GCF_946415235.1 uncultured Ruminococcus sp. | reverse complement strand
ATTGGCTTTATAACTCGAAATAATGCCAATTTTTAGTTGTTGAGCTGACATTAATTATCTTAAATTCCCATGCAGATCGGAGATCTGACACAGCAAAACAGAGACAGCTTCAAGGAGTGATACTATGCCATATTGCAGACAGTGCGGCAGACTTCTTCAGGACGGAGAGGCTTGCAGCTGCACAGCAGAAAATACACAGCAGAACGGTTCGTCACAGCCGCAGAACGGATACATGAACGAACAGCAGCCATATCAGAACGGTGCTCCCCAGTATCAGGGACAGCCCTATCCCCAGCAGGGCTTCGCGCCTAACGGCTATCCCTATCCTTACTACGGTCAGCCCATGCCGCCGCAGAAGAAAAGCAAGGGGGGAATAATCGCCTTAATAGTAACGCTGAGTGTCGTTTTTCTGCTGTTTATCGCAGTACTTGCGGCTATATTCGTACCGGCCATGCTGGGATACGCAAAAAAGTCCAGAATGGCATCGGCAAATTCACTGGCAAGCAGTATTTACAGGGCAGCAAATACCGCTCTGGTCGAAATGGACGAGTTATATGAAAATACAGGCGGGATATACATAATAAGCTCGGACGAGAAGAAGAACATGGATGTTCCCTTTGATATTGACGAGTTCAACAAACACTTCGGACAATACACCGACAATGAAAAAATGGAAAAACAAAACTATTTCATGGTCGTAAAAAACGGTGCCGTGGAATATGCGGCTGTTTCCGAGGACTGGACCAACACAAAGAAGATCGTGGGCACTTATCCTGCTTCTACCATTGACGGTACACGTATCTATACCTCCGACGGAAGCTATTCCTTATCCACCGAAAGAAGGTCACTCTCTTACCTTTATGATAAGGCTCAGGAGGCTGTCAACGAAATGATAATAAAACAATATCTGGAGGATAAAAGATGACTTACTGTACAAGATGCGACAGGCCGCTCCGTGACGGAGAAAAATGCGGCTGCCGAGATCTCGGAGACCGCACAGGAAGCTGTAAAAGAGCTCATGAAGGAAGGATACGGAACTAACCAAAATTATATACTGTCCTACGGTGGAAACTATTCATATGAAGCTTGGTCTCCTTATGATAATGAAGTGTTTGAGGAAAAGTTCAGGAGCCTTGCAGACGAAGACGTAACAGATGATTATGATTTCTTTATCCGGGTAAAAAACGGCGAGGTTGAATATACCGCAGTTTCAAAAAGCTGGTACAGCCCATTAAGCACCATAGGCACATATCCTCCGTCGCCCGCAAAAGAAATGTATTATCACACAGGCGGCGGCGTCAGTTATAAGGTGGATAATCTTATACATCTCAGAGAGCGATTTATACCATGTGACTGATCGTCCGAAGCGCAGCTTAAAAGCTGCGCTTTTTGTATATTTCAGCTCTTTTCTCACATAATATCTCCGAAACGGAGGTATTTACATGGCAGAACGTATTGCAAGGGGAGTTTTCCGCACGGAAGCTCCCGTAACCGTGGAAAGCTATGCCGCAGTCGTCGGCGAAAAGGAAGGGCAGGGGCCTCTCGGGAGCTGCTTCGATGAAGTTATATCCGACAGCCATTTCGGCGAGGACACATGGGAACAGGCGGAGACACGCTTTCAGCTTGAAGCCGTGGGACTTGCTCTCGGCAAGGCAAGGCTCTGCAAGGACGACATTGACATCATATGTGCAGGCGACCTCATAAACCAGTGTATCGGCTCGGCTTACAGCGTCAGAGAGCTTGCAATGCCCTTTTTGGGACTTTACGGAGCCTGCTCGACTATCGCGGAGGGGCTTATAATCGCCGCGCTCCTTGCCGACAGCGGAGCTGCTCTGCGAACCGCGGCTGTAACATCTTCCCATTTCTCCACGGCGGAAAGGCAGTTCCGTTATCCCCTGTCCTACGGCGGTCAGCGTACTCCCACGGCTCAGTGGACATGTACTGCCTCGGGAGCTGTCATACTCTCGCAGGGAAAAGGCAGTATCCGCATTGCAGGCGGCTGCATAGGCAAAATAGCCGACCTTGATGTTACCGACATAAACAATATGGGAAGCGCTATGGCTCCTGCGGCGGCAGACAGTATCATGCGCTACCTGTCCGCAGCGGGGACTTCTCCCGAGGATTACAACTGCATCGTAACAGGCGACCTCGGCACGGTGGGAAGCAGGTTGCTCCTGGATATACTGCTCAAGCAGGGAGTTGACATAACCAAGCAGCACAGAGACTGCGGAGCTATGATATTCGATCCGCAGCAGCAGGATACGCACTGCGGCGGTTCAGGCTGCGGCTGCGGCGCAAGTGTGCTCTGCGGACATTTTCTGCCCATGCTTGAAAACGGAGAAGCTCATGATATACTGTTTGCGGCTACGGGAGCTCTCATGTCGCCCATGTCGCTGCAGCAGGGCGAAAGCATACCGTCAATATCACACCTCGTACACCTGAGAAAGGACTGAATCATGTTGACCGATATTTTAAAAGCATTCCTCTTCGGCGGAGCTATATGCGCCGCAGGACAGCTCCTTATCGACTTTACGAAGCTCACTCCCGCAAGGATACTCACGGGCTTTGTTGTGACAGGAGTCATACTTTCCGCTGCGGGGCTGTACGGACCCTTTGCGGGATTTGCAGGTGCAGGTGCCACCGTGCCGCTAACGGGCTTCGGACATCTGCTTGCGGAGGGCATAAGAAAAACCGTCAAAAGCGACGGTTTTCTCGGTATATTTACAGGGGGACTTACCGCGGCATCAGGCGGAGTCACTGCGGCTCTGCTCTTCGGGCTTGCCGCTTCGATGATATTCAAACAGAAGGACAGAAAGAGCTGAACCTGTAGGGGCGCATGACTGCGCCCGTAAATCACGCACTTTGTAGGGGCGATTTAAACATCGCCCCCTTTGCTTTGGCAGATACATTATCTGCCCGTATATCTGACAGTTACCTCCGACGGCATTACATATGAATCTGCGTCAAGTACGTTCCTTCCCCTGTATGTGGGAACAGTTGTGCCTGTTCCCGTAAAGGTCACGGTATCATTTTCATAGAGCAGCGAGCCTCCAAGATCGATATCAACCGTCGTTGTCTGTCCGCCGCAGCTCACCGTAACAGGAAGTATGGCATGAGGCGTATCCCAGCAGGAAACTCCCTCGTATGTACGGGTCGATACCGTTACCGAAAACGGCTCGGCGACCGTATCTGAGTCAACCACCATAAATCGCGGTATGAATTCCTCGGAAGATATATTATGACCAAGTCCCTGAAAGAACAGTCCGAGCTCTATATCTCCCGTAACAGTAAACGGATATTCAATGTGTATGAACGTATCGCCCTGATAAAGCGTTCTGTCGAACTCACTTTGCAGTACGACCTGACTGTCGGACTTCAGCAGTGCAATTACGGGAGTTCCGCGCCAGCTGGTCGATGACGGATAATGACTGAGCTTGTCACTGAGCCACTGTCCCGAATGGTCGATAGCTTCCATAACAAGCTTGTAGCTTCCCGCAGAGAGCCTGAATCGGTACTGACAGTTGCTGTACGACATTGCACGGTCATCAACTCCTATTCTGTTGCTGCCGATCGTTATGATCTTGCTGTACGACGAAACCATCCACTGTTCATGAGCGGGAACGAAAGCTCCTCCGCTGGGTATGGCGGGTCCCGAAACCGCATAATTGTATGATACCGTCCCCGCATACTGCGTGCCCGCGGGCTGACCGTTGTCTACGGTCACAGGCTCCTGTCTGAGATAGTTGAACTCGTACTTTCCTGCTCCGCCCGACGCGCCCTTTATCTGCCAGTCAAGCAGCGGCTCTCCGTCGGAAATAAAGCTGAGCGGAAGTGTTCCCGTAAGAGTCCTTTCACCCGAGCCCGAGCTGCCGAACAACGACTTTCCGAGCATCAATGTGTACTTGTCATCGGCAAGACCCGCTTTGCCCGCTCTGAGTATCTCTTCAAGCATAGGCTCACTCTCCGTCCTGTGCTTCGGGAGTCGGATCGTAAACATCACCTGTGGTCTGATTGACCCATGTACCGCTGCTGCTCAGTCCGTAGAAGTCTCCCGTGCTTATCTCCCACGCAAGCGTACCCTGTGCGAGTATCCTGCCTTCTATGCCGTCGGCTTCGGGAAGCTCGGTCTTTGAATCTACGGCGAGCTCCGCAATGATAACGGCATTGGGATCATCGAAGCTCATAAATTTTTCCTTTAAAATAGTTAACATATTCGGTTCTCCTTTTCGGTTATTTTGAAAGCGCTTTCATAAGGGGGCTGAAATGACCGCTTTTTAAACGGAAAACCGTTTAATTTCAATTATTTTATACCTCAGGTGGACTTTCCGAATAAAAAGGCGCAGTCAAAACTGCGCCTGCTCCCGTATCATCATATGGGGATTTGTTGATTTGCCCGGAACTCTTTTTGCTATAATTTCGACAACATTATGTTTTAAGCATGACTACTAATTGTGCGTGTCGCCAAAATTCATTTCCTCTTTCACTCCTTTGCTTGACTTTTGTGCCGTTTTGTAATATAATAATTTAGTCGCAGGTGGCGTCTGCTGTTATTTATGGCGGCATAGCTCAGTTGGCTAGAGTACTCGGTTCATACCCGATTGGTCGTTGGTTCAAATCCTACTGCCGCTACCATATGGCCCGTTGGTCAAGAGGTTAAGACATCGCCCTTTCACGGCGGAATCATGGGTTCAATTCCCGTACGGGTCACTTTGTCTATTTTACAAAATAGATATTTCACAAAAAATCCCCGATTTTTCGGGGATTTTTTGCATTCATATGGCTGAAAAATTTTTTCAATTTTCATAGATATATTTTCTGAAAAACTCCGATGTTACGGGAAGTGAACCCTTGAAATCATCATTTCAGACGATTTTGATGCCGTTTCGGCATAAAAACAACTTCAAAATCCGTTGTTTATTTTTAACGAAGTTTTGTCGAATTTCTTATGTATTATGCCAAGTAAATATTTACTATATAAGGCTGGACTTTTATGAGTCCAGCCTTTTTTTCGGCTTAATCCTTTTTCTGCGTTCATTATCAGCTTCTACAGAGCACTTCCAAGACTTATACCATAACTTGCACGGATTTTCAATACTTATACATTTAATACTTAATATTACATAAAACAGATCTTTTAATCTGAAAGGATGATATAAGTGGTAAAGCTATCAAGGCAGGCGATACAACGTTATAAAGATATGTACCCTCATGGAACAGGTATATGTGTTGATAATATGCCAGATGATCCAAGACCGATATCTTCCGGAACTAAGGGTAAAGTTATAGCCGTCGATGATATAGGTACAATACACTGTGCTTTTGAAAACGGAAGACAGCTTGGGCTCATACCTGGAGTTGACAGTTTCCATGTTGTAAAAGAGGAACTATCTGGAACTCAGAGTATTACAGAAGAACCAGAATTACAAATGAATATGACATAACCTAAATACGCCGTATTGTTTGATCAATACGGCTTTTTTACATATATAAGGAAGGAGTTGTTGCCTACTGTCACTATCGTTACAGTCAATGTTATAGCTGCACTGGCTGAATTTATAAAGGAAATAGACGAGGAGATGAAAAATGCCTAATCATGTAACAAATGTAGTTTCCTTCTCTGGCGATAAAAGCCGAATTTCAGCAATGCTGAAGGAAATACAAAATGATGAACACGGTATAGGTTCGGTTGATTTTGAAAAAATACTGCCTATGCCTGACACCGTTTATAACGGCTCGCTGGGAATACGTGAAAGAGAGCTTTACGGTAAGAATAATTGGTATGACTGGCGACTTGGGAATTTGGGAACCAAGTGGAATTCCTATGGATATACCGAAAATACCACCTTTCAAGATGGTAAGATCAAATTCCTTACGGCATGGTCTGCTCCGCATCCAATACTGCAAAAGCTGTCAGAAATGTTTCCTGATGTTAAAATGGAGCATGAATGGGCTGATGAAGATATCGGTAGGAATTGTGGGCGTTACGTTTATTACGATGGTGAGCGCGTAGAAGAATACTTCCCCGAAAGTCAAAAAGAATGCCTTGAATTCGCCGCAAAAGTAATGGATGTAAGTCTTGAAGAGGATTACGCCTTATATCTGAACGCCAGTGAAACAGGATATGTCAATATCGAGTATGACGATGAATATGAGCTTGTTGAGATTGAGGATCTGCCTGCTTTATTCACAAATGAGCGCATCACAGATGCTGATATCCCTAAAGGAATGTACTGTTATAATCTGAGACACGACGATAACGGTAACTTCTGCGCTATTGAAAAGAATGTTACTGTAAACCACGCAGGCTCTATCATAACTAAGGAACCTATAGAGCTAGGAGAACAGGGATCTCTCTCTCTTAATCAAGATAACGATCCCAACTTTCTCGGAGAAAACATGTCACTATATATGTTCAGGGAATATGATCCCAGACAGTCAGAAGAAATGAGCATGGGAATGACGGAGGTATAATATGGGAGAAAAAAGGATAATAACGCAGGAGGAGCTTGATAACGCCTGTTTGCTCCATAATAAATGGAATGAAGAAAATGAAGGTGAACGCGCAGTATTTGAAAACTGTGTCTTTGACAGGCTAAATTTCGCAGGGAAACAATTTAATGGCGCTATATTCAGAAACTGTGATTTCAAGTTATGTAATATCACAGACGCAGGTATGTGTTTTGCAGAACTTAAGAACATAAGTTTCACCTGCTGTGATTGCCATTTGCTTATTGCCGAAGAAGCAGCTCTCAGGAATATAGCCTTTGAAAACTGTAATCTCAAAAGCGCTATATTTACCCATAGTTCACTGCGAAACGTCCAGTATCATAACTGTGATAAAAATGATATGAGTCTTGAAAGATGCTATGAGCTCCCTGAAGCCGAAATAGTAAATATAACCTCGGAAGATCTAAGAAATATGAGTGACAAAGAAGGACTGATTTTACAAGGCTGCGGCGGAGATATTCAGGAATGGGCAGATGGCATAAATACTACACTGACAGACTCAGAAATACTGCTAAACGGCAGTATGTTCAGTAAACTGTATGTTTTTGAGACAGATGGACATACATGTATAATGTTCCCATTTGAAGATACAGATCTGAATATCGGAAAGCTCGCAATATGGCGATTACAGACACATGATCAGTTCAATGGTACATGGCTTTCCGACTATGTTCCTAATAAACTCGGAGGTTTTATAGAAAAAGAGCAGTCACAGGAGCATAAAAAACCGGACTGTCCATTAATCGGCCAGGACGGGAATATCTTTAACCTCATGGGAATAGCATCAAAAACGCTTCGCCATAATCATATGGCTACGGAAGCAAAGGAAATGTGTGAACGCATAACTTCATCCGGCAGTTATGAAGAAGCACTTGGCATAATCGGAGAATACGTCAATATAACTTCGATTTATGACGAAGAACCATCAGAAGAAATAGGAATGGAGATGATGTGATATGACCAACCTTTTCATCGGACTGCTGATAGGTATCCTTAAAAGCACCGAAAATGAGAGTAAAATCTCTTATAACTTGTCAATTGACAAGTTATAAGGCATGATATATAATTAAAATATATTATGCAGACCATAGCTGTTATGAAAAGGAGAGATAATATGGATATTGAAAAAGTAATGGAAAATGTCAGAAAGACACTTCCGCCAAGACCTGCTGTTAAGTTTACTGTTGTGAACGAAAAAACAGGATTATTTGACAGCAAGATCGGCGGTGTCCCCTATTTTCCGAAGGATATGGAATATCCCCGTGGAAAGAAAGGCGATTTCAAGGACCAGCCACTATCTCTGCTTGCACAGCTAAACTTTGAAAAGCTCCCTCATATCCCTGATTTCCCAACAAAAGGCATATTGCAGTTCTTTATAGCAGGCGATGATCTCTACGGAATGGCTTCTGAATGCATCGGCGAACCTCTTGCAGCACAGGATAACTTCCGTATTATATACCATGAAAACATAATCAAGGACGAGACACAGCTCCTTTCGGCAGACGAGATACCGCAGTATAACGGCGACGATGGTTACATGCCATTTACCGGTGAGTACAAGCTCATACCTCATGAGCCTGATACAATTAACGCTACTGCTCATGACTTCCGCTTCGGAGAAGTCTTTCTGAAATGCTACAACGAGCTTGCAGACGAGCATATAGGATGCCTGTGGGATCTTGATGACAATTACAATGACGCGATATATGATCATCCCTATCCTAATGCAGTAATAGGCGGATATCCCGTATTTACCCAAGAAGATCCTCGTAGCACTGACAGCCTAGGAGACTGCGATACCTTGCTCTTTGAGCTGAACAGCGTTGAAGACAGGAAAAAAGGTATTTATATTATGTGGGGTGACTCAGGAACAGGCACTTTCATGATACCTCTTGAAAATCTCAGGAAGCTCGACTTTTCCAGAGTTGCCTACAATTACGATTGCTATTGATAAAGCATAACTCATTCGATAATAATATGGATTTAATCAGAAGTAAGATTTTTACTTCTGGTTAAAGATAGCAATAATATATGAAAGGCTGATGCAAAATAGCATCAGAAAATAGGAATAAAAATGAAAATTATAAAGAAATTTTTAAAGGGCATTGCAAAAGTGCTGGTCGTACTGCTGATCTTGCTGATCCTGTTGGTGGTGGGACTGTTCATCTACCACCGCATAATGATCTCGAAAAACAGGTCGTTCCTACAGGAAAAAGGATTCTGCGAACTGGCATCCGTCGGGGACTATTCCCTCAACGTGCAAAAGACAGGCAATGCTGACGGAAAGCATCGTATCATCATGCTTTCGGGCGCAGGTCCCTGCTATCGTTTCTCTATGAAGGAATTTGCGGAGAATTTTCAGGAGGATAACGAGTTTATCTACCTCTCACGTCCGGGCTATGACGGCAGCGATGACACAAAAAAAGCCATGACCGTTGAAATGGTCGTGGAAAACTACCGCACAGCGCTCGAAAATGCCGGTGTGGAAAAGCCGTATGTCCTCATGCCGCATTCTCTCGGCAGCCTGTACGCATCCTACTGGGTGAGCAATTACCCTGACGAGATTGAGGCACTGGTCAATCTGGACGGAACATATCCGACACCGATCACTGATCCGCAGTCTCATGGGGGTAAGGATATGTTCTACTACCTCGCCAATCTCGGAGTAGGCGATGTGGCATTTCACGCATTCATCCCAAAGGATCCAACGCTCTCAACTGATGAGCAGCGTGCCTATGACATCATGTATGTGTCAACGCTTGCTGCCGACGCATTTTACTCCGAAAGTGAGTATATTGACATCAACAAAAACTCCACTTGGGAGTCTCTCTCGCCGAACGATGTCCCGAAGATGTACCTGTCTTTCCGCGACGGCTTCCGCACCGCTGAGGAAGTGCAGGCCTACTTCGATGCAAGCGAATTCAAGGAAGATCTCATTGCAGAAAATTCTGAGGACTTTACCGGCAACGAGACAGACCGCGAAGCCTATGCCTGCAAGAAATACCTCGAACAGATCACCGAAAACCGCAGCAAAGAGCTGGAGCCGTTTGTTGAAAAGCTCGGGAACTGCGAGATCCGATATCTCCCCGGCGGTCATTTCCTGTATGAGGACAAGCCTGATGAGTGCGCTGCTATCGTCCAGGATTTCCTGAACAGTTTGGATGGCAACTAATTTTGAGCCTATGGGAAGATATTGAATAAGAGCTCGGGATGTTTAAGATGTCATGAACATATTATACCTTATTCTTCTATAATATGGAATTAACCAGAAGTAAGAACTTTACTTCCAGTTAAAGAAAAGCCTATTATTTTTTGGAAATTATTAAAACTCAGCCAAAAATGAACTGGCGCAAATTTTGAGACAGTTCAAGTTATTGGTCTGTGGAATTTGTTGAAAGGTTGGAGAGCGATAAAACCAAATAAAAAGCGCCTTGATTTTTCAAGGTGCTTGCTTTAAAAACCAGATTTCAATTTTGAGTTAAAACTTGAAATCCCGTGAGGTTATGACACACCAACCTCAGAAATCTCAAAAAATTTGACTTGAAAAAAATATCTATTTTGTAAAAGACACATTAACACGATGCTCGGAAACAGCGAAATATCGCGGTTTCCGAGTTTTATTTTTGCCCGATTTTTATTTTGGTACTTAAATGGTCTTTATTTTCGGAAAATGGTCTTTACTGGGGTGCTGATCGGTTCAGCTCCCCTTTTTTCTTATTGTCAAAACTCAGTGCCTCAGCTATGGCGTTACTGGTTCTCGCCTGCGCCTCCTGGAACATATGACAGTAAATGTTGCTCGTCGTTGAGACCTGAGAATGTCCGAGGTCTCCCGATACTGCTACAACGTCAACTCCTGCATTGATTAGTAAGCTAGCATGCAAATGTCGGAGTGAATGAATATCCCTGAACGGAACATTATTCTTCTCGCAGAACTCCGTAAACCAGAAATATGGAGTATTGTTATGCATCGGTCTGCCGTCCCATTTTATAAACAAACGGTCTGTTTCAACCCACTTATCTCCGAGACGTTCTCTTTCCATATCCTGTTCAGCCCTGAGCTCCTTCAGCATATCCATAACATACTGCGGGAACTTCTGGCTGCGCTGAGACTTTTTTGTTTTTGTAGTATCAGTATATATCCCTTTATCGGCGGTATAGTTGGACGTTCTTCTCACGCTTATCACATTGTTTTCGAAGTCGATATCCTTCCATTCCAAACCGAGCATTTCTCCTCTGCGGAAGCCGCTGTAAACTGCAAGCTTGAAGAATACCCTGAACTTTACAGGCACTTCTTCTCCGTCAAGCAGCTCAAAAATATGAGCTATCTCGTCAATGGTATAGATATTCTTTTCCTTGACCTCGGCTTTCGGAACTGTCACTCTTCTGCAGGGATTGTCGCAGAGCATATCCATTTTCACAGCGTAACTGAACACATCAGATATGAAACTAAGATGATGAACTACCGTCTTTCTTGAAAGCGGCTCTCCTGTTCTCTGGTTCTGACCGTTCAGAAAAAGATCATTGACAAACTGCTGAATATGTCTGCCATTTATCTTATCAAGTCTGAGGTGTCCGATTGCAGGATACACACGCTGGGTAAGCTGCTTCATACGCTCAAAGGATGTGTGTCTGAGATTTATCTTTGCATATTCGTCGAACCACTGTTCCGCAAAGGTCTCAAACTTTACTGTTGCGACTATCTGTCCCTTTCTGCATTCTTCCTCGAACATGACAGCCTGTCTTTCCAGTTCCTTTTTTATCTGACGTTCTGTCATTCCCGGAGTAGGCTTCCATGTTCTGGTCTGAACGACCTGCTTACCGTTTGTGCTGTATCCGCACGATACTTTTATTCTGTAGCTGTTACCACGCTTTGTAATTGTTGCCATAAGGTTTATTCCTCCTATAATAAACCGCAAGGCGTTTACCTGTAAACAATTATACACTTTCCGCCCTTTCGTTGTCAAGGCGAAGCAGTAAACGTCCTGTTCTTTCGTTCATGTCTTTTATGAAAAACTAAGGGTTCGGGATATCCCGAAAAACTGAAAATCCGAACTGTGTACGTACACAGGCGTTGCTTGCTCTCCTTCAAAAGAGCAAGTACAGTTTCTTTCGAAACCGCCGAAGTGTCTTTACAAAGGCTATGCTTGCTCCCTTCCAAACTGCACTTCAGTGCCCGATAACTTTTTCGGAAATTTCTGAAAAGCTTAGAATGCTTTTTCAATGAAAAGTATCATTTCTGTTACTGCACAAGAGCACAGCTTCGGAAGAATTATTCCCTTTCTGAAAATTCTAAATGGATTTCAAAATCGGTGTGTATGCTGTGTATGCTGTGTAAAAGGCTATATATCGCGGAGCTTTTTACACACCTGCT
>NZ_CAMKRR010000088.1 GCF_946415235.1 uncultured Ruminococcus sp. | reverse complement strand
TGAGCCGCCTGTTACGGATGTATTCGCCTACGGTGATACCGCACAGTATACCGAAAATCTTCTGGAAATAGTAGGGCGAGCAAGCCGCCTGACTTGCGACCTCCGCCACATCAAGTTCGTCGGTGATGTGCGCTTCGATGTAGTCGATAGCTTTCTGAATACATGTGGCTAAGTTCATTGTTTTCCCTCCTTTAGTGTGATTTTATTATAACATCGTGAGAGTTTGCTGTCCTGATATTTTGTGGCTTCTTGTGTCAGATACGTTTATATGTTTGAACATTATTCAATCACGATAGATTAATACTTCCTCTTTGTTTTCCATAGCTTCTTTTATCAGATCAATGATATTACAAAGTACAGCGAGCGTATCATAATACCGAAAAACACGCATATCATGATTTATTGATGTTAATTGCTTGTAGACTGATGAAAGGTCATCTATGCGCCATGGCTTGTCCCTAAGCCAATGTTCATCTTCAAACATTCCAATATGCCAGTAATAAGCGATACCAACCCAGCCTTTATCGGTTGGTTTAACATCAGAAAGAATGTCATTCAGAAATCCGTCCCAGATACCAAGCATTTTACGCTTAATGCCATTATTTTCGATGATAAATAAGATTTCGGGTTCACCTTCGTAACCTTCATAGTATATTTCATTTATTTCTGACATATTAAATCACCCTTCCTTTTTAAAATCCAGCCTCACCAGTGCCTTGCCGTTTGGAAGTGGATATGACTCCTGCAATATCAGCGAGTAGCCTATCTCCTTCATGGCAGCCGTGAGTGCCTTTTCCTCCATTTGGTGATGAACCTCGTCAAGCCTGTCGAAAGCTCGCAGGTACGGCGACTCCGACACCCACTGCTCCTCGTCCGTGTTTATCTGTATCACGCAGGAAACGTACTCGGGAGCGGTCTGCAAAACGGCTCGCTGAAACGCTCCGTAGCCTATGTACTCGATAAGCAGGTTCGCTATCAGAAGCTGTGCCTGCGGGAGCTTCTCTGCCTCGTTTATAAGGTCGATGTGCAGGCACTCCAGTATGCCCGAAAGCTGAGTATATCGCTGAGATACCGCACGGAGATAGTCCGCATTGATGTCCACACCGTAGACCCTGCGGAACTTGTCGGCGTCAATGTGTTCAAGTCCGTTTCCGCCTGCAACTCCCAGAACTGCGGCGGTCTCCACAGGATAGGCGGAGAACTGTTCCTTCATTATGGAATCGAGAGCCTGAAGCTGCCGCACAGAATCAAGGCTCATGTGCTTTTCGTAGTCGTCAAGACTTATTTCTTCCCATGGGTTGCTCATATACAGCACCTTTCCAAATCGTATTCATCATTTATCAGAAAATAGTCAAGTCCGTAACTGAGACAGCCGCGAAGATATTCCTGATTGTCCTGTATTACGTCCTTAATACTGAGGTCATTGGAGAGCCTTTTCTCGATAGCGTTCCCGAAGCTGACAATGTCACTGAAATGGCTGGTTATGTAGCTTTCACTCATAACAAGGCAGATGTATTTTATCTGCGACAGATAGTCGGCGTCAAAGCTGTTCTTCCAGTCAAAGGGAATATAACAGCCCTCGATTATGAGATCCTGTTCGTTTTCAATGGCAGTCATTATCATCTCTTTCAGGATATTCCAGAGGTATGCCGTCAGCTTGTCGTCGTCATAGGGAGTGAGCTCGGTCTGACCGCTTCTTATAAGTCCCATTTTCAGGTGGTCGATAGACAGGTAAGGGTACTTGTATTTTTCAAGCAGTTTCTGCGCGAGAAGCGTTTTCCCTGTATGCGAAGCACCTGTTATCAGTATTATCATAGTAGCCGCGGCTCCTTTCCGATAGTTTCCATAATTATATCATATTTGGGGGCGTTTTTCAATCAGAATGTTGGACAAAGCATCTGAGATATGGTATACTTAAAAAAAGATAACAAGCCAATGAAAGGAGTACATATGCTAAAAATAGGAACAGTTTATAGAATGCCAAAAGAGCATCAGCCAGAGAGACCAATTGTTGATGGCCTGCCTAATTATTATTTTGAAACTAATACTCCTGAATATGGTTTTGATTTCCAAAAAGGTATTCATAAGGCCAAAGAGGTTGAAATCAATAAAATAGAAAAGCGTTGTCCTTTAATAATAATTTCCAGTACGCCAAGAAAAGCAGGCAGTGAAGATACGCCTTGGCACGATAGATATGTTCCAGATCATGGATATGTAAAATACTATGGCGATAACAAATACGGAAGCGGCAAACCTGAAGAAGCTCCTGGGAATAAAAAACTGCTGTCATTGCTGAATTATTATAACAGCAATGACGAGAAGGTTAGATTGGAGAAAGCCATTCCTATTATTTTTTTTGAGAGATGTTCATATGATGGCAGACCAAAAGGGAACGCAATATTTCAAGGTTTTGGTATTCTGGAGTCAGTTGAGTTGGTAACACAGTATGATCATAACAGTAAAGGATATTTTTCAAATTATCTATTTACATTTTGTGTATTGTCGCTTGCGGATAATAATGAACAGTTTGATTGGAGATGGATATCAGATCGCTGTAATGGTTTGCTGCTAACAAAAGAAACCATGAAATTTGCGCCAAAGTCATGGAAAACTTGGATTAAGGAAGGCAATACAAAGCTAAATTTGATAAGGCGTACTATATCCTCTCTTGGATTAGTAAAGAAAAATGAACAAAAGACTGATAACCCTCAATTACTTAAAGAGATTTATGAGTATTATGGCGGAAAAGCAAGAAATTCTGATAAACATGAGTTTGAATTCCTTGCTTTGGAAATAACACTCAAGGTTATAGAAGAAAATGGCGCAAAGTGTAAGCCAGGCTGGATTACCAAATCATCTGGAGATGGTGGTGTTGATTTCGTTCTTCGTGTTGATTTAGGACGAGACAAATTAGCATCGGTAAGAGTGATTGTTCTTGGACAAGCAAAATGTAATGATCCAACAAAACCAGTTAATGGACGTGATATAGCCAGAACAGTTGCACGTTTAAAGCGAGGTTGGATAGGAGCGTTTGTAACAACGTCTTTCTTTTCTGAAGCTGTTCAGCAAGAAGTTAAAGAGGATAATTATCCAATTATGATGATCAATGGAGCAAAAATAACTGAAATAGTTGAAAGAGAATTAAAAACTCAAAACATCTCGCTAAAAGCTTATTTAGCAGCCTTGACACACAAGTATTCAAGGCTATCTCGTATTCCTGAAGATATATTGGAATAATAGTATCATAAAGAAGTTATGGCGTCTAAGTATAATTTCTTGTTTGACTACTAAAGAAAAACTCCGTCTGATGTGTTTTCAGGCGGAGTTTTGCATGATTTAGTTTATTGCTTTTTTTTCGGTTGATGTAGTATAATGGTAAAAAAGCTATTGATTAGCAGGTGATATTAATGGATAAAAACGAGATAATTATATATGAGACCGCAGACCACGCTGTGAAGCTCAATGTTAATACCGACGGTGATACAGTATGGCTGTCGCTGGATCAGCTCACAGACCTCTTTGATCGTGATAAATCAACTATATCAAGGCATATCAGAAACGTTTTCAAAGAGGGTGAACTTGAGCGAACGGCAACTGTTGCAAAATTTGCAACAGTTCAAACTGAGGGGGAGCGTGAAGTTACAAGAGACATCGAATACTACAACCTCGATGTGATAATCTCCGTTGGCTACCGTGTAAAGTCTCAGCGTGGTGTTGAGTTCCGCAAATGGGCGAACAGTGTGCTGAAAGATTACATAATCAAGGGCTATGCCGTTAATAATAAGCGTATCGAACAGATAGGTGAGGTAATACGCATTATGAAGCGTACAGAAAATCAGCTTGATGCAAAGCAGGTGCTTTCGGTGATTGAGAAGTTCAACACTACACTTGACCTGCTTGATGCTTACGATCATCAGACTCTTGACAAGCCAAAGGGAAACAAGGCTGTTTATATGCTTGATTATGACGAGTGCCGCAAGGTCATCAGCGAAATGAAATTTGCATCCGACAGCGAGCTATTCGGCAACGAGAAGGACGATTCCTTCAAGGGCAGTATTGCAAATATCTATCAGGAATTCGGCGGTGTTGAGATATACCCGTCACTGGAAGAAAAGGCTGCAAATCTGCTGTATTTCGTAACCAAGAACCATTCATTCTCTGACGGTAACAAGCGAATTGCCGCTGCGATGTTCCTGTATTTTCTCGACAAGAATGCTGCTCTGTTCCTTGACGAAGCCAAAACAGAAAAGACAATTGCTGACCAGACGCTTGCGGCGCTGACCATCATGATAGCTGAATCTCAGCCTGCCGAAAAGGAAATGATGATAAGCGTTATTATGAATTGTATGATAAAATAAGAATGAGAATATTGAACGGCGGTACTGTTTGGTGCAGACGGTATTTATAATGTTTCAGATCTTTTTATTATCAGCAAAAAATGGTTTAATTTCAGTGTGTACGCAAAAAGGAAAAGCTCCGTTTGATATATAGTCAAGCGGAGCTTTTTTGATATTGAGTTATGAAATATAGGGGATAATAATGAAGATTTTATTCTGAGCATATTACTTCTAATGGCTTACCTGTTGAAGAGTCAAAAATCATTGGCAATAAAAATTTATTGGTATAAGGATCGTTGGCATCCTTCTCAGTGTAGCGGTATCTGTTCGAATAAACTAAGGTTGTGTTATTCTGGAAAAAACTTATAATAACATCGTTAGGATCTCCTATATAATGCATTGTGCAATCGCCTGTTTCGGAAGACCGCGAGAATTGTACTGCTTGGTCTAAACGTACACTTTGTTTTCGATAAGCAATCGCTTCCAATCGTTCCTGGAATTCAAACTGTTGACTATATTCATAATATTTATCGCAAATGATCAATCCGCCTACAGAATCATCTTTGCATTCGTCAACAACGGTTCGAAACAATTCGAAGGATGTTGTATGGCTGCTTCTCAGTTCCTGAAGTTTTCGAAAGGCGGCATACGAGCCAATCCAAGCAGAAGAGCATTCACGCTGAATGATTTGTTCTTTAACACTTGCAATATGCGTTTCGTTGTTATCGTCAGCGTAGCATATTATAAATTCGATGTCGTCCTTGTCGACAGACATATGAATTTCGTAAGCTTTATCAATTATGTCGTCTACAGTAATAATCGATTGGGAATAATACCACTCCAATAAAGCATGAGCGTTCCCTGTGTTATTTCCCGCAAATGCTACAGCGATTTTAGGAGCAATATTTATTATTTTTGAAAAACCGTATTTATTTATCATAGTACGGGCTTCAGGACTCCAATTTCGCTTATATGCACCTATAAGAGTGGTTTTAGTATCGCTGAATATATTGGTATGATTAATAGTTTGCCCGTTTATTATTTCTTGTGATTTTTCTGCATAGATAAAACTCATATTATTGTCAGCCTTTCGCTTGATTAATAATGCTATATATGTATGAAAAGAATATGGAGTTGATTGAGGAACTGAGTTCATTATAACATGCATAATGGCATCAGTCAATAAAATAGCATCACCTTCTTCTGAAATAGAAGTTGAATTTTTAGTTTCTATTTACAAAACAAACAAAATATGCTATAATTGAAACGAATAATTTATACACAATCTTAATGCACGGGGGATTTTATGAAAATACTATATTCAGATATGCTTCCATTGGGAATACAGGATAATCAGGAAACGATAGATGACAGCATTAGACAGCAAATAGCTAAATCGGACAGGGTTGATATTGCAGTGGGTTATGTTTCTCTGGCATCTCTTGAGGAGCTTGACAGATTGATTTGTGAAAACAAGATCAAGCAGATTGTTCTTGCCATTGGAATGTACTACATCGAGGGAATGCCTGAAAAAACATATCATACTGCTGTTAGGATCAATAAAAAGTGGCAGGATATGGGTATTGGTGAAATCCGCATTGTGCGCTCGCTGAAATATCACGGCAAGGTGTACTGCTTCTATAAGAATAATACACCTATTTCCGCTGTCATCGGCTCTGCAAATTTAGGCGTTCTCAAACTTGAAGCTAATAACCGCCGTCAGTATGAGCTATGCTCTCTCACTGAGGACCTCTCTGAAACACAGGAGCTTGCAGATATTGTGGAGCGCATAAAAGCGCCTATCTGCTCAATCAATATTGCTGATGTCGACGATATGCCGCTTATCAGAGAACAAAATGTATCTCTTACGGGTATTGATACCGTTGAAGAGCTTCCGAAGAATGACATAGAGCTGTATAGGAAACATAAAACCGATCTAACATTTACGCTTCCTTTGAAAGTCCCTGCCTTTTCCGAGAGATTTATGGACGATAAAAAGCACTATACTCAATCCAATATCAATGTCTGCTATTCTCTTGACACGAGAAATCCGAAAAGACCTAAATCAAGAAACTGGTATGAATTTCAGATAACTGTTCCGAGCAGTGTTTACACATTGCCTGGATACCCCAAGAGAAATGAACCATTCTTTATCGTAACCGATGACGGCTTTATGTTCAAGGCACATACCACCAGCGATAACAACAAACAGCTTAACGCTGTAGGAAGTGAGCATATCTTAGGATATTGGCTCAAAGGCAGAATTGCTGCTGCAGGTTTGGTTACACCCGTACATGATACACAAAAGGATACAGACAGAATAGGCATGATAACAAAGGAAATGCTTGAAGCCTATGGGTGTGACAGTCTTACATTTACTAAGACCAATAAGAAAGCAGCAGACGAGGACGGAAATGAGCTTGACGTATGGATCGTTGAGTTTATTTCTTCCAAAGACGAGGAATAATATATGCAGTATCTTAAAACCTATCTGAACAAAATCATAGCAAGGGGTAACGAGAAGCTCGCAGAGTCTATCTCAAAAACCGCAGAGGATATTGGAAAGAGCTATATCAGCACATTTTCATTTACAAGTCATGAAATTGGACTCCTTTTCGGAAATGTTCAATCAGGCAAGACAGGACAGATGTTTGGCATCTTATGCAAAGCCGCTGATTTAGGCTTTCCTGCATTTCTGATACTTACAACAGATAATATTGTTTTGCAGGCTCAGACATTAGAGCGTGTAAAGTCTGATCTGGAAGGTTTTTGTATCTGCGGAGAAGATGATACAGGCTTGTTCGTTGAAAACAGCCTTATACAGCCTGCAATTATCATTCTGAAAAAGAACTCCAGAGTATTAAGAAAATGGGCTAACATCTTCAATACTACGGGATTTATGAAAGGCAATCCGCTTTTTATTATTGATGATGAGGCGGATGCTGCATCTCTCAATACCTTTATTAACCGCAAAGGCAATCAATTTTCTTCAATCAACAAGTATCTCAATTCTATCAAGAATGGAGCAACAAGCAGTCTGTATCTCCAAGTTACGGGCACACCGCAGGCTATCCTGCTTCAAACAATGGCATCGGGCTGGCACCCTTATTTCACCTATTATTTTCAGCCTGGAAGTGCCTATTTGGGCGGAGATTTCTTCTTCCCATCCTCTCAGAAGTCCGACTGCATAACATTTCTTGAAACTGTTAAAGAAGATACAAAAGAAGCAGTTTTACGCCATATCGCAGTATCAGCTCAGGTGCTTGCATCTGGCGGAAAGGTTTGCAATGGCCTTATTCATCCAAGTGTGAGGCAGTCGGCACACAACACCTTTGCAAAAGAAGTAAAGAAAGTGCTGGAATGGTGCAAAGCTAACAATACAGAGTTTAAGGCAGAAATACTAAGGCATAGTACATCACTCAATCCGCAGAAATCCGCTAAACTCTCTGATGATGTTATATTCAGCAAAGCTGAGAGACTTGTAAAGAACGATGAAATCAATGTTTACATAATGAACGGCACTAACGAAGTTGACAGCTCTGCTTATGCTCAGGGAAGCAATATCGTTATCGGAGGAAATACACTCGGCAGAGGTGTTACATTCCCTGGATTGCAGACTATCTACTATACAAGAACAAGCAAGAAACCGCAGGCGGATACAATGTGGCAGCACAGCCGAATGTTTGGATATGACCGTGATCCAGGGATGATGATGATTTATATTGACGAGCATCTTTATAAGCTGTTCTCTGATATAAATTCTACGAATAACTCTATCATCGCTCAAATCGAGCGCGGCATAGATGATGTTAAGATTTATTATCCCGAAGGTCTTAATCCTACCAGAAAGAATGTGCTTGACAATAAACACGTTGAGATTATATCGGGCGGAACAAACTACTATCCGTTCTATCCTGATAATGATACCATCGAAAGCATTTCCGAGCTTCTGAAAGTTTTTGACAACACAGAGCCTTATTATCAGGTGAGCCTGAGATTTATCAAGGAAGTGTTGTCGCATATCATTCCAAGTCCCGATTTTAAGCTGTCTGCTTTTATGTCCGTATTGGATACTATGCTTGCAGATACTCCTGCGGGACAAGGAATTCTGATCGTAAGGCGTGAAAGAGATATTGCTCAGGGGACTGGTGCTTTGCTTTCTCCAAACGACTGGAAATTGGGCGGTCAGTTTACTGATAAACCTGTATTGACCATGTATCAGATTACAGGCAATAAAGGCTGGAAAGGCAGAAAGCTTTGGATACCTAATATTAAGCTTCCGCATGGAACAATGTACTATGATGTAATAGAAGACGATACTCAGGGAGAATAATATGATAACAGGAGATATAACAAAATCAATTTTATTTGATCCAATTTTGACAGGGGCTGATAAGCTGCTTATTCTCAGCAGCTATGCAACACCCAATATGGCATCGTGGTATATGAAACAGCTTCAGGAAAAGAAAACAGATGCTGTTGATATATCAATTATTGTTGGTATGACGCCCTTTGATGGAATCAGTATTCCTGCTCATCAAGGTTTTGTGTCGCTCCATAACGTATATACTTCAAAGAGTGTGCGGTCTTTTAGCTGCAGTTATTTATCAGATAATCCGCCTGAGCACTCAAATCTATATATTTGGCTTAAGGGAGAAAAGCCAGAACGAGCTTTTATGGGGTCAGCAGATTTCACTCAAAACGCTTTTATTTCATCAAGGCGTGAAATTATGGAGGAATGCTCACCAAGAGAAGCGTTTGAGTATTTCTGCGATGTTGAAAGCAGATCCTGTTACTGTAATCATTCAGAAATTGATGATATGATAATTATTCGCAACAATCATCCTATTCTTGACGATGAAGCTGAATTGATCGGCAGGATATCCTGCGGCTCGGTTGACAGCGTTAGTCTTTCTCTCCTTACAAATAAAGGTGTTGTTGCAGGAACATCAGGCTTAAATTGGGGACAGCGAGATAAACGGAATCATAATGAAGCATATATAAGAATACCAATTCAAATTGCAAGACAGGATTTCTTCCCGACTGATCGTCACTTTACAGTATTGACAGATGACGGGCATCAGCTTATTTTAAGGGTAGAACAGCAAAACAACAAAGCGTTGACAACACCAATGAATAACTCTCTTTTGGGTGAGTATTTCCGCAACAGACTTAATTTGCCAAACGGACACCCAGTTACAAGAGAGGATTTAGAGCGTTATGGACGTACTGATGTTGTATTTGCAAGAATAGATGAAGAATTGTATTATATGGACTTTTCTCCGAGTAAGGCTTTGGGTGAGCGATAATGGCGGATAATCATTCAAAAGAAATCCGCAGTATGAATATGTCACATATCAGAAGCACAAATTCTAAGCCGGAGGAAATTGTTCGTAAGTACCTGTTTTCAAAGGGCTTGCGGTATAGGAAAAATGTGCGTACTCTGCCCGGAAAGCCTGACATAGTTTTGAGAAAATATAAGACGGTAGTTTTTGTTAATGGCTGCTTCTGGCATAAGCATGATTGTGGGCGGTTTGTTATGCCAGCGAGTAATATTGAATACTGGACTAAAAAAATAAACGGCAATATTGATCGTGATAAAGCTAACACTGCACAGCTTGAATCTCAAGGCTGGCGTGTACTTACAATCTGGGAATGCCAGCTGAAGAAGAAAGTGGCTGATGAATATTTGTCTCAATTATACAAAAGTATAATTAATAAAATTTAAATAATAAGGAGGAGCTGACTATGCCTAAAAGAGGAGATTCTTTTATTGTTCCGATTGGAAATGCACAGCATGATTGGGGAACATATCGAAATCCAACGAATAGACCGCCTATTGAAGGAGAGGCTTATTTTGCCATTCCAAAAAAATATGCCATTGAATACGAAATATACAACTCGAATAATCTGCAGGTGGGTTTAGGCTATAACGAGTTTTATGTAACTTCAAGTGATGGCTTTTTAGAAAATGAAATTCTTCTTGCTCAAGGCTGCAGCAGAGCTGGTGATCCGTATGCTAAAAATTTTGCAATCAAAGGTGATCTGAAAAGATTAGGCGAATGGTTTGAATATGTTGGAGCTACAACAGAAAATAGCATAAAAGTTGTATTTACAAGCCCAACAGAGATTTTACTTGAAATAATATAAAGATAAAAGCGGTGTTCAAATGTTAGAACACCGCTAATTTTATTCATTAATATTAGGCTCGATATAGTCGTAAGGTATACCGGCAAAACTTTTTAGAATTGCCTCGAAAATTATTTTAGCTCCTCTGCATGGTACAGCCATACCAATCTGTTTTCTTACGCATTCTTTGCTTCCGATAAATTCATAATCATCAGGAAATGTTTGAAGCCTTGCTCTTTCTCTGTTGGTCAATGCACGCGGTTCTGCCCAATGATAGATATGGGTACCGCCGCCGCCGCTTCCTGTTACAGTATATGATGGTTTATCTGGATCAAGTCTTTTATATATCTGGCTTATTTTAGCTCCCTTAACATTAAGTTTAAGATCATCAGGCAAATCAGCTGTGAACGCATTTTGTCCAGGTAAGATATGTTCAAGACGCTTAACTACTTGAGAAGATTGCTTGGTTCTCTCGTTATTGAGCGCATCTTGTGGAATAGGTGGATTTTCAATAGCTGTTCTGCAAGAATTATCAACATTTTCATAAGGAGCAGTTGACGGGACATGATAAACGACATCAATATCGTTTCTAATTCCCACTATAATAATACGATGCCTTGCCTGCGGAATACCATATTCTTCGAATTTGTATAAATGAGGAACAACTTGGTATCCTGCGTCTTTAAGCTCTGAAATAATTTTTGTAAAAGCTTTTCCGTCATTTGCATTACGTAAGCCTCCGACATTTTCTGCTAAAAACCATATAGGATTAAACTGCTTAAGAGCTTTTACGCCATAAGAATACAGAGGACCATAAACGCCGTTCATTCCCTTTTGCTCGCCAACAACACTATAGTCATTGCATGGGAAACCAAATGCAAGAGCGTCTATAGGTGCGAGCTGGGACATATCAAACTTGCGTATATCTTCGTGATATACAGTTTCAGGAGCGTCAGGGCATATATTATGTCTATATGTTCTGCAGGTATCTGCATCATAATCATTTGCCCATTGGTGAACAATGCCATATTCAGGATCATCAATGTCTGCGTTAGTTGCTCCCCATGCTATGCCTCCTGGTCCGCAGAATAATTCACCTAATCTGTAAATCATTGTTTTCACCCATTCCTTTCAGATTTCCATTTCTTTTGGCTATTAAAAAATCAATATAGAGCTGAACCAATGCTAAATCACTGGAAGAAAGATCGTTTAGCCTTTTTATTCTGTTATCAGGAGAGATATCGTTGTCTGTTATATATCCGGCTTTGAGAAGTATTTCAAAAGGGTGTATATCAAGAGCTTTGGCGATTCCACAGAGAATTTTCCAGTTTGGCTTTTTTCTGGACCCTTTTTCAATTTTATATAGTTCACTATCACTTGTTCCGCAGAGAGAGGCTAATTGTTTAAGAGAGTATCCGAAAGACTCTCTTTTTTGTTTTATATAAATACCTATTTCATTCATTTAGCACACCTCCACCTGGCATTATAACATATTTGCTGCTATTTGTCAACTTTTTTCTAAAATTTGCTGCCTTATAGAAATATTGCTTAGCTTTTCATGTACATATGGAATACCATGTAATTCTGTTTCTGCTAAATGTACAGTTAATGCTGTAATAAATAGTTGAATGATATGTCGGCACAGTACCTGCAACATACACAATTGCAGGTGCTGTTTTTTGTGCGTTTATCCAAAGATTTGAAAAATGGCTGTGCAAAACGGCTTTCCCAGTTCTCTATAAGTAGATGGTATTGAAAGGCGTCCTCCTCATCGGCGACAATAAGGCAACGATAAAAACGCGAGTTTTATTCAGCCGGCTTTTATGCAGCTCTACAAATTAAAGTGAAAATTATGTGAAATAGGGTTGCAAAGCGCCTCTCCCATTCCCCTATAAGTAGAGGGCAAAATAAACAACCGCCATATGCATCGGCTTGTGCATAGTCA
>NZ_CAMKRR010000087.1 GCF_946415235.1 uncultured Ruminococcus sp. | reverse complement strand
GTGACTCAGTGTGACTCGGTGGTACTCAGTGTGAAATTGGTTTGATAATACCATAAAAATGAGCAAGATGACCGATCATCACATTGATGGTTATTTCGACTATGTTGTTCCGCCCCTTGAGGGATTATGGAAGCAGGAGGATATGCCGGGGATCGACTACAGACGCAAAAGCGACCTTATATGGACAGCTATGATAAGACTTCCCGAGTTTGTAACGAAAGCCGAGTTTGACCGGGCAGCTGAACAGGCTTCCGCAAAGAAAAAGCTTGACTGTTCAAGGGCTGAGTTCATGTCATACGAGGAGGGACTCTGTGTGCAGTGTATGCATATCGGCTCTTATGATGACGAGCCCGCAACTGTTGCCGCTATGGACAGCTATGCCGTCAGTATGGGCTATGATACCGACATTACGGATAAACGTCAGCACCATGAGATATACCTTTCAGACCCGAGAAAGACTGCTCCCGAAAAGCTTAGGACAGTTGTACGTCACCCGATAAAGAAGAGGGGATAAAATGAAACAGTATATAGTTGACGCTTTTACGGATAAGCTGTTCGGCGGTAATCCTGCGGCTGTCTGTGTTGCGGACAGCTTCCCCGATGATAAGCTGATGCAGGACATAGCCTCTGAAAATAATCTCTCGGAGACTGCCTTTGCGGTCAGAGAGGACGGCGGATACCGTCTCAGGCTCGGCGCACTGCATGATAGCCCCCTACTGGTGCAGGAGACTCGGCAGGGACTCTATAACAGCATTTCAGGCATCATTGCGTACAGGAGTACTTAACTGTACAGCCTGCGGGGACAGGGTGAAGATATCAGGAAAAGCGGTGCTGTTTTCGGCTGCCGATATAAAAATCAGATAAGGCGATATGTACAAATCATAAGCGTTTTTTTGTGAGTTCCTACAAAGATGAAAATAGCTATTGACTCTCACGTTACGTCATGGTCTATACTGTAATCACACGAGAGGAGTTGGTAACATGATGACGGTAAAGCAGGTCAGCGAGCTGACGGGAGTGAGTATACGCACTCTCAGGTATTACGACGAGATAGGGCTTCTGCCCCCTGCGGACCATACCGAGGGAGGATACAGGCTGTATGACGATACGGCTCTGGAAAGGCTCCAGCAGATATTGCTTTTTCGCGAACTGGAGTTTCCGCTCAGGGATATAGTCCGCATTGTGAACAGTCCCGACTTCGACCGCAAAAAGGCTCTTGAACAGCAGATAGAGCTTCTTGAAATGAAAAAGGAGCATCTTGAGAACCTCATCAGCTTCGCTCGCGGAATAAAATTATTAGGAGTGAGAGCAGTGAATTTTTCTGCATTTGACACATCAAAGCTTGATGAATACGCAAAACGCGCAAAGGAACAGTGGGGCGATACTCCCGAATATAAGGAACTGAAGGAGAAAGAGAGCCACCGCACTCCCGAGGAAGAGAAGCAGCTTATGGAGCGCTTTATGTCGCTGTTTGCGGAGTTCGGCGAGCTGAAAAGCGGCAGTCCCGACAGCAATGAGGCACAGGCTATGGTAAAGAAGTTACAGGACTTCATAACCGAGCACCTGTATACATGTTCGGATAAGATACTCGCAGGCTTGGGCAAAATGTACGCAGGCGGCGGTGAGATATCGGAAAATATTGATAAGGTCGGCGGCAAGGGCACTGCAGATTTTGCAGCGGCGGCTATTGAAGCTTACTGCGGAAAATGAATACTATATAAGGCAGAAAGCCGCTCAGAACCGTATATCACAGTTCTGAGCGGCTTAGCTTTTTAATCCTTTGCCATAGGGTCGAGACTTGCAAATTTATGGAGCAGATACTCCTGTATCCTGAGGGCGTCGTTGGAAGTGATGCCCTTGCTGCTGATATCAACGTCTCCGTTTGTTATGCCCTGATCGGTGATGTGCTTGTCATCAGTGCCGTTTACTCCGTATTTGTCGGGATTTGCAAGGCTCTGCATGATGAGCACCGCGTCTGACATATCGACTTCGCCGTCACAGTTTACATCGCCCCATATGATCGTTTTTGGCTCTTCTGATGTAGTTGTTGTTATTGGTTCTGTTGTTGTAGTGGTCGTTTCGGTGGTAGTCGTTGTTGTTGTTTCAGCAGTTGTGGTCGTTGTCGTAGTTGTAGTTGTGGTAGTAGTTGTTGTAGTAACTATCTCGGGTTCTTTCACGAAAACAGTGTAATTGATAACATTTCCTGTCATGCCGTTAGTTCCGAGAACTACCTTCTGACCTGCATCGACCGACTTTTTATAGGCAGCGAATGTAACGCCGTTGCTTGTCTGAGCTGTAAGATCTGTTCTTGTGTAGCTGCCGAGCCATGAAGGAACAGAATTTGCTTCCTCCTCACGGGTATCGACGAGTACATATACCTCAGTCTTATCGGCAGTTGTGAACTCTGCAAGGTCGCTGTCTGTGTTCTTGGAATTGCAGGCAGTCATGATGTACTCGCAGTTTTCAAGCTCTGAGGGGAGAGATGTGTATGTAAAGTCTCTGTCACCGTATATTAGACCGCCTGTACCGTTGGACTCCATGAGCTTCCATGAGCCCGAGTTGGTTCTGTCCTTAACGAGGAAGTTCTTCACAAGCTTTCCGTTTACAGGCTCGGGAGGAGTATTGTTTAGCTTTACGTCAGGTCTTGCAGGGAGCTGAGCCCCAGTGCCGAGATAGAAGCTTGTGTGAGGCGGCTGATTGTACGAGGACTGCTGACAGCCGCACTGCATACGGTACTGCATATCGTGCATGAGAGTAGTAATGCGGTACTTTGTCTCTGTATTGGTACACCATACACGGAGCTTTGAGTTATCCTCGGTCCTGAGGACGAGCTCCTCGCGCCAGTCGCCGAAGAGGTCTGCCGTAAGACAGGGAACTGCCTTTGTGTCGTTGTTTGAAGCACAGCCAGAAGCTGTAAGTATAGTCTGATACTGATCTATACCCGTTGCCTTTGTGATATAGATATTGTCCAGCAGTTCACGCTCTAAGTCACCGTCCCAGTAGATAAGGAAGTTGGTGGAAGGCTGCTTGCTTCCTATCTGCTTGCCCGAAACATCGTACACATTATATGCAGGTCTTGAGCCCCAGAACTCCGCGCCGCTGTTGCCTGAGATTATATTGTCCGCGCAGCAGCGTCCCGTATCCTTGTCGCCGTCGTAATGCCAGATTATCTGACCGTTTTTGCCGTCAACAAGAGAAATACCATAGCTGCCGCTCTCGTGGCAGAGGAAGACCTCTATTCCCTCGCGGTTGGGATCAAGGTCGCCCACGTGCATAGCGTCTCCGTGTCCCTGCTTGGTAGACCAAAGGAGCTTTCCGTTATCGTCGATACAGCAGGCGCCCATGCAGACCTCCTGTCTGCCGTCATTGTCGAAGTCCGCCACCATTACATTGTGGTTTCCGCAGCCGTAGGCAGGGTTGCTCGAATCGAATCCGGTATCGAATACCCATTTCTTTGAAAGCTTGCCGTTCACAACGTCCACAGCCGAAAGGGTGAGTCTTGTATAGTAGCCTCTGCCGTAGATGACAGAGGGATGAACTCCGTCAAGGTAAGCGATAGCACAGTTGTAGCGCTCGCAGCGGTTGCCGTAGTTGTCGCCCCATGTGCTCTTGGCGGTATTGCTTGTGGCGTCGCCTCTGAGGACAGGGAATTCGATAGTATCCAGAGCCGCTCCTGTAGCGCCCTCAAAGAGGGTCATATACTCAGGTCCCTGAAGTACGGTACCTGCGCTGTCAAGGTAGTTGGCACTGCCGTTGCCTATGACCTTTCCCGTACCGTCAACGGTGCCGTCGCAGGTCTTTGTGACAAGCTCAGCCCTGCCGTCACAGTCAAAGTCCGCAACAGCCATCTGTGTGTAGTGCTGACCTGCACGGATATTCTTTCCCATGTCTATACGCCAGAGCTTCTTTCCGTAAAGGGTATAGCAGTCGATATACACATTTGCGGTAAAGCCCTGTATGCCCTTGTCGGGGTTGTGTGTCTGAGAATTATCCTTGGAGTTTGAAGGATCCCACTTTACGAATATCTCGTACTGTCCGTCGCCGTCAACGTCTCCCGCGCAGCAGTCGTTGGGAGAGTAAGTATACGCCTCGCCGTTGATAGTTCCGCCTCTCGGGACATCGAGAGGTATATCGAAGTAGCTGCTGTCCGAGGTGAAGCGGCAGTCCTCCGAAGAAACGACATTTCCGTTCACAAGCGTGTCAACACGGTACTTTGAGCTTGAATTGCCCTGTGCGTCCCAGTAGTTGGTGGCTTCTCCCGCCTTGCTCGTGTAGATCAGAGTGTCGTCGCGGAAGAGCTGAAATTCGGCATTGTCGTCATCGTTGGCATTGAATCGCCAGCTGATGAACATACCGCTGCCCGACTTTATGGCATAGATGCCTCTGTCAAGGTACTCCATTATCGCGGAGCCGTTGCCGCCGACTCCGTATGCAGCATCAGCAATGAGTGAGGTGCTCATGCTCAGGTTCGAGCTTACGGCAACAGCGAGAGAGGCAGCCGCTGCCGCGATTTTTTTCAGTTTCAGGTTCATAGTAATTCCCCCAGTCTTATTTTTTTCACGATCTGAGGACCGCAGTCCTTGTCTATTATATTATACACTTTTATTCATAGTTTTGCAATGATTAATCGTATCATTTTTCACACTTTTTTGTCCACAATCGTGCTTCTTATGTAAAATAATGCAGTAATTTTTAATAGGCTATGACATAATATGTCATACCAAAACGGAAAAGCCGCTCCTGTCTTATGGCTTTCCTTGACAATGAGCGGCAGAAATGATATAATATAAAATATTTTTATGAAGGGAGCAATGGATATGGATATCATAAAAAAGGATATTGATGGCGGAAAAGCCTTCGACTGGGGAAGGACTTCCGAAAATTATGCAAAATACAGGGACATTTATCCGCAGGAATTCTATGAGGCTCTTGTAAGCCGCGGACTTTGCGTAAAGGGGCAGTCCGTACTCGATCTGGGAACAGGTACGGGCGTTATACCAAGAAATATGTACGGCTTCGGAGCTGAGTGGACAGGAAGCGATATTTCCGAAAATCAGATAGAACAGGCAAAGCTCCTTGCGGGAAAAGGCGGAATGGATATAGATTTCTTTGCTTCACCTGCCGAGGATATAAGCTTCCCGAGCGGTACTTTTGATGTTGTAACTGCCTGCCAGTGCTTCTGGTACTTTGATTACAAAAAGCTTGTGCCGAAGCTGTATGATATGCTGAAAAAAGACGGCAGACTTGCGGTAATGCAGATGGCATGGCTGCCCTTTGATGACGATATCGCAAGACAAAGTGAGGAGCTCGTACTGAAATACAATCCCTCATGGACAGGGGGCGGCTGGACAAGACGTCCCGTATTTATTGACGATGAGGTGCTGAAAAGCTTTGAGATAGCCGAACGAATTGAGTTCGACGTCAATGTTCACTTTACGCGGGAGAGCTGGAACGGAAGAATGAAAGCCTGCCGCGGCGTGGAGGCTTCCCTGAGCAGAGAGGATACGGAAAAATGGGAGCGCGAGCATATCGCTATGCTGAACAGCACAGCTCCCGATGAATTCGATGTGCTGCACTATGTTGCTATGGCGATACTGAAAAAGAAGTAAAAAAAGAGGTCTTAAAAGACCTCTTTTACTATTTCAGATAGCTTTTCAGGTACTGTCCCGTGTAGGATTTTTCACACTGAGCCACTTCCTCGGGAGTGCCCTGTGCGACTATAGTTCCACCGCCGTCGCCGCCTTCGGGGCCGAGGTCGATGATATGATCCGCTACCTTTATCACGTTCAGGTTATGCTCTATCACAAGGACTGTATTACCCTGATCGGTAAGCCTTTGCAGTACGTCTATAAGCTTGTGAACATCTGCTGTATGAAGTCCTGTAGTGGGCTCGTCAAGGATATAGATAGTACTTCCCGTAGAGCGCTTTGACAGCTCCGTGGAAAGCTTCACACGCTGAGCTTCACCGCCTGACAGGGTAGTTGCGGGCTGTCCTATTTTGATGTAACCGAGACCTACCTCCTGCAAGGTCTTAAGCTTCTTGGCGATCTTCGGGATATGCTCGAAGAACTCAACACCCTCGTCTACGGTCATTTCAAGTACATCGTATATTGACTTGCCCTTGTAGTGTATCTCAAGAATTTCGCGGTTGTAGCGCTTGCCCTTGCAGACCTCGCAGGGAACGTATATATCGGGCAGAAAGTGCATTTCTATCTTGATTATTCCGTCGCCCTCGCAGGCTTCACAGCGTCCGCCCTTAACATTGAATGAAAATCTTCCGCTGCTGTAGCCGTGAGCCTTTGCGTCGGGTGTTTTTGAGAAAAGGTCGCGTATATCCGTGAAAACGCCTGTATAAGTTGCAGGGTTGGAACGGGGAGTGCGTCCGATAGGGGACTGGTCGATACATATTACCTTGTCAAGATTTTCGATGCCTTCCATGGAAGCAAATTTGCCGCATCTTGTCTTTGCACGGTTGAGCTTTGAGGCAAGGTGCTTGTAGATTATCTCATTGACGAGAGAGGACTTTCCCGAGCCCGAGACGCCCGTTATGCATACGAGCTCACCGAGGGGAATCTGTACGTCGATGTTTCTGAGATTATGCTCGGAAGCTCCGTGTACTGTGAGAAATCTGCCGCTGCCGCTCCTGCGCTTCTTCGGGATCTCTATTTTCTTCTTGCCGCTGAGATACTGTCCCGTAATGGAAGTCCTGCATTTCAGCAGCTTGTCCACTGTACCTGCGAAAACCACCTCGCCGCCGTGTATTCCCGCCCCGGGACCTATATCGACAATATAGTCTGCGGCGAGCATGGTATCGTCGTCGTGCTCGACTACGATAAGGGTGTTGCCGAGGTCGCGGAGACGCTTCAGAGTTGCAATGAGCTTGTCGTTGTCACGCTGATGGAGTCCGATACTGGGCTCATCGAGGATGTATAGAACTCCCACAAGAGAAGAGCCGATCTGAGTCGCAAGTCTTATGCGCTGGCTCTCACCGCCCGAGAGAGTGCCCGAGGCTCTTGAAAGTGTGAGATAGTCAAGGCCTACGCTGCTGAGGAAGCCGAGGCGCTCCTTTATTTCCTTGATTATGCGTTCGCCTACGAAGGAATCATGTTCGGAAAGTCTGAGTCCGCTGAAAAATTTAAGACATTCCTTTACGGAGAGGTCGGTTATCTCGCTGATATTCTTTCCGCCCACGGTAACGGCAAGGTATTCGTCGCGCAGTCTCCTGCCGTGACATTCGGGGCAGCTTACCTCGCTCATATATTCCTCTATCTCGTTCCTTGACCATTCGCTGGAGGTTTCCTTATAGCGGCGTTCAAGGTTGTTGATGACGCCCTCGAAGGGAGAGCGGTAGCTGCCGCCGCCCAGTGAGGCAGGACGCTTAAGGTCCAGTGTCTCATCTCCCGTGCCGTACAGGAAAAGATCAAGCTGTTCCTTTTTCAGCTTCTTAACCGGGACGTCGATGGGAACTCCGTACTTTTTGGATATTGCACGGTAATACATGGTAGCGATGGACGTTTCGTCAAGGCTGTTCCAGCCCGAAGCGCTGATGGCTCCGTCCTCTATGGAGAGGTCGGTATTCGGTATTACAAGCTCGGGGTCAATATGGCGGAAAACGCCGAGGCCCGTACATTTCGGACAGGCTCCCACAGGATTGTTGAAGGAGAACATTACGGGTTCAAGCTCTCCTATGCTGATATTATGCTCGGGACAAGCGTAATTCTGCGAGAAGATTATCTCCTCGCCGTCAATGACGTCTGCAATGGCAAGTCCGCCCGAAAGATTGAAAACAGTTTCGAGACTGTCGGCGATTCGTGATTCTATGCCCTCTTTTACAACGATACGGTCAACTATTATCTCAATGTTGTGCTTCTTGTTCTTGTCGAGCTTTATTTCTTCAGTGAGCTCGTACATTATACCGTCGATACGGACACGGACAAAGCCCGACCTCTTGGCGCTCTCAAGCTCCTTTGCGTACTGTCCCTTGCGGTTCCTTACTATCGGTGCAAGGAGCTGGAGCTTCGTACCTGCGGGCAGAGCCATGAGAGTGTCCACCATCTGATCTATGGTCTGCTGTGATATCTCCCTTCCGCAGACAGGACAGTGAGGTATGCCTATCCTTGCATAGAGCAGACGCAGATAGTCGTATATCTCGGTAACTGTTCCTACTGTGGAACGTGGATTTTTTGAGGTGGTTTTCTGGTCTATGGAAATAGCGGGGGAGAGTCCCTCTATGCTGTCCACATCGGGCTTTTCCATTTGTCCGAGGAACATTCTCGCATAAGAGGAAAGGCTTTCCACATATCTGCGCTGACCGTCAGCATAGATTGTGTCGAAGGCAAGGGAGGACTTTCCCGAGCCTGAAAGTCCCGTCATGACTATGAGGCGGTCACGGGGGAGTTCAAGGTCTATATTTTTAAGGTTATTTGCTCTTGCACCCTTAATAATGATCTTATCGGTCATAAAAAGCTCCTTTTTGATGATATCAGATACTTTTACGAGACAGCCGCCGTAAAAGGACGGCGCATACAAATATATTATATCACGGCAGAGCCGTAATTGCAAGCATTGACATATCCTGTGTTTTGCTTTATAATACCATTTATGAAGGAGATGAGAGAAATGGATATAAGAAAGGCTGATATATCGGAGCTTCATCTTGTAAAGGACATAGCACACAGAACTATAAAGGCAGTTTATCCCCATTATTATCCTGCGGGAGCTGTTGATTTTTTCCTCGCACATCACTCGGACGAGCATATAAGAAAAGATATTGAAGGGGGGAGCGTGTTCCTGCTCATTGATGATGACGGAATAACAGCGGGTACGGTGACCGTAAACGGCTGTGAGATAAACAGGCTGTTCGTACTTCCCGAGTTTCAGGGAAAGGGCTTCGGCGGAAGGCTTATCGCCTTTGCGGAGGAACTCATTTCAAAAAGCTTCAGTGAAGCCAAGCTCAGCGCCTCGTTTCCTGCCAAAGCAATATATATGAAAAAAGGCTACAATGCAGTGGAATTTCATAGTATCCTCACCGAAAACGGAGATTATCTCTGCTATGACTACATGAAAAAGGAGCTTCGGAAATGAATATACTCGTCGTGGGCGGAACTCGTTTTTTCGGTATACCAATGGTAAGAAAGCTTATTGCGGATGGTCATGATGTGACACTCGCAACAAGAGGACGAACTCCGGACAGCTTCGGTAATACAGTAAAAAGGATATGCCTTGACAGGAGCGATGAAGCGAGTATTGCCGAGGCACTTTACGGCAGGAGCTTCGATGCGGTCATAGATAAGATAGCTTATTCGTCCAATGACGTTAAAAGACTTCTTGACCATGTGGACTGCGGTAAATATATACTTATGTCCACATCGTCAGTGTATGGAAATATAGGCAGAGGGACTCCCGAGAGCAGCTTTGAGCCTGAAAAATATCCCCTAAGGTGGTGCGAGAGGGCTGACTTTGATTACGGCGAGGCAAAGCGTCAGGCGGAGTGCGCTCTTGTGCAGCATTATCCCAAGCAGGAATACACGGCTGTGCGCTATCCCGTGGTGATAGGCAGAAACGACTATACAGGACGGCTAAAATTCTATGCGGAGAGGATAATATCAGGTGAGCCGATGTTTATTGACGATGCGGAGTCGCAGATGAGCTTCATTGATGAGACCAAAGCAGGAGAGTTCCTTGCGTACGCAGCCGAAAATGACATTTTCGGATCTGTTAACGGGTGCTGCCGCGGAAGTATATCCGTAGGTGAGATCATCGGCTATATTGAGCAAAAAACAGGGAAAAAGGCAGTACTTTCGGAAAATGGCGAAGCTGCCCCCTATAACGGATATCCGACATATGCAGCTCTTGATACCTCAAAAGCCGAAGCTTCGGGATTTGTTTTCGGCGATGTTAAAATGGCTGTGTTTGAGACTATTGACGGATACCTCGGGGAGTATAGTTTATAACTGTTGTTGTTCAAAAACAGCAAAAAAAATAAAAAATCAGGCTTTGTAAGGTAAAGCCTGAATTTTTTTACTATTTGCTTGACAATCTGCCGCTTGCTATGGTATAATATAAAAAGATGTGCCGATGTGATGGAATTGGCAGACGTGACGGACTCAAAATCCGTTGGTGGCAACACCGTGCGGGTTCGACCCCCGCCATCGGCATTCAATAAAACCGCAGGTCTTTTTTCAGAGCCTGCGGTTTTTGGTTTATATATCGTTTTACCCATTCAGTGTTTCGTAAAAATGTTCTGTTTACATTTTTTTATGACGACTGCTGCTTCTGCCGCAGGCAGCGCTTCGGGAATTATTCCCACTCCCCAGATTTCACTCGGTACTAAACGAATTTGTTTAGGTGATTTGTGCCCTGGTATCTCAGTTATACATTTTGCTCTGTACTATACTGCCCACTGATGCCAAGTTATCATTTTATTAGCGCCATGATAACAAAAACCAGCGACTTATAGGAGAATATGTGCCCGGTGGCTTGCTCCTTATTTGGTATTATAGCGCAGATTTTGGCGGTTGTCAATATAATATTACTGCTTTCTAAATATTTCTTTACTTGTTAAACAGTAATTTATTATCTGTTCTTTGAATGGTTCAGCTTCGGGTGGTAATTGTTTTTCTACCTTTTTAATATATTTTGTTTTTGCACAATTCACAAATTTTACTCGCAATTTAGAAATTATTGAATTGTCCAGATACTTATCAATAACAACAAATACAATTGATACTATCAAAGGAACAAAAGATAATAGCTTGCTTTTTGTTAATACTTCCTTAGTAAGTATAGTATCAAGAGCGAATATTACTACAGTTCCAATTATTCCGCATATCATTGGCAAGTAGTTGATTAAGTTTATTACAAATTGTTCGAATATAGAATTTTTAATAATAAACGGAGCGGAATAAGATTTTATCAAGTCATTTGTGAGATTATCGATATGTTTATCCTTTTTGGCATTTTCATCAGAAAGAGATGATATTTGAATATCTTTGGATATTGATTCTCTTGTTGCAAGTTCTTTAAATGACATTGCAACAATATCGTCATTTATATCTTCAAGATCACCTCGCGTTTTTTCTATAATCAAATCCTTTAGCTTTTCAAAACGCTCATAGTCCAAATCAACAAGATTATACTGATGTTTTTCCTTTACTTCATTATAGGTTTGCCTAAAACGAGCATAGAAAGCTCTCAGCAGAAGCATAAGAGTTGTTAAGCGCTGCTGACCGTCAATGATTTCCTGCTTGCCTTCATCATTCTTGAATGTTACAATCGGACCTAGGAAATATTCATCGGTAGTCTTGAAATTATCGCTATTATTCTCAGGAAACGCAAAAGAGAATATATCATCCCACAAAGTCCTGCACTCAGCCTCTGACCAAGCATATGGACGCTGATAGTCAGGTATCAGGAAATCTGTCTTCGGGTCGCTGAACAGTGCTTCTATCGTTTTCTGATCTATGTTTAATTTTGACATTTATGTTACCTCCATTATTGTTCAGAAACACTCTCACCCAAAGCGAATGAACTGTTGAATTTATTCATACTCTTCATAGCAATCTTCATTGCCTGCACAGCTTCTTCAGTGTTCTTGATTTGCTTTTTGAGCTGTTTCTTTTCATCCTTGTCTGCTACATCGGCTTTGAGCCTGAGTTCAACAAGACCTTTTTCAATATCGGTTATATTCTGAACATACTGCTCATATACCGTGTTCGAGTATTCAATATCATGTTCATCGTTCAGGAATATCTCACGAACAGAAACCATAAGTTTAGCTGATTTCATAATAGTATCTTTCTTTCCGAGGACGCCTGCAGCACCGACTGCACCGCCGATACCTGCTCCCACTCCAAGTCCGAGCACTGCACCTCCGCCTACGATTGCCATAGTGCCTCCTGCCATTCCTAATCCGCCGGCTGCGATAGCTCCACCACCGAGATATGCAAGGCAGGCACTTGTCAATGCAGCTCCGCTTAATCCAGCAAAATTAGAGCCTACAAGTGCAACTGCTATCGGACCGGCAAATGCACCCGCAGTAGCAACAACTGCGATAGTAACAACTGCCGTAATTGAAATACTCTTGATAGCGTTTTTTAACACTTCGTTCAATTCGCGGATAACCTTATCATGACATTTCCGAAGCCTTGCGATATATCCTTTTTCATAAAAGCTTTCATTGAAGAATCCATCAAGGAATTTGTCACCATCTGATTTGCTGTATCCGACCAATGGTAAATGCAGTTCTTTGTATTTCGTGCTGGGCACTTCATTTCCCTTTTTATCAATCTCTGTGCTGAGAGGATAATATGGTTCAAATAGCATTGCTTCCAACAGCACAAGCCTAAACCATGGTAGTTCAGGAGAATTGGCATTTACCGCATCATGTAATTCTTGCACAGAATACCAGTGCAGAACGGCATTTTCATCACCAACAAAAGAAGAAAAGCCTTC
>NZ_CAMKRR010000086.1 GCF_946415235.1 uncultured Ruminococcus sp. | reverse complement strand
TTTACGAGCGCCAACGTGGCTGCGCCGCCGCTCGCTCAGCGGCAAATTATGATTTATAAATATTATACGCCGAAAAACGCAATTTTTCAAGTCCCTGTTGAAATCAGCCGAAAATACGGCAGTATGCATCATAAAATTTTTGTGTATTTTTTTAAAAATAGTTGAATTTCTGAGCCGTTTGTGTTATACTGTAATGTGCAGACTTTTGCAAAATTTTAAAATTCCGCCATATTCCGACTGAAAATCCTATTGTATACGGCGGAGGATCGGAGTAAACAATGCCTTTTACAAATATGCTTTCAGCTATAGCCAAGATCTCGGACGTTGAAGATCCCTCGATATTCCCGTTCCCCTCATGGATGCTTATAGGTATAGTCATCCTGTCGGTTTTCTTTTTCAGCTACAGATTTGCTGTACAGAAAAAGCCTTTCCAGCTTATTTTCGCTATAGCAGCTCCTATATCGCTTCTCCTTCTCTTTTCAAGGAACAAGACGATCTTTTATGCAGTGGGACTTATAGAATTCATCCTTATCCTTGCCGCTTTCATATCGACTTTCATATGCAGGCCGAAAAAAGCCGAAAGCACCGCAGCTTCCGACAAAGACGGCAAAAACGAGGAGAACTGAGCTATGAAGTTAGCAGTCCTCGACTGGTACACAGTAAATATAAGCGGCGATATCCCCACCGCTCAGCTTGAAGAGTTCGGCGACGTCAGGATAATACCGCTCACAAAGCCCGAAGAGACCGCCGCCAATATCGGCGACGCGGATATCGTGCTCTGCAACAAGGTGCTTATCACTAAGGAGATAATGGACTCCTGCCCGAATATCAAGTATATCGGACTTTTCGCAACAGGCTTCAACAACGTTGATGTCGAATATGCCGCAAAGAAAGGCATACCTGTATGCAATGCCGGCCAGTATTCCACAAATTCCGTTGCACAGCAGGTATTCGCATATATACTCGACCGCTTCAGCCGCATAAGGGACTACGATACTGCCGTAAAGAACGGCGAATGGGAGCGCTCTCCCGCATTTTCGTACTTCCCCGTACCCACTTCCGAGCTTTCGGGGAAAACTCTGTCAATAGCGGGATACGGCTCTATCGGACGCAGAGTAGCCGAAATAGGCTCTGCCTTCGGCATGAACATAGTTATAAGTACAAGAACACAGCCAAAGGACTGCCCTTACGAGGTCACAGACCTTTACACAGCTGCCGAAAAAGCCGATGTGCTCACATTCCACTGCCCTCTTACAGACAAAACGGCAGGAATGGTCAACAGCGAGCTCATATCCCATATGAAGCCCTCGGCAATGCTGATAAACACATCCCGCGGCGGAGTAGTCAATGAAGCCGACCTTGCACAGGCTCTGAACAGAGGCAGAATAGCGGCTGCATACCTTGATGTGCTCGAAAAAGAGCCCATGTCCCCCGATACGCCCCTTAAGAGCGCAAAGAACTGCATCATTACTCCCCATACCGCATGGGCGCCCCTTGAAACAAGACAGCGCCTTGTGAATATCGTATGCGATAATATCAGGGCGTGGCAGAAAGGCAGTCCGCAGAATAAAGTCAACTGAAGGAAGATACACTTATGAGAAATATATCCGAAAAAAAGCGTATCGTCATAAAACTGGGTACTTCCACCCTTGCCCACAAGACGGGCAAGCTCAATATACGCCGCATGACCAACCTTGTGCGGGTCATTTCCGACCTTCACAACTCGGGACGTGAGATAATCATGGTCTCATCGGGTGCGGTAGGTCTCGGCGCAGGCAAGCTCGGACTTCCCGAAAAGCCCAAGGATACAAAAACCAAGCAGGCAGTTGCCGCTATAGGTCAGTGCGAGCTCATGCACGTATACGACGATATGTTTGCAAAATACAGCGTAACAGTGGCGCAGATACTGCTCACCAAGGCAATAATAAACAATCCCAGCCACTGCGACAACTTCATGAATACCGTGGAGAAGCTCGTAGGTATGGGTGTTATCCCCATAGTAAACGAGAACGATACTATCGCTATAGACGAGCTGGAGCTTGAGATCGGCGAGAACGACTCTCTTTCCGCCCTCGTTGCGGAGCTCTCCGGAGCAGACCTTCTGCTCATACTCTCCGACATCGACGCTCTCTACGATGACGACCCCCGTTCAAATCCCGATGCAAAGCCTATCCCCCTCGTAGAGAAGATAACTCCCGAGATAGAGGCTATGGCAGGCGGTGCGGGAACAAGTCTCGGCACAGGCGGTATGTCCACAAAGATAACCGCTGCCAAGATAGCGACAAATGCAGGCATAGATATGATAATAATGAACGGAAAGGACCCCGAAATGCTCTATGACCTCTTTGAGGACAAGGAGATAGGCACTCTTTTCAAGGCTCAGTAACGGAGATACATTATGGTCATATCAAAGGGCGCAGAGCGCGTTTCAAAAATCGATACATACCTTAACTGCGCCGAAGTCTTTGCGTACAGGAGCACCTGTCTCAAGAGAAAGTACGGCGCTGTCATAGTAAAGAACGACGCCGTTATCTCCACAGGCTACAACGGCTCTCCCCGAGGAACGGAGAACTGCTGCGACAGGGGCGAATGTCCGAGAATAGCCCGAAATATGCATCAGGGCGACGGCTACGGAATGTGCAGGGCTGTACACGCAGAGGCGAATGCGCTGCTGAACTGCTCCCGCGAACAGACCGTTGGCGCGGACCTTTACCTTACGGGTGTAAATCCTGCGGACGGCTCGGTACACAGGGCAAAGCCCTGTCCCATATGTGCAAGACATATCATACAGGCAGGGATAAGGAATGTATATCTCCGTCAGAGCGACAAAGCCGATGATTACACGGTCATTCCCGCCGCTGAGCTGGAATGGTTCAAAGCCGAATAATACAAATAATCACATACAAGAGGTGTAAATATGAGCTATACAGAGGAACTGGGAAAAAGAGCCAAGGCAGCCGAGGCGACTGCGGCAGGTGCTTCCACATCACAGAAGGACAGCGCACTTGCCGAGATATCAAAGGCTCTTATAGAAAATAAAGCGCTTATAATCGCTGAAAACGCAAAGGACATAGCCGCTGCGAAGGCTAACGGCATGACCGAAACAAAGCAGGACAGACTGAAGCTCGACGAAAAGCGCATAGAAGGCATTGCCAAGGGCGTCGACGAGCTCATCGCCCTCAAGGATCCTATCGGAGAGGTCATCGGCGGCGGTGTCCGTCCCAACGGCCTGCAGATAATCAAGACAAGAGTACCTCTCGGAGTTATCGGCATTATCTTCGAGTCTCGCCCCAATGTTACGGTAGACGCGGCTGCGCTCTGCCTTAAGGCAGGAAACGTGGTCATCCTCAAGGGCGGCAAGGAAGCTATCAATTCCAATATCTGCCTCGGTAATATAATGAGGAAGGCTGTGGAAAAAGCAGGGCTCCCTGCGGATATCATACAGGTAGTCGACAAGACAGACCGCGAGACAACTACCGAGCTCATGCGCCTCAACGGCTACGTTGACGTTATCATCCCCCGCGGAAGTGCGAACCTCATACAGGCTGTGGTCAAGAACGCAACTGTTCCCGTTATCGAAACAGGTGCAGGCAACTGCCACGTATACGTTGACGCCTCAGCAAACCTTGATATGGCAGTGGAGATAACAGACAACGCCAAGACTCAGCGTCCGTCGGTATGCAACGCTATCGAGAGCCTTCTCGTACACAAGGACATTGCGGACAAGTTCCTGCCCATGATAGCAGAGCGCTTCAAGGCTCATAACGTAAAGCTCTACGGCTGTGACAGGACTATCGCTATTCTCGGAAGCTCTGTGGAAAAGGCTACGGAGACCGAGTACGCAACAGAGTTCAATGATTTCATCATTGCAGTAAAGGTAGTGGACGATATTGACGAGGCTATCGCTCATATAAGAAAGTACAGCACAAAACATTCCGAGTGTATCGTTACGAGCTCGCTTGAAAGTGCACAGAAATTCCAGAAGCAGGTAGACGCGGCAGCTGTCTACGTAAACGCTTCCACCCGCTTCACAGACGGCGGTGAATTCGGCTTCGGCGCAGAAATAGGCATTTCCACACAGAAGCTCCACGCAAGAGGACCTATGGGTCTCACAGAACTTACTACAGTTAAATACCTGATCAACGGAAACGGTCAGATCAGATAAAGTTTTCACTTGATTTTTGGAGGTCGAAATGGCTATTAGAAAAGATCTTGACGATATGCTCAACAGCCTTATGGACGGCGGCAGCGGCGGAAGTACTCCCGCAAGAAGTCATAATACTCCCCGTGCCGCAAGAAAGAGCAAATTCGACGATATGTCTGTCGATGATCTGCTCCATGCACTGGAGGAAGAAAAACAGCACACAGAGGAGGCGGAAGCCGTTCCCGACGACACGCCCCCTGCTGTATGGGAATTTGCTCCCCCGCAGAGGGATATACCCGTCACCGAGCCCGCAGCACCCGAGGAAGAAGTCCCGAATATCATCAGTGAGGTAATGCACACGGAAGCTTCCGCGGAAATGACAAGGGTGTTCGATACTATACCCGCAGCTGAGGAGATACCGAAGCCTGTCAAGAAAAAGAAAATAGTTATTACAGGCGAGCTGCCTGATTACGAAGCTCTCCGCCGCGAGGAGATGGAGCGCGAAAAACAGGCTCAGAGAGCAGCCGAGGCTGCTGCCGAGGAAGCTCATGCTGCTGAGAGAGCACGAAGGGCTGCGGAAGCTGCCGCCGAGAGAGCTCGTCTTGAGGAAGAGGCTAACCGGCGCAGACTTGCAAGGGAAGAAGCCGAAAGGAAGCAGCTCGAGCAGGAGGAAGCCGACAGACAGCGCCGCATAGCTCAGATCGAAGCTGAAAAGCAGCGCAGAGCCGAAGAGGCTCGTCTCGCAGCGGAGGCTGAACAGGCTCGTCTCGCAGCAGAGGCTGAGGAGGCTCGTCTCGCAGCAGAAGCCGAACAGGCTCGTCTTGCGGCAGAAGCCGAACAGGCAAGACTTGCCATCGAAGCCGAGCAGCAGCGCAGAATAGAGGAAATGAAGCGCCTTGCAGATGAAGCTGCTTCAGCAGGCAACGAAATAAACGGCAGCAGTATTTCCGACGATGTTGATTCGGCAATAGGAGCTCTCGGAGAAGCAGCAGAGGCTGCTCCCGCAGCTGAGACAGTTCCCGAAGAAGCCGAAAAACCGAAGAAAATAGGCTTTTTCAAGAAGCTCATCAACAAAGCCAAGGAAGAACCCGAGATCGCAGAGGAAAAAGCTCCCGAGGACGGTCTCTTTGAAGGCGATAACAGCGCAGTTTCTGCAACAGACCTTATTGACGCCGCTATTGCCGCTATAAATCATCCCGAGGAGGAAGCTCCCGCTACCGACAGTGACCCTGTCGGCAACATGCTCGACAATATCCGCGAGGGTGCTGCCGAAGCTATTGCGGATATGACTTCTCCCGAGCCCAAGCCCCTCATTATGACGGACGAGGACGTTATCGCGGGTCTCTCCCCCGAGCTCAAGGTGCGCTTTGACGCACTTACTCCCGACAAGCAGAGGCAGGTCATCGATATGAGAAGGTCGCAGATGGGTGCCATCGCTCCGCCTGCCGCCGAGGAAGCCGCAGAGGAGGCAGTGATCCCCGAGGAGAAATTCGTTCCCGAGCCTGCCATTGAGGAGCTCAGCGAAGCTCTTGCAGAAGCCGAGACAGCCGAGGAGATCATCAGTGAACAGCAGGAAGAAGCTCCCATAGAAGAAGCTCCTGCCGAGACCTGCGAAAAGCCTCAGGAAAAGGCTGAGTCCGACTTCAAAAACATACTCAGTGAAAATCCCGCCGAGCTCATTGCTCAGCGCAGCGAACATACAGAAAAAAGCCCTGCCGCAGCTTTTGCAGTCCCCGACGGCAAAAAGCGTCTTTATACCGTACTCGGCGCAGTACTCTCAGCCTTTGCGGTTGTGGGCATCATCTCAGCTGTTATATGGGCTGTAGGCTGCTTCCGCAGCTTTACCTCGGGCGAGGTGAAGAAGGACAGCTTCACACAGATGATATACCCTGCCGCGATAATGGATATAGAGCCGTTCAGTGAGCCTTCACAGCTCACATCCGAGCAGATAATCACAGCTACCATATGGTCCATAATCATGGACGACAGCAAGGTTTCCAACTACGAACAGACCCTTGATACCGTTACTATCCCCGACGTTGACGTGGAAAAGTACGCAGTGGAGCTCTTCGGAGAGGACCTTCCGCCCTTCAACCATACTACCGTAGGTCCTGTAGAATCCCGATTCTACTATGCTGACGGAGCATACAACGTCAAGGTAAAGACCATTACACACACCTACGCTCCCGAGATAAAGTCCATAGTCAAGAACGGCAAGGAGTACACCCTCACCGTTGACTATATCGCAGAGCTCCCGCAGTGGATGGAAAAGAGCGTTGCAAAGCAGGCTGAATACAAGCTCACAGAAAAGGAAGACGGTACATTCCGCTTCAATTCAATGAAGATACTCTCCGTTAACAACGGAAATCTCTGATAGAAAAAAACAGGTCCGAAAAAGTTGTCATACCTTTTCGGACCTTTCCCTTTAAAATGTTACAATTAAGAAAAATTTACCCTTGAAATTATTACAAAAAAAATACAAATTCACAGTAATCAAGAATATACAGCCTTAAACAGTTGACATTTTTCTTTTTTATTGATAAAATAGATATGATGCCTATTTTGTGCATATATTATTTTTAGGAGGAGGAGCTGCTTTGGGAGACCTTAAATATTGTAACAAATGTATGGAACAATATGACAGTTCGCTTCACGTATGTCCGTCATGCGGATATGTTGAAAGCTCTGAGTATGACCCTATGTACGTTCCGCCGGGGACGATACTCCACAGCAAGTACGTCTGCGGTATTCTTCTTGAATACAACGGCGAAGGCGCAACATATATCGGCTCTGATATAACCACAGGCAAAAAGGTGTTCATCAGGGAGTATATGCCTATAAACCTTTGCACACGTGTAAAAAACAAGCCGACTATCAGCGTCAACTATAATAACCTTGCCAAATACAAGGCTTTTATGGCTGAGTACACCGAGCTCAACAAGTCTCTTGCAAGGCTCAGGAACAACCCGAATATCCCCCCTGTCCTCGATATGTTCGCAGAGAACAATACCACCTATACTATTTTTGAGTACATTGAGGGCGTGAAAATGCTGGACTACCTCAAGGAAAATGCAGGCGAGCTCAGCTGGGAACAGGTATCAAAGATATTCCCTCCTCTTTTCACTACTATCGGAATACTTCATAATTCAGGTATCATACACCGCGCTATAAGCCCTGATACGGTATATATCACCGACAAGGGCGAGCTCAAGCTGTCAGGCTTCTGCGTTTCCGCAGTAAGAACTGCCAATGCAGGTCTTGAATATGAGCTTTTCAAGGGCTATGCAGCTCCCGAACAGTATTCGGCAAGCAGCAGCAGCCGTCAGGGCTCATGGACGGACGTTTACGGAGTATGCGCTCTCCTCTACAGAGCTCTTACAGGCTGTATGCCTGTGGATTCCGTAAGCCGTCAGAACCACGACGACCTTCACGAGCCCCATATGCTTGATTCGAGCATACCAAAGCACGTTTCCCGCGTGATAATGGAGGGTATGAATCTCAACGGCAGAGACCGTATACAGACCATCACAGAGCTGGTCACAAGGCTCTTCGAGCAGCCCGCCGAGGAGGAAGAGGAAGACACAGCAGCCGAAGAATTCGACAGCACACTGTTCCTCAATGACCGCCCGAGCTTCCGACAGGAAGAAGCTCCTGCACCTGCTTATCATGCTTCACAGCCCGTGCAGCCTCTCCCCGAGACTGAGGTCATCCACCAACGCACATCTGCTTCAGCCTACAGAAAGCCGCCGCGCAATACAGGCTACAGCTACGAGAAGATAAATACGGTGGACCGTATAAAAATACCGATAATCATAGGAATACTCTTCCTCGCCATACTTCTGGCACTTGTGGTCATCGTTATAAATATGCTGCCCAAGAACGAAAATGCCAATACTCCCTTAAAGAGCAGACGCTCAAGAGTAGTAAGCGATAATATCGTCGATGAGGTAGTCACCACCAAGGAAAAGAATGTCGAAGTCCCCAATCTTGTCGGCAAGTTCTACGAGCTCGAAAAGGATAAGTACAAGGATTCCTTCAAGCTTGAGGCTATATTCTCATATAACGACAAGTACGACAGCGATATGATATTTGAACAGGATATCAAGGCAGGCGAAATGATAGCCGAGGGCGATACCCTCGTTATCCACGTCAGCAAGGGCAAGGGCTCGGCAACTATCCCCGATTACACGGGCATGACCGTTGACGAGTACAAGAATGCTCTTGATAAGGCAGGTATCTCGTCCCATAATTATCAGTTCCTCGAATCTCCTACCGCATACGGCAAGACAGATACCATCGTTGAGCTCCGCGTAGACGGAAAGCTCGTATCTTCGGGAACTGTATTCGACTGCTCGGGCGGCAAGAAGCTGACTGTCTACTACGCTTCCAAGAATGCGGTTACTACTGCGGAAACTGCAGCTACTACAACTGCCGAGGCTACAACTCACGCAGCAACTACCGCCACTACAGCAGCACCTACAACACAGGCACCTACTACGACTCAGGCTCCTCCAACAGAGCCTCCTACAGAGCCGCCAACGGAAGCACCTACCGATCCGCCGACGGAAGCGCCTACAGAGGCTCCTCCCGTTGAACCTACCACAATAGACGACGGCGGTCAGGGCTGATAAAACATCAAACGCCATAGCTTTTAAGAGCTATGGCGTTTATATTTCCTCAGGACAGGGAAATGCGCCGCAGTAGGGGATACTGTGGCGCGTTTTGAGAAAAGGATCTGAATGATCATGAAGATGTCTTTGTTCCGCCTGTCAGCGTACCACCGTATGCTGCAAGCTGTGTCTGGTCGAGCTGCTGGAAGTATGTGGAACCGTTAAGAGTTCCTCCCGTATAGAAGGAAGCTCCCGAAGTTCCTGTGCCGCCTGCCTTGAGCTGGCTGACTGCCTTGTCTACGATAAAGGATACTATCACCTTTCCGTCGCTTCCTACCAGTGATAATCTTGTATTGGCACTTACATTTGCCGAAGCTGTTACGCTTGCTGACATTTCGCTGCCGCCGAAGCTCATACCTCCCGAAGAACAGTTTGATACCCATGTTCCACCCTTTACCGTGATAGTGCTGCCGCCGTCACCGCAGTCATAAGGCTCATTGCCGTTCGATACGATATAGCCGCCGTTTATCTCGATATTACCGTTGGAATCATAGCCGTCATGGTCGCCGTTGGCTGCATTTACTATTGCAAATCCGCCGTTGAACTGCAAGAGGTAGTTTCCTGAGTTGCCGCCGAAGCCGCCTCCTCCGAAACCGCCGCCGCCCTGTCCCCAAGGCATACCCGTATTGCCCATTCCCGAACCGTCGCTGCCGCCTGCTGCATTGAAGCCGTCGTCAGTGGAGTTCACGATAACGGAACCGCTGTTCTGGTATATTTTCTGTGCTTCGATACCCTCATAGCACTTTTCGGCGTATATAACGATATCATCGTATTTTCCGCTGTCCTTCGTGCCGATAGTGAGGTCATGGTCTGCGTGAGCGGCGTCATCGGCAGATGAGAGCTTTAACTCGCCGCCGATAAGCTGCATACTGCCGCCGCAGTGTATACAATCGTCGGAAGAATCAATAGTGATGCTGCCGCCGCTGATAGTGATATCGCCTACGCTCTGCCATGTGGTGCCTGCTTCGTCATAAAGACCTACCGCCTTTATGCCCTTTGCGGATATGTCGGTCTTGTTGGAGTTTCCGTCCATACCGAAGCCGCCCATTCCGCCTCCGGGTCTGCCGCCGCCCCAGCCGCCTTGCTGACCGCCCTGAGTGCTGCCTGATCCTGTATAGGAGCTGCCCTCATAGGTACTGATCGTCAGGTCGCCGCCGTTCATTTCAAAGAACTGCTCGGCTGAGATTCCGTCTGCGTAGGAGTCTATATTTATAGTACCGCCGTTGACAGTAACTATTCCCAGCTGCTTCGCTGTTGATGAAGCTTCAGTGGAAGTAGCCTTGATACCGTCGCCGGCTTTAGTTTTTACTGTTACGGAGAGGTTTGAATAATCCACCTCTGTTCCGTCTGATGATGTATTTCCGATAGTTACGCTGTCCTTGCCGCGGATACCGTCATCGGCAGCATTAACTACCAGTGTGCTGTTGTATATCTTGATATCGTCCTTGCCGACGATAGCGTCCGCAGCGTTGCCGTTTACGGTAAGCTTGCCCTTGCCCTTGAACTTGATATCGTCCTTGGAGTAAACAGCTCCCGTATCGTTGTCTGCGTTGGTGTAGCTCTCACCGTCAGAAATGGTGTTTTCTGTGCCGCTTTTAGCGGTAATGATGACCTCGTCTGCGACAGATGCTACATATATAGGAGAATCTTTGGTATTTGTAAGGCTCATGCCGCTGAGAACGAGCTCAACGACGCCGTCGGGATAGACAGTCTTGTCTACGTCAACAACGATCTGTCCGCCGGTCATCCCGCCGGTTACTGTAAAAACACCGGGCTGAGATATTGTGCAGATGTTGTTCTCCACTTTGGCCTCTGAGGAAGCATTGGTGGTCATGCCTGCATCGGAAAGAGTTATGGTGAGCTCTCCGGGTGCAGGGTTGGAAACTACATCACTTTTGGCAACACCTGAGGGATCGACATTATCGAATACAGTTACCAGACTGAGCTGGAACTGTGTCTGCTTGCCGTCTGTATGAGTTACGGCTGCGCCTGTTGAAAGGTTCTTGAAGCCGCATGATTTAGCTCCGTTTATGGCAGTATCACTGTAAAGCACATACTTGAACTTCTTGGTATACTGTACCTCAGTGCTGTTTGCTGCAATAGCATTAGCCTTCTTCCATGTACCGTCCTTTTCATTTGTGGGATCGTCTATACAATTGAGAAGAGCCGTAGTCTGTGTTGTGCCTGCAAGGAGCTTCTCATCGACCTGATTATCGGTAGCAGTAGCAACTACTGTACCGCCTGTGATATTGATGCCTGTTACGGCTGTGAGACCTCTGTCGCCGCCTGCAATGAGAACGCCGCCGCTGATGTCGATAGTGGTCTCAGCCTGTACAGCGTCATTGCCTGCCTTGATAACAGTTGAGCCGCCCTCGAAAACAACAGCGTCCTTGCTGGACTGGATACCGTCGCCTGTAGCGTCAATTGTAACATAGCCCTTCTTGACCGTAATTGACTTCTTAGCCTTGATACCGTCTGCCTTTTCTGTGTTGCTTGCAGTAATATTAATCTTGCCGCCGTTTATCTTGATGTCATTGTTGCATGAAACAGCGTGCTGAGTATTAGCGGTGATATTGAGGACTCCGTCGCCCTTTTCGCCGCCCTTTATGGTTAAATCGTCCTTTGCTTCGATAACGGCTGCCTTGGCGAAGTCGCCTGCATAAGCAGTGTCGCCGTCGGTAATGGTATTCTCTGTACCGTCAACTATGTTAATTGAAGTATTCTCGGCATTGGTAACAAGGATAGCGGGAGCGCTCTTGCCTGTGATATTCGCATTATTGAGGAATATCTTTACAGTTTCGGCGTCCGCAGTAGTATCAGCGATATTTACGTTGATCTGACCGTCGTCGAGAGTACCGTCAACATAATACTCACCGGACTTGGTGATAGTAACGGTAGTTCCGCTTACTGTGGCATTTTCGCCCTCTACCTCGATAGATGTATTCTTGAGATGAATCTTTACTGCGTCAGCAACAGGAGTAACATCACTCTTGCCGCTGCTGAGCTCGCCCTTGCCAAGAAGGTACATCTGGATAGCAAGTGCGTCATTGTTGGATACGCCGTCATTTGCACCGTTGCAGTCTGCATTGATCCAGCCCTGATCGGTGATAGCGTTCTTGTCTGTACCGCCCCTGCCGTACTTGTTCGGATTGGAGAGCGCCTGCATTATCATTACAGCGTCCGACATATCAATGCCGCCGTCGCAGTTTGCGTCGCCAACCAGTGTTGAGACCGTAGTCTCTGCCGCGAAGCTCATAACAGGCATTGCAGCAGCTGCTATACAAGCAGCAGAAATACCTGCAACAAGCTTTTTCAAGCCATTGCTTTTCATAATGATCATTCTCCTTTTTTTAATATCGCCCTATCAAAATCAAACCGTGTTTGACTATGGTTACATTATAACGGCTTCACCTTGAAATAATCTTAAAATTGACTTAAAAGAACTTAAAGATTATATAATAGGGCATTATTTTATTAAGTCGCTATTATTCCGTCTGTACTTTAATTATACTATTTTATATATGTTTACGCAATTTATAATAACGCACAAAAATCTTCTTTTTGATTTGGACACCTTGCCAAAGTCACGTATTTGATGTATAATAATAGTAAATCAAAATTTACGCATTGATTACGCCAACCCAAAAGGAAGGGATTCCAAAG
>NZ_CAMKRR010000085.1 GCF_946415235.1 uncultured Ruminococcus sp. | reverse complement strand
TCTCGGCAGTTGTCTGGTATCTGTCCTCGGGAGCCTTTTCCATAGCTCTGAGAACGATCTCCTCAAGACCATCGGGGATATCGGGATTGATAGCTCTCGGGCGCTCGGGGATATCGTGCATATGCATAACAGCTATAGCAACGGGGTTATCGCTGTCAAAGGGCTTTCTTCCCGTGAGCATCTCATACATCATAGCGCCTACGGAGTAGATATCGCTCTTTGCGTCTGTAACGCTACCGCTTGCCTGCTCGGGGCTGATATAGTGAACGCTGCCGATAGCCTGATCAGTAGCTGTTTTGCCTTCCTCACGTGCAAACTTTGCAATGCCGAAGTCCATGACCTTGATAGTGCCGTCAGTGAACATCATGATATTCTGCGGCTTGATATCGCGGTGAACTATGCCCTTGTCATGTGCGTGCTGGAGAGCACGGAGTATCTGTATAACGAAGTGTACGGTATCCTTCCATGTGAGGACCTTTTCCTCCTCGATGTACTCCTTCAGCGTAATACCGTCAATATATTCCATTACGATATACTGTATCTTCTCGGAGAAGCCTACATCGTAGATCTTTACGATATTAGGGTGAGAGAGCACTGCAATAGCCTTAGACTCATTCCTGAAGCGGCGAAGGAACTCCTCGTTCTCAGCGTACTCCTTTTTCAGTATCTTGATGGCTACGGTCTTGTTGTCGATAACATCGACGCCCTTATATACCTCAGCCATGCCTCCGACGCCGATAAGCTCGGTAATTTCATACCTGCCGTCGAGCTTTTTGCCAATATTCTTGTCCATTTCCTTTCCTCCTGCGTTAGTCAGAAATCACCGCAACGGTAACATTGTCGCGGCCGCCCTTGGAGAGCGATAATTTGATTAGTTCGTCTGCAACATCATCAAAATCAGAATTCAGTATGACGTTGTATATTTCATCGTCACTGCAATATCCCGAAAGTCCGTCGGAGCACAGCAGCAGACTGATCTTATCCTCATAGTCAAGCATGAACGTGTCGGTAAGCACCGTTTTTTCGACGCCCACCGCCCTGACGAGCATATGCTTCTGAGGGTGTACCTCCATTTCCTCCTCGGTTATCTTGCCCTGTTCAAAGAGCACCGAGGCGACATTATGATCGGTGGTTATCCTATATAGTCCCGTGTCGGTTATCAGATATGCTCTGCTGTCACCGACATTGGCAATGAAGGCAGTTTTATTGGTGACGAATGCAGCCACACAGGTCGTACCCATGCCGAAGTTCCTGAACTCGAACCTCGCCCGCGTATAGATCACGGAATTGGCTGCCGATACCGAGGAGATAAGGAGCCTGCGGATATCCTCATCACTGAGGCTCTCCTTGTAGTCAGCCGAAAACCGCTGAAAGAATTCTTCCACGGCAAGCTCGCCGGCTTCCTTGCCTGCGCGTTCGCCGCCCATGCCGTCACACACGACGGCGAGTACATTATGGCCGAAATATTCGCATCTGACCGCGTCCTGATTTTCCTCGCGCGCCAGTCCGATATCCGTACCGAAGCGAAACCTCAAGTATCCGCACCCCCATTCTGTTTGCTTTGTTTGTCGGCGTCGCGTCTGAGCTGACCGCACGCCGCTTCGATATCGCTCCCGAGAGTTCTTCTCACGGTCGCATTTATCCCCCGCCTGCCCAGCTGCTTTGCAAACTCAGCAACTCCCGAGCGGGCTGTACGATAATTTCGTTCCCTTACCTTATTGACGGGGATAAGGTTCACATGGCAGTTCATACCGTGCAGCAGCTTAGCCAGCTTGTCGGCGTCTGCCGCAGATGAATTGACATCGTCGATAACGGCGTACTCGAATGTGACGCGCCGTCCCGTCCTGCCGATATAGTATCTGCAAGCTTCTATAAGGCTTGCAAGGTCGTATTTTCTGTTCACGGGCATGATAGCGCTCCTGCCCTCGTTGTCCGCACAGTGGAGCGACACTGAAAGGGTCAGCTGGAGCTTTCTGTCTGCCAGCTCATAGATACGCGGCACTATGCCGCAGGTGGAGAGAGACACGTGACGAAGGCTCATATCATTGCCGTCCTTATGTGACAGCAGCTCAAGGAACTTCATTACGTTATCGAAATTGTCGAGAGGCTCTCCGATGCCCATGAGGACCACTCCCGACACCTTTTTGCCCGAATCGCGCTCAGCCTCGTATATCTGCAAAAGGATCTCCGAGGGAGCAAGGCTCCTGACGTATCCCGCAATGGCGGAGGCGCAGAAATTGCAGCCCATTTTGCAGCCCACCTGAGTTGAAACACATATGCTGTATCCGTAGCTGTATTCCATCAGGACGGTCTCCACAAAATTGCCGTCTGAAAGCCTATAAAGATATTTTACCGTATTATCTATAGCAGATTCAAGCTTTTTCTGTATAAATAGTCCATTTATACAAAATTTTTCTTGTAAAGTATAGCGCAATTGGATAGATATATCAGTCATTTTGTCGAAATCAAGGACCCTTTTTACGTGAAGCCATTGAAATATCTGCTTAGCGCGGAATTTCTTCTCGCCGAGAGCAGCAAGAGCCTCCTCAAGCTCTGCAAGGTCAAGACTGAGGATATCGACTTTTTCCAATTTATCACCTTACTTTTCTGAATTTGGAAATGAAAAATCCGCTGCCGAACTTCGGCGGCATGAGCGTCGCCATAGTGCCGAAGCTCTCACCAAGCATTTCGGGGAGCGGTGCGGCTTCAAGCTCGGGGTGCTCCCGCAGGAGCCTTTCGCAGACCGCCTCGTTCTCGGCTTTTCTCACCGTACAGGTGGAGTAGACGAGAGTGCCGCCTCCTTCGAGATAATTCAGTGCATTGCACACTATCCTGTATTGTATATCGGGGAGCCCCGCAAAATCAGAGATATCCTTGTACTTTATCTCGGGCTTGCTGCCGATGACTCCCAGTCCCGAACACGGGACGTCGCAGAGTATCTTCGTGAATTTCGGCAGCTCGGAGTTAAATACAGTCGCGTCCCCTGCCGCTGCCTTTATATTTGTGAGACCGAGTCTCTCAGCGCCCCTGCGTATGAGCTCCGCACGTTTTTCGTGGAGGTCAAAGGCGTATATCTGTCCCCTGCCGTTCATGAGCTCCGCCATAGTTAAGGTCTTTCCTCCGGGAGCAGCACATATATCAAGGACAGTATCATTTTCATCGGGTGACAGCGCCTGACAGCAAAGCTGTGAGGCAAGCCCCTGAACATGGAAATATCCCTTTTTAAAGGCTTCCGTCGCCGTGACGTCGCCGCTTTCCACGGTGAAGCAGTTCTCGCCGTACCTTTCCGCTTTTATGCCGCCCAGTGCCGCAAGGAGCTCTTCCTCGGTGCAGCGCAGGGGATTTCTGCGGATATATGTCACTGACTTTTCAAGAGAAGCCGCAAGGAAGCTCTCCGCCGCGCCGCTGCCGTAGTCCTCCATGAGACTTTTCACAAGCCCTTCAGGCGCGGAATACTTAACAGACATGGCTTTTGTACTGTCCTTAGGGAGCCTGAGCTCCTTACCGCCGCGGATAAAGTTTCTCAGCACCGCATTCACCATTCCCGACGCGCTTGTTTTGCGGAACTTCTTTGCAAGAGCCACGCTCTCGTTGACAGCCGCATTGTCGGGAACGCTGTCCATGTACATTGTCTGATAAACGCCGCAGCGCAGTATATTCAGCACTATGCTGTCCAGCTTATCTATGGGGCGCGAGCTCAGACCGCCGATGATATGGTCGAGGGTGAGCCTGCGCTCGATAACTCCGTAGTATACAGCCGAGCACAGCTTCCTGCCGCGCTCGTCAAGGTCCGAGCCTTTCAGACCGCTGTCAAGCTGCAAATTTGAATAGCTGCCGCTGCCGAATGTCTTATCCAGAAGCTTTACAGCAAGATACCGCGGGTCTGTCATTATCTTCTTCTTGCAGACGCAAGAAGTCTGAGAAGCTGGATTATAGATGTAACAAGACTTGCAACATAGGTAAGAGCTGCTGCCTTGAGCACCTTCTGAGCCTGAGGTACCTCGGACATTTCGAGTATACCGTCGCGCTCAAGGGTCTTGAGTGCTCTGTCGCTTGCATTGAACTCACAAGGGAGAGTAACTATCTGGAAAACGACTACTGCCGCAAACATTATTATAGAAGCGTACAGAAAGGGCATTCCTGCTCTTGCAGCGATACTGCTTATAAAAACACCTATGAGAAGAACAAAGTACCATAAGCGCGAGCACAGATTTGTTACGGGAACGAGCTTGCTCCTGAGCACGATAGGAGTGTAGTTCTCGGCGTGCTGACAGGCATGGCCGCACTCATGAGCTGCGACTCCGATAGCCGCAACAGACGTCTGACCGTAGCATGAATCCGAAAGTCTTACCACATTTGCCTGCGGGTCAAAGTGATCGCTGAGGTTTCCCGAGATATGCTCGATCTGTATATGGTGAAGTCCGTTTGAATCAAGTATCATTCTTGCCACCTGATCAGCTGTAAGACCTCTTGAATTGCTTACCCTGCTGTACTTGTTGAAGGTCGATGTTACGTTTATCTGCGCGATTATCGGCAGAAGGATCATAATAAGTAAAAGTAAGAGCTGCATATTTTTTCCTCCTTATGCAAGTATCTCTCCCTCTGTGAGCTTTTTGCCCCTGAGGAAGTCCTCTGTGTTCATGCGTTTTTTGCCCTCTGGCTGGACCTCGCGGAATATGACCGCCCGTCCGTCGCCGCACTTCACGGCGAAACGCTTTGTATCTACAACAGCACCGTTCTCGGCGTTGTATGTGCCCTCTGCTATCTCCGAGCGGAACACCTTCAGGCGCTTGCCCTCCAGCATTGCAAAGCCCGTTACTCCGCGTATGGTATTGTGTACCTCCGCAGCCGTTTTGCTGAAATCAAGAGCGCTCATCTCCTTGCGTATCATGGGAGAATAGCAGCTCAGGCTGTCGTCCTGCTTCTCGGGAGAGAGAGTACCCTTTTCAACAGCGGCAACAGTCTCCGCAAGCACCTCTCCGCCCATAGCGGAAAGCCTTGCGTAGAGCTCCTCACAGATCTCGTTCTCGCCTATATCAGTTGCTCTCTTTATGAGCATATCGCCTGTGTCAAGTCCCTCGCTCATCTGCATGGACGTAACGCCCGTTTCCTTTTCGCCGTTGAGGAGCACCCAGTTTATGGGAGCAGCTCCCCTGTATCTCGGCAGGAGCGATGCGTGTATATTGATACAGCCGTACTTCGGCAGCTCCAGTATCTCCTTCGGGAGTATCTGTCCGTAAGCCGTTACGACTATGAGCTCGGGAGCAGCCTCGCGGAGTATCCTCATAGCCTCCTCGGCGGCCTCGCCCTTCCTAAGCGACAAGGGCTGATATACGGGAAGACCGTATTCAAGCGCCGCAGCCTTTACGGGAGTAGGTATCATCTTATAGCCTCTTCCCTTGGGCTTGTCGGGCTGTGTAAACACCGCCGCCACCTCATGTCCGCTCTCTGCAAGAGTACGCAGACAGGGTACTGCGAAATCGGGTGTTCCCATAAAAACTATTTTCATTATTTGCTCTCCTCGGGTACGAAGAATTCCTCAACTATCTCGGTAAATACATGACCGTCAAGGTGGTCGTTCTCATGGCAGGTGCACTGTGCGCCCAGCTCGTTGAAGTCACGCTCGAACCAGTTGCCGTTCCTGTCCTGAGCCTTTAAATGGCAGGACGCGGGACGTGTGACATAGCCCCATACATTCGGGCATGAAAGGCAGCCCTCCTGTACGCGCTGTTTTCCCTCTTTCTTTGTGACCTCGGGATTGATAGCTTCCACTATATCATTTTCTCCAAGATGCATGATGAATATTCTGCGGCAAATGCCTATCTGCGGAGCAGCCAGCCCCACGCCCTCGGCCTTGTTGAGGGTCTCATGCATATCATCAAGGAGCTGTGCGAGCTTCTCGTCAAATTTTTCCACAGGCTTGCAGACCTTATGGAGCATCTCGTCTTTATCAGTCAATATTCTTCTTAAAGCCATTTTACCATATCCTTCTTAACTTCTTATACGCCCACGTCGCCGTTTATATCGGCGTAAAGGGCAATACTTTTCATCTCTTTCAGCTTTGCCGCGTCTGTGAGGACTCCTCTTATAAAGCCTCTCATTTCGGCATTGTTCTTGCATTTCATGATTATCCTGTAGCGGTACTTGCCGTTTATCCTGCCGTATGAGCAGCGGACAGGTCCGAGCACACGCACGGGCGTTTTCGGCTGCAGTTCCCTGAGCTTCTCATTCATTAGCCTCAGCACAGCCTCCGCACCGAGCCTTGCGGATATATCCTCATTTCCCGAAAAGCAGAAAATGCACATATCGCAAAGGGGCGGAAATATCATTGCGCGGCGTATGGCGATCTCTTCATTGTAGAAGCCCTTGTAGTCCTGAGCCGCAGCAAGGTTCATGACATAGTGCTCGGGTATAAAGGTCTGCAATACCGCGCGTCCGCTGCGCTCACCGCGTCCTCCGCGCCCCACAACCTGAGTGATAAGGGAGAAGGTGCGCTCGTAGCTGCGGAAATCACCCGCATACAGCGCCTTATCCACGGAAAGCACTCCCACCAGCGTGACATTGGGGAAATCAAGCCCCTTTCCTATCATCTGAGTACCTATCATTATATCGTATTTCCCCTCACGGAATTCCGTGAAGCTCTTCTCGTAGGAATAGCGTGAAAAAGTAGTATCCGCGTCCATACGCAGTATACGCGCCGTCGGGAAAAATGTGGAGAGCTCCTCCTCCAGCTTCTGTGTGCCGAAGCCCATATTTTTCAGGTGCTTCGAGCCGCAGGACGGGCAGGTATCCACAGGCTCGCTGACGTATCCGCAGTAGTGGCACATCAGCTTGTTGTTCTTCTTGTGGTAGGTAAGAGGTACGGAGCAGTTAGGGCAGTACACGGGCTGATAGCAGTCGCAGCAGCTTATAATGGTATGATAGCCGCGCCTGTTGAGCAGAAGTATGGACTGCTCTCCCTTTTTCAGGTTGGCGCTTATCTCCTCAGCCAGCTTGCGGCTGAATTCCGTGCGGTTGCCTGCTTCGCGCTCAAGGTTCATATCTATTATGCTTACCTCGGGAAGCGGAGCATTGCCGTATCTCTCCTTCATTTCGATAAGCCTGTACGCTCCCCTTTCGGCGAGGTAATAGCTCTCTATGGAAGGCGTTGCCGAAGCCAGCAGGAGGGACGCATTGTGGTACGCACAGCGCTGCTTGGCAATGTCATGGGTGTGATATCTCGGGGAGCTGTCGGATTTGTACGAACGCTCTCCCTCCTCATCTATAATAATGAGGCCAATATTTCCGAGGGGAGCAAAAACCGCGCTCCTCGTACCTATTACTATATCCGCGTCACCGCGTTTTATCCTCTTGTATTCGTCAAGTCTCTGACCGAGGGAAAGACCGCTGTGTATCACGGCAACTCTCTCGCCGAAAAGCGAGCGGAAGCGTCTGAGAGTCTGGGGAGTAAGTCCTATTTCGGGAATGAGGAGCATTGCCTGCCTTCCCATTTTAACGGTATCGTCTATGAGCTTTTCAAAAACAGAGGTCTTGCCGCTTCCCGTAACGCCGTGAAGCAGGAATACCGCAGGCTTTTTCCCGCGGAGCTGTGCAAGGACAGTGTCTCTTGCGCTCTGCTGTTCCTCCGAAAGGACTAAATCCTCGGGACTTCTCTTCTCGTCGGAGAGGTCCTCCACCCTTCTGAGCACCTCGGCTTCGTATTCCTCAGCCGCGCCGTTTGTACAGAGCCGCTTTATGACAGAATCCGTGATACCGCACATATAAGCAGTCTCCCTGACTGCCGCCGTACCGTACTCACCGAGGAAATCCGCTGCCTGCTTCTGCTTCGGCGTAAGGTCAAAGCTCTCGGGAGAAGTGATATACCTGTCCGTAAGGCGGACCATTCTCACTGCCGCGTCGCCCACATTCTGCCTGAACACGTTGTCCGATTCAAGTGCGCCTGCGTCGCAGAGCTCGTCTGTGAGCCGCCTTCCGTTATCAATGATATGCTCCTCTGCCAGTCTGTTCAGCTCCTTGCTGTCCGCAGCACATGAAAGCGTTTGCAGCAGCTCGGCAGCTCCGGGGCTGAGAGAAGCAATATCCGTGAAATTCTTAACAATCCTGAATGTTTCTTTTGCACTTACGCTCATGGCAGGCGGAAGCATAGTTTTCACCGCATCAAAGTAAGTGCAGAAAGTATTCTCGCGCAGATAGAAGGCAAGTCTGAGAAGCTCCGCGGAAATAACAGGCTCTTCATCCACAAGCGAAACAAGGGATTTCAGACCTTTTGCATCACCGTCGGAAAGCTTCATAACGACGCCTATCCTTCGCGTATTGCCCTTGCCGAAGGGCACGAGCACCCTGCAGCCGCAGGCGGTCTTTGCCGCCAGCTTTTCGGGAACAGCATAGCTGAACAGCATATCAAAGGAATAGGCTGTTCCGCTTACCGCAGTCTCCGCTATAAGGGGCATTATTCGCTGATCGGCTGAGCTGCTGTGTTCACGATCTTGCACTTGCCGCTTGCAAGCTCCTCAACAGCTGTCTTTACGGGCTTCTCCTCAAGGGTCTCGCCTTTCTCGTAAAGCTCCTCCGAGATCTGTCTTGCGCGCTTTGCAACAGCGATAACGAGCGAATAACAGCTCTCATTCTTTGTGATGATCTGATTTACTGCTGGTCTAAGCATTTTTCAACACCTCTTCTATAATATCTCCCGAGAAGTCCACCTTAAGCTGTTCTCCGCGTATTACGGCGAAGAAGTCGCTTACTGCGTCCTCAAGGGCGTCATTGACTATAACATAATCGTATTTCTCGGCCTGAGATATCTCCCATGCAGCCTTTGAAACACGTTCCTCTATGACCTCATCGGTCTCTGTGCCGCGCTTTTTAAGTCTGCGGCGAAGCTCTCCGATTGAAGGAGGCACGACGAATATGAACACAGCGTCGGGACGTTTTTCGCGTATCTTCATAGCGCCCTGCGGCTCTATTTCGAGGATCACGTTGAGTCCACGTTCAAGTCTGCCGTCGACCTCGCTTACGAGAGTGCCGTAAAGGTTCTGACAGTACTCCGCGTGTTCTATGAACTTTCCGTCGGCAATGCGCTGCTCGAAGTCCTCACGGGTAAGGAAGTGATAATTCACACCGTCCTTTTCGCCCTCTCTGGGAGCTCTTGTGGTAGCTGAAACTGATACCGCGAACCTCTCGTCCTTGAGTATCTCCTCCAGCATTGTGCCCTTTCCGCAGCCCGATGGCGCAGAAAAGACTATAAGTCTGCCTTTATTCATTGTCGTCCGCTCCTCCCGAGCCGTTTATTCTTGCAGCAAGAGTTTCCGTGATGAGTGACGACAGGATAATATGTCCGCTGTCCATCACAAGGACTGCTCTTGTTTTTCTTCCGTATGTGGCGTCAATGGCTCTGCCGTCGTCACGGGCTTCCTGAACGAGCCTTTTTATGGGAGCTGATTCGGGGCTCACCACCGTGACTATCCTTTCGGCTGAGACCATATTGCCGTATCCTATATTTATAAGCTTCATGACGTATTACTCGATATTCTGTATCTGCTCGCGTATCTTCTCGATCTCTGCCTTCATGTCCACAACGACCTTTGTTACGTTGAGGTCCTGAGCCTTGGAGCCGATAGTATTTACCTCGCGGTTCATTTCCTGTACGATAAAATCCAGCTTTCTGCCCACAGCGTCGTCGCCTGCCAGCATAGTCTCCAGCTGAGCGATATGGCTCCTCAGGCGGACAGTTTCCTCGTCAACAGCGATCTTTTCGGCAAAAACGGCAGCCTCGGTAAGCACTCTCTGCTCGTCCACCTCTCTGCCCTCAAGGACCTCGCTGAGCTTTTTGTAGAGCCTGTTCCTGTAATTCTCAACAGTCTTTGGAGAAAGCTCCTCCACCTTGCCCACCATAGCAAGTATGCCCTCAGCCTTTTCTGTTATGTCAGCCTTAAGGCGCTCGCCCTCGACCTGTCTCATTTCCACAAATCTTCCGATAGCCTCAAGAGCCACCTTTGAAACGTCCTCCCACACCTGTTCCTCGTCGTCGGGAGTTTTCTGTATATTGAATATATCGGGAAGCTTCATCAGCTTTGAGAGCGTGATGTCGTCCTCGACTCCGAGCTCGTCCGCAATGCTTCTGAGAGCGTTCACATAGCCCTCTGCCGCACCCTTGTTCACAGCGATCTCGGTATCTCTGCCTTCGATGTTGTTTATAGTTACGGCGATCTCCACTTTTCCGCGGGATATGCCTGTTTTAAGCAAAGCCTTGAGCTTTTCGTCTATATAGCTGTAAGTCCTCGGCACTCTTGACGAGTACTCGTAATATCTATGATTAACGGAGCGTATCTCCACGAGGATATCTCTTCCGTTCAATATCTGCTGGGCTCTTCCGTAGCCTGTCATACTTCTAAGCACCTTATCGCCTGCTTTCCTGTAATTGAATTAAGTATATTTTTCCGCATAAAAATGCTATTATAATATTATAACATCATTTGCGTAAAAATGCAAGCTTTTTCTGAAAATATTGGGGTATGACACACTTTTGCGGACATAAAAAAGCTGCACAGCATAGCCGTGCAGCTTTAATTATGATCTGTTAACGATTAAGCGTTAGGATCGAGAGTAGAGATCTTCTTAAGGAGATACTCCTGGATGCGGAGAGCATCGTTTGAAGTAAGGCCCTTGCTGCTGATATCAACGTCAGCATTGATCTTGCCCTGCTCTGTGATAGCCTTAGAGTCTGAACCGCCAACGCCGTACTTGTTCGGGTTAGCAAGTGACTGCATGATAAGAACAGCATCAGCCATATCTACATCGCCGTCGCAGTTAGCGTCGCCCCACTTAGTAACCTTGATATCGTCACCCTTCTTAGTGGTTGTTGTAGATGTAGTTGTCTTCTCCTCATCCTTCTTGGATGTTGTAGAAGTTGTGGTTGTTGTGGATGTAGTAGTAGTAGTAGTAGTAGTAGTTGTTGTTGTTGTTGTGGTAGTATTTGTCTCGCCGCCATTATCAGGTGTAACCTCAGGGAAGAGGAGAGCCATTGTACCGTAAGCAACAACTGCATCACCAGCGTGCCAGAATCTGTGATACTGGAACTGATAGTCAGCAACGTCAACCTTGCCGTCACCGTTGTTATCTGTACCATTACCCTCGTAGTACTTCTTGCACTCCTGCCACATCTTATCATCCTCGTAGCTCTTACGGATAGATGAGAATGTAGCGCCGGGCTCAAGCTTAGAACCGTCAGGCATTTCGCCGCTGTAGTAATCAGGAATATAAACCTTCTCCTCGAATACTCTCTTGAGGCTTGGGTTGCAGTCTGTGAATGTGAGACCGATATCGTCACGACCCTCGTTGTACTGAGCCGAGAGAAGCTTGTTAGCAAGGCGGAGAGCCTTTTCAGCTACTGTTGTACCGTCATCGCTGTTAGCGAACTTAGCATCAACATTCTTAGCCTTAGCATAGTAGATAAGAGTATTACAGAGTGAGGATACGCATCCAACGTCTCCCTGACCGTAACCGCCGATCTTGCAGGTAAGCTTCTGGTTGCCGTTCTCGTTATATGTGCCTTCCCAGGTATCAGGTGTGCAGGTGTAGTCTGTATCACTTGAACCCCAGTTAAGAGTTGATGGGATAGCGTAAGTATGTGTAACGCCGTTCTCGTCCTCATAATCGAACTGAGTATTCTTCTCGAACCAAGCGATCCATCTCTCAAGGAGCTTGTCAAGAGCTGTCTCGAGATCGAGTCCGCCGTACTTCTGACCTGACTTGTCGCCGTTTGTTACTACATAGTAGTAGAGCTCTGCAAGACGCTGAGTTGACCATACCTGGTTACCGATCCAGTGGTTTGAACCCGGGTCAGCGTATACAGGATGAGGAACGTAAGCCATATCATAGAATGTAGCGTGGCCTGAAGGATACTCCTCGTAACGGCCTCTCCAGCTGTTTGTACAGCCGCCTGCGAAAGGACCGTCAACTGACTGGAGCCACTGATACATTTCGATCTGTCTCTTGAGAGACTCCTTATAGTCTGAATCAGCATCCTTAGCCTTCATACCTGAGTTGATATCGCTGTCATAGAGAAGAGCGTAAGCAGCAAGAGGATTCTGATAGAACTGATGTGAATGTGAGCAGCCGATCTGCCAAGCCCAGCCGTAATCGCCGTAGCTTGCTTTGAGAGCTCCGCCCCAAGCGGTATACCATGACATGAGGTAGTGCTTGGAGTCCATACCTGCTGAAGAATCAGTGATCTTTGTGTCCTTAGCGATCTTCTTGTAGTACTTATCGAACATATCGTTACGGCACTGGTCACCCATCTTACCTGCGAGAGTAGATACGCTTGAGTCGCCTGCGTTGTACATATTAGCGAAGTGAACAGCCTGGATACAACGGTCCTCAGCGTCAGGAGCGTTTGTGAAGGAGTACTGTGAAGGTACCTTGTCCTTGCCGTTGAAGATAGCCTTGATACCGTTACCGTTATCCTTATCTGTGCTCTTCATACCCCAGAGGAGTTCCTCAAGACAAGGTGCGGGAACAGTCTCGAAACAAGACTCCTGCTCACCTCTCTGGAAGGTATTGATGAATG
>NZ_CAMKRR010000084.1 GCF_946415235.1 uncultured Ruminococcus sp. | reverse complement strand
CTGCACAGCCTGCTATCGTGAGGGACGTACAGGCGACCGCTTCATGGCGCTCTGCAAGGTGGGACAGATACAGAACTGCTGCCACCCCAACGCTCTTATGACACTGCAGGAATACCTTTCCGACTATGCTTCTCCCGAGACAAGAGCAGTCGGTGAAGCTCTTATTGCCCGCGAGATACAGAATGTTCCCGATGAAAAACGCCGTCAGCGCGCTGTAGAGTATCTTGACGAGATAAAGAACGGGGGCAAGCGTGATTTCAGATTCTGATGCGGTATACCTCTCCTATAAAACAAATATTTGACAAATCCTTTCCATTGTGATACAATACATATAATATATAAAGTTTTGGAGGTCGTAACAGTGTACGAAGCTTTGATGCTTATGTCGGCGAATGTTCCGCAGACAGGCGATAATTTCCCCAAAGGAGTTCTTTTTGCGATAATCGGAGCAGCAGTCCTTCTTGCAGCAGGTACGGCAGTATTTGCAAAGAAAAAAGGCGCTGATACCGAGGATGACGAAGACGACGATGAATGACAGAGATGCGGCAGCTTTCAAAGCTGCTGTATTTTTATGTAACCGCGTATGACATTCATATTTTATAAAGCTCACGCATATAATCATGCAGGGGTGCTGTTCATGCTTCTTGGATTTGATGAGCTTTGCAGAAAGGAAGTTATCGACATCGTTTCGGGCGACAGGCTCGGATTTATCGACGATATCGAGATAGACACCGATAAGGGAAGTGTAAGGTCACTTATTATATACGGCGGCTTACGGCTTTTCGGACTGTTCGGACGAGAGAGCGATACAGTTATTTCCTGTGCCGATATCAGGGTGATAGGCGAGGAAGTTGTGCTTGTAGAGCGTACTGTGCCGCGTACCGAGTCGAATTTTACAAAAAGAAGCAGGAACGGTGTTTTAAGTTTGTTGAAATAGACATTGCAAAAATACTTGAAATTATTGCCGAGAAATGATATAATATTAAGGCAATTCGCACGCCGGTATTTTCAGCGGTTGGTGCACAGATGTCTGTGTTGCTGCTGAGCCAAGTACGGCGGAGGATTAATAATAACCAATTTTAAGGAGGACTACACCATGGGAGTAGTATCAATGAAGCAGCTTCTTGAGGCAGGCGTTCACTTCGGACACCAGACAAGAAGATGGAACCCGAAAATGGCTCAGTACATTTTCACAGAAAGAAACGGAATCTACATCATCGATCTTCAGAAGACAGTCAAGAAGCTCGAAGAGGCTTATATGTTTGTTCGTGACATTGCAGCTCAGGGCGGCGAAGTTCTTTTCGTAGGTACAAAGAAGCAGGCAGGCGATTCCGTTAAGGAAGAAGCTACAAGAGCAGGCGCACACTATGTAAACGCAAGATGGCTCGGCGGTATGCTCACAAACTTCAAGACAATCCAGACAAGAATCAAGAGACTTGAGCAGCTCCACGCTATGGAAGAGGACGGCACATTCGCTCTTCTCCCCAAGAAGGAAGTTGTTAAGCTCAACCTTGAGATAGAGAAGCTCGAAAAGTTCCTCGGCGGTATCAAGACAATGAAGAAGCTCCCCGCAGCTCTCTTTATCGTTGACCCCCGCAAGGAAAAGATCGCTGTAGCTGAGGCTAAGAAGCTCAACATCCCGATCGTTGCTATCGTTGATACAAACTGCGATCCTGATGAAGTTGACTATGTTATCCCCGGCAACGACGACGCTATCAGAGCTGTAAAGCTCATCGCAGGTACAGTTGCAAATGCTGTTATCGAAGGCAGACAGGGCGACGACGCTGCAGCTGCTGTTGAGGAGGCTCCTGCTGAGGAAGCTGAGACAGCTGAGGCTGACGCTGAATAATCGTAAAACATTGAAAACAATCAAAAACCCGAACTAACACTTCGGGTTTTTGCGGATTATACTATAAATTTTAGGAGGTAATAACAATGGGAAAGGTTTCCGTTGCAGAAATTAAAGAACTCATGAAGTCCACAGGCGTTGGTATGATGGACTGTAAAAAGGCTCTCGAAGAGAACGATGGCGATATGGACAAGGCTATCGAGTTCCTCAGAGAAAAAGGACTTGCCACACAGGCTAAGAAGAGCGGCAGAGCTGCTGCTGAGGGCGTAGTTACAGCTGTTGTTGACGGCAATGTAGGCGTTCTCCTCGAAGTAAACACAGAGACAGACTTCGCTGCTAACACAGACGATATCAGAAACTTCGTTGCTAACGTAGCAAAGACAATAATCGAAAAGAACCCTGCTGACGTTGAGGCTCTCAAGGATATGCCTATCAGCGGCGGCAATGGTACAGTAGGCGAGGCTCTCACAGAGCTCGCAGGCATGAAGATCCGTGAGAACATCGTTATCCGTCGTTTTGTAAGACTCGAGGGCAAGCTTGCTTCTTATATCCACAATGGCGGAAGCATCGGCGTACTCGTAAAGATGGATACAGACCTTTCTGCTGATCAGGTAGCAGTTATCGGTAAGGACGTTGCTATGCAGTCTGCTGCTCTTAACGCAGCATATCTCTGCCGCGAGCAGGTTCCTGCTGAGGTACTTGAGAAGGAGAAGGAGATCATGATGGCTCAGATGGCTGAGGATCCCAAGATGGCTTCAAAGCCCGAGCAGGTTCGTGCTAAGATCGTTGAGGGCAAGGTAGGCAAGTACTACACAGAGAACTGCCTCCTCGAGCAGGCATTCGTTAAGGATGACAAGCTTTCGGTTCAGGGCTATGTTGACGCTGAGGCTAAGAAGCTCGGCGGTTCTATCAAGGTCGTTGACGTTGTTCGCTATGAGCGCGGCGAGGGCATTGAGAAGAAGGAAGACAATCTTGCTGACGAAGTAGCTAAGATGATAAAGTAATCAGTATATTTTGAGCGGCAGCGGCAGATCATTCTGCCGCTGTTTTTATATGTTCAGGTACCAAAAATAACAATTATTCCACATATCAGGTCTTGTATTATTGTGACATCCTACAATAATACAGGCTTTTTTTCGTTGGGTTTTCACTTGAAGTCGTTGACAAAATATGTTATAATAGATTTAACTGGATTAATATGCTCAGAAAATGAGGTAAAATGTATGAATGTAAATATCAGTAAGCTTGCAGGTACAGTCGGCAGGGTAATTGTCGGCAAAAAGGAAACGGTAATTAAGCTTATCGCTGCTCTTCTTTGCGAAGGACACGTATTGCTTGAGGATGTACCGGGAGTCGGAAAAACTCAGCTGATAACGGCTCTTTCACGTTCTATCGGCGGAAAGTTCAATCGTATCCAGCTTACTCCCGATATAATGCCTTCCGATATCGCAGGTTTTACTATGCTCGATTCAGCTCAGGGAGAATTTGTTTACCGCGACGGTGCGGTAATGTGCAATTTTCTCCTTGCCGATGAGATAAACCGTGCCTCGCCGAAGGTGCAGTCTGCTCTTCTTGAAGCAATGGAAGAGCGTCAGATAAGCCTTGACGGCGTTACACACAAGCTGCCGAAGCCATTTCTTGTTATGGCTACGCAGAACCCTGTTGAAACTTACGGTACATTCCATCTCCCCGAAGCTCAGATGGACCGTTTCTTCATGAAGCTCTCAATGGGCTATCCCTCAACGGAGGAGGAAATGGAGATACTTGGCAGAACGGAGATGTATAATCCTATCGCTAATATAACCGAACATGTTATGCACGTAAATGACATTATTGCTATGCAGGAAGAGGTAAAGAATGTAAGAGTGACCGATCAGGTAAAGGAATATATAGTCAATATCGTTTCCTCTACCCGTTCGGACAGGAATACCGTCCTCGGAATAAGTCCCCGCGGAAGCATAGCACTTTTCAAGGCTGCAAAGGCGTTTGCCTATATTTATGACAGGCAATACGTTACTCCCGATGATGTGAAGTATGCAGCCGTTTCCGTGCTCGCGCACAGGATAATCCTTTCTCCTCAGGGTAAAACTGCATTCGGAACGGGCGAGGCTTACATTGAAAACCTTCTCAGGACCTGTCCTGTACCCTCGATGACAAGATGATAAAATACATAAAAAGTATTGTAAGCGTAATAGCCGTTGCGTTTCTTGTTTACATATTCACCTTTTATATCGACGGTGAAATGGGCGTGATACTGCTTGCCTTCGTGGCATTTGCGCCCCTTGTTTCTCTTTTCTTCATGATGTATGCGAGAAAACGCGTAAAGGTAACATTTACCTGCGACGCCTATGTGCCGAAGGGGAGCACTCTTACCGTTACGGTGAATATCCGCAAAAAGGGCTCCTTCCCGCTGGGAATACTTGAAATATGCCCCTATGCGACGGAAATATTCGCTCAGGACATAAAAAAACGCAGGCTTACAATGCTCAACGAGGAGAAAAAGAGCTTTACCTTCGACCTTAAAGCTGTTATCGGCGGAAACGGCGAGGTAGGCATCAGAGCTGTGTACTCCTGCGGCTTTCTCGGTTTTATGAAAAAAACGATCCTTACTTCTCTGCCGCAGCCCGTTTCGGTGGGAGTAATACCGCAGATCCCCGACATTAAGGCATCATCACAGCTTTTCCGCTCTATTGCCAATATCGTGCTTACCAGTGACGAGGACGAGGAGAATGATACCTCCATGCTGTACTCGGCAAATACATCACCGGGATACGAGCATCGTGAATATGCTCACGGCGATCCTCTTAAGCGTATAAACTGGAAGCTCTCATCAAAGAAGCAGAAGCTCATGGTCAGACTTGACGAGGCGGTTGCTTCTGTACAGCCGGTGCTCGTACTGGATCTTTTCAGAAGAAGCACCGTACCTGCCGTAAATGCCGTAAGAGGCGAGGAACAGCTCCTCCGTGCGATGTTCGGACTGCTGAACCTGCTTATCACGCAGGGCATCGCCTGCAATTTCGTTTATCGTGCGGCTGACGGCTCAACAGTATGCGAAAGCGTCGATAATCCTGATTATCCCGATCAGCTTCTGCTGAAGGTCCTTGCCGTAAAGGTAGTTCCCGATACAAGAGTTGATATAAGACAGGCGGGCAGCAATGTCTGCGCCTGCGTTATAGCGACTACCGATGCAGGTGCAGGCTTTTCTGAGCTTACCGATTTTATCGAGAATACTGACAGTATCAGCATTATCGGACTTTCAGTGGCGTCGGTGAACTCTACATCAGCACCTCTGTGGTACCTTGATGAGGATAATAATTTTAAAATGGTATAAATAATGAAAGAGACCAATAATAAAAAAATCAGTATCAGATCATATCTGCTGTCGACACTGATAGACCCTGTTTTGTGGTATACGGTCCTTATTATGGCAGCACTTATGTTCCATTACAGCGATCAGACTGAAACAGACCTTCATGCCTATATGTTTGCATTTGGCTGGGGAGCGGCAACGCTGGTAATAGGCTGGCTCCTGTTCAGAGCGTTTGACTATATGCAGAAGCACCACTTTATCGGAAGCTTTGCCTATCTTGCCATCGGTCTGCTGTTCGGATATGCTTTCCGCTGGGCTGTAGACCGCGGAAACGTCAATTATCCTATCACATGGGGACTCTGGTTCCTTACTCCGCAGGATTCGCTTAACTTCAACAAATGGTACGCAGCGGGCTTTTTCGTACTCTTCGTGCTTTTCATGTGTTCTGTTATCTACTACTTTACAAAGGTAAGGTACAGGATATTCATGAATTTCCTGATATTTATCATTCCCTTTGCCATATACGGCAAGGAATATGAGAAAATGCCCACTATATTCATCATACTTCTTGCTGTGGGATATATACTTCTTATGGTCTATTACCGTCAGCTTATGGATGATGAGAATACGGTATTCGTCGAAAGACGCAAGTCATGGAAGACCATAGCCGTTTATGCCGCTGCTTTTGCTGTTATTTCCGCTATCGTTCCGAAACCCACAGTTGAAGCCGACAGGACTATCCTTGAGAACCTCATCTCCGCCGAGGATATAACCGAGCGTCTGAACGCGATGCTCAATGTTTTCAGAGATACTTCGACAGGTGAGCAGTTCAGGAACAGAGCAAGCAACAGATGGGTGTATGAGGCTGTGGCAAAAGAGCCGCTGCGTATAAAGACCGCAACACGCTCCACCTACAATTTCGATAAGGACGAGTGGGCGATACAGGAGCTTGACGACCATTACGACGGTACTTCAAAGGGAACCCCTTTTGATATCGGTTCAAGAATGGGACTTGCCGATGCTTTTCTTGAGGCGGCAAGGCTTGACAGCGATTATGCGGGCAAGTACGGACTTTCACAATATCTTGATGAGGGACTTGCCGAACCTAAGATGAATCATGTGGTGTTTTACCTTCTTAACGGCTATATAGGACTCCCTCAGGGAACCGATATGGCTCCTGTGCCTCAGTGTGCCATTGCAATGACGGACTGTTCGGTGCAGAAAAAGACAGCCAGACTTATCGGCGGAACTGTTTATTCGGTAAACAGCCAGTTTCCGTCAAATTCAAGGTTTGAGTTCGATTACAGCGCGAATACTTTCTTCAGCAGTCCAAAAAACCGTGAATTCATTGAGCAGCTTGACCGATATGATTATAAAAAGCTCCTTGAAGACACTTATGAGGTGCTTGAGCGCGAGATAGGTCCTGACAGCAGTGATCCCGAAAAGGCTCGTCTGTTCAGCTTTTTTGATGTTGATTACAGGTATTATGACAAATACCTTGAGTATCTTCTTGATTACGGAGACAGAAAGCGCATAAAGGATCTTGCCGATAAAATAACAGAGGGCTGTGATACGGAATACGATAAGGCTCTTGCTCTGGAGGCGTATTTCTACAATAACGATTATACCTACGACCTGACATATGATACAACAGGCAAAAACGCCGAGGACTTCATGTTCGTCACAAAAACAGGCGTTTGCTATGAGTACGCGACTTCAATGGTACTGCTTGCAAGAGCCGCAGGCATACCTGCAAGATACTGCGAAGGATATAATATGTCCGAGAGAACAGACGACGGAAATATGCCGCGTACAAACTACGTTATAACATTGCAGGACGCCCACGGCTTCCCCGAGCTTTATCTCAGGGGATACGGCTGGCTCAGCTTTGAACCGACGGTTTCCGACAATATCATAACGAAAAAGAAAACCACATCTACGGATCTGCTTTCAAGAGCGGGCGTGATAATGCTGATAGGCTCTCTTATGGCACTGCTGTTTGCGATGGCATATCCGTGGCTGTCACACAAATTTTTCATCCTGCGGAGCAGAAAACGCCGTCCTGCCGATACTGTAAAGGCTATCGTACACAGGATATGCAAGGTATACGATATAGATGAGGCAAACACTTCAAAGGAGGTAAGTGCTTACGTACATGAAAGCACAGGCGCTGATATATCATATACTGCCAAGCTGTTTGACAGATCGGAATACGGCGGCGAGAATATAGATATCCAAGATAAGGAAAGAGCTCTGAATGAATACATAACCGCATATGACGCATTCAGAGAATCCAGAAAGAGGAGACGCATAACGAACCGATGATCTGAGAACGGAGGGCAATTATGCGAAATGCAAAAGTAAAAGGTATAACAGGTATCCTGCTTGCGTTTTTTGCCATTATCGCACTGCTTGCAGGAGCATACCGCCCGCGTATGTCGGCAAGTGCCGCCGAGGACTTTCGGTTATGGCGGCAGAATGACGAGCGCTGGGGCAGCTGCCCCATAGGCGGTTCGACGATACGTCAGTCGGGATGCTACATGACTTCCATAGCAATGGTGGCTGCAGCTTCCGGCGCAAGAGATACCGAAAGCTTTGATCCGGGAGAGTTTGCTAAAGCGCTCAATGAGATCAATGCTTTCAATCAGTGGGGCGGACTTGCCTCATGGAGCTCTGTGAACAAGGTCGTGAACGAGATCAGCATTTCCTCTGTAAATCTTAATTTCGCTTCCGACGATCAGAGCGGCAAGGCGGCTGAGATCAAAAAGCTCCTTGACGAAGGAAGCTACGTGATCTGCAATGTGGGCGGTCACTGGGTCTATATTGACGGAGTTATAGGAGATGATGTGTATATGGCCGATCCTGCCAAGGACGAGATACTCATGTTTGAAGCCTATCCGAACGAGAGCATAACCTGCTATCAGACGCTCAAGGGCAAGGAGCCGTATAAGGGCTTTGCTCCGCTTTATGACGTCAATTCCGAGAAAGAAGCGGAAGAGACAGAACCGGCGTCAGCATCTGATGCGGCTGTTGCTGCAACAGCTGCGGCGGCTTCAACTGTGACAACAACGCTCACAGCTGCCGTTACATCCGTAAAAGTATCCGCTGTCTGCGAGACAGGGGAGTACTGCTGCACTGAGAACAAGGCTGAGGTCTATACGGAAGCCGATTCGGAAAGCAAGTCCGATATCTCGCTTGAAAAAGGGAATATCGTCAATGTTTTGAGTGTTGAGAACGGATTCGGAGAAGTATTCGTAAACGGCAGAAAAGGTTGGATAATACTTGCCTGCTTTGAACCTGTGAATGATGACAGGGAGCTTGCGGCAGGCGATATAAATAACGACGGTAAAGCCGATGAATACGATCTTGCCGTAATAAATGAATATCTCGGCAGTCTCGGCAGGCTGCCTGAGGGAGTTTCGGTGCTCACCCGGAGCGAGACCGCCGCTGCTGATCTCAACGGCGACGGAACTGTCGATAATACGGACGTGCTGCTGTTCCTGATGCGCGTCTGCAATTAAGGAGAAAATATTTACATGGAATGGACAGAAGTCAACATTTACACCACTACCGAGGGTATCGAGCTCTTATGCTCAAAGCTCGGAGATATCGGCATCAAGGGATTTTCAATAAAGGACGCTGAGGATTTCAAGGAGTTCCTCGAAAACAAGAACGGTCAGTGGGACTACATCGACGATGACCTTATGGGGCTTTCCGAGTGCGAGACCTGCATTACAGTATATATTCCCACAAACGGGCAGGGAGCCGAGATGCTCATTGCGATCAAGTCGATGCTTGCCGAGATGAAGGCAGCCGATACCGAAGGAGTATACGGACGCCTTGAAGCAGAGATGTCGAATATACGCGAGGAGGACTGGGCGAATAACTGGAAGCAGTATTTCAAGCCCTTCAAGGTCGGCGAAAAGCTTGTTATCAAGCCTTCGTGGGAGGAGTATGATAACTCCGACGGCAGGATAATACTTGAGATCGACCCCGCTTCGAGCTTCGGTACGGGAAAGCATCACACCACACGGCTTTGTCTTGAAGTGCTGGAAAAGTACCTGAACAAGGGCGACAAGCTGCTCGATATGGGCTGCGGAAGCGGAATACTCTCGATAGGAGCCATGCTTCTCGGAGCTGACAGCGCAGTTGCTGTTGATATTGAGGAAAATGCAGCCGCAACAGCAAAAGAGAACGCTCTTAAAAACAATATCCCTGCGGATAAGTACAGGACGTATTTCGGCAATATCCTTACAGATGAAAAGCTTGCCGACGAGATCGACGACAAGTACGATATCATAGCTGCGAACATTGTTGCGGATGTGCTCATAGCCATGAAGGACAGCTTCCGCAGATACCTCAGGAGCGGCGGTATACTCATAGTTTCGGGCATTATCGAGGAGCGCATGAATGAGGTCATAGATGTACTGATCTCGGCAGGCTTCAAAGATCCCGAGCCCGAGGTGCGCGAGGGCTGGGCAGCAGTCAAATTCAATGTTTAATATTATGCAAAGCATATATTGATATAACAAATCATATTTTAAGGAGAATAGAACATGGGACTTTTTAAAAAGAAGAACAATCAGACCGAAGAGGCAGCACCGTCTGTAGCTGCCGATCCGAGAGCCGAAGTAAAGAAAATGGTGCTTGAAGCGCTCAACGCAAAGCTCAACGGAACTCTTTACGATGACTGTGTAATCATGCCCAAGGGCTTTACTATCGACGTTCAGATCGGCAGAGTGGACGAAGCTGATGATATAAAGATACTTCAGGTAGTATTCATCGTAAAGCATGACGATTTTGACGAGCCGCTCATCGAGCCTGTTGACGCGCAGGGCAAGACAGAGGAAGAGGCTGCGAATATGTCTGTTGAGATATTCCACGGCGGAGTATGGCACCCTCTCGATCAGTCCATGACAAAGAAAAATCCTATCCATATTCCTGTTGATTTTCTCAGACAGCACTACGATTTTGATATGTACTGCCAGTCTGTTGTAAGAATAGGCGTAAAGAACAAGCAGCCCACTATGCTCATGAACTTTATCAGGAACGAGATACCAAAGTACCTCGGCTCAAAGAAGTACTACTGGCTCAGGGTATATCTTGCAAAGTTCAAGGAGAAGAAGGTGATAGAGGTCCGCATGAACGGCTCTGTATGCCTGGAGCTCCCCAAGTACTTTGAGGAGTACGTTGAGAAGGAAATGGACGCGGAGGAGACTTTTGTTTCCGAGAAGCAGTACGCTATATTCGTTCAGCGTGAGGACGATCAGTGTCCTTTCAAGAAGGATATCGTTATGAGCGCTGCAAGAGAGACCATCAAGATGATGGAAGAGATCAAGAACCACGACGATTATGTGGCTATGTGCGACAAGCTTGAGGCGCTCGTAGATGGCGACAAGAACCTTGCTGCCGAGATAAGGGTATTTATCCCCGAGATCTTTGCGAAGCTCACACTCGGCTACCGTGAGGGCGACAGCCTGTTCCTTCTTGAAGGTGAAGGCGAAGAGCAGCAAAGCATAGAGTTCAAGAAAACTCAGCTCCGTTCATATTTCTACCTCCAGCAGGCTATACTCGAGTATCTCAGCACAAAGCCCGATCAGGAGAGAGTATCGCGCATCATAATGAACAGCGTTGCTTTCAGGGAGCTCAGAAAAGCAATGGATGCCGCCAAGGAAGCAAACAAGGAGCTCAAGCCCGATGATCTCTATGTTCCGGGTACATCTTACAAGATAGGCCACGAAGGCTACAGAGTCTGGTAAGGATAACAACAAAGCCTGAGTTTTCACTCAGGCTTTGTTATGTGCTGTAATTTTTTATATCCTCATCTGGTATCTGAGAAAGATGCTCGGTATCATCGTTCATCTGAAGCTGATATATATGCCATGATTTTAGCTGTTTCGAGAGTTCTTCGGGGGTTTTGTAGAATTCGTACGGAAAATCCATAGACGAATAACTATTCCATTCGTAGTCTAAGCCTTTGGGCTTGAAATACAGTTTTTCACGTGCGCTTTGCATATATGAGAGAGATTCAGGCTTTTTAGCATAGTTTATTTTGGGAAGCTCTATCTTGCATATGTATTTAAGGGTGAATTCGGCAACTTCATCAATATCATCATAACTGTCATAGTAAAGTACATATTTTTCGTGCTTTTCTATTCTGAAATCATGCCCTTCCATTCTTAATACATTTAGATTTTTGGGGTGAGCTTTGAGGTATCCCGCTATATAATTATCTCTTGCACTATACGTCCTTCCGCCGCCCCAATCACTTATTATACAATTAAGGTAGACTGTGAATTCAAAACCGCTTTCGTCTTTGAAGGTATAATAATAATCTTCATTGGGATGATCGGTAGATATGAGTTCGATCTTTGTATCAAATGTTTTCTGAACATATTCCTGTATCTCGCCGAGCATAAGAGGTATGTTTTCTTCTTCGCATGAAGTGCATGCAATAGTTGAAAACAGGCATATTGCAATTAAAATATATGATAAGAATTTTTTCATGGTATCCACCCCTGTCTGTTTTTATCAATATCAGCGCAAACTAACTTATATAGCGGAATTGCGCTCTCCGAACAAGGTTCGGGGCAATACTCCCATGACGTCAGTTACTGATTATACCATAATTATACAATGCCCTGAATATTTTTACAATGTAACAAATGTCACTATATAAATGACATTTGTCACGGCTGAAATGAAAAAATCTTTTGTTTTGCGGGGAAATAGTAAAAAATGCTTGACAAAGCCGCATCTTTGTGATAAAATATTATTGCCGCTTGTAAACAGGCTTTAAAGTTGTGCGTTCACACGCCTGTAACAGCGAGTTTATTGAAAAGGCAGGTGCCACAATATGTACGCAGTTATTGAAACCGGCGGAAAGCAGTATCAGGTAAACGAGGGAGATATCATCTTCATCGAGAAGCTCGCAGCTGAGGCTGATGAGACAGTTACTTTCGACAAGGTAGTAGCTCTCGGAGCAGACGATGGACTCAAGATAGGTACACCCTATGTTGACGGTGCAGCTGTAAGCGCAAAGGTTCTGAAGAACGGCAAGGCTAAGAAGATCACTGTTTTCACTTACAAGCCTAAGAAGGGTGAAAAGAGAAAGCAGGGACACAGACAGCCTTACACTCAGGTCAAGATCGAAGCTATCAAGGCTTGATCATGATTCGCGCAGAATTTTATGAAAAGCAGGGACTCCTGACAGGCTTTAAGTTCAGCGGCCACTCAGGCTATGCCGAGAGCGGAAAGGACGTTGTCTGTGCGGCTGTTTCATCAGCGGTACAGCTTACTGCAAATATCCTCGATGAATTCGGTTTGAAGCCGCAGGTGACTGTGGGGGATAACGTTATCGAATGTATCTGCGGTGACGGGGGAGAGACTCCTTCGCGTCTGCTGAATGTTTTAAAACAGCACTTTGAGGCTATACTGGAAGAGTACCCTAACACGATCAAAATCACTATTTCGGAGGTGTAAGTATGTTTAAGATTAGTATGCAGTTCTTTGCTCATAAGAAGGGTGTCGGATCCACAAAGAACGGACGTGACTCTGAGGCTAAGAGACTTGGCGTTAAGAGAGCAGACGGTCAGTTTGT
>NZ_CAMKRR010000083.1 GCF_946415235.1 uncultured Ruminococcus sp. | reverse complement strand
ACAAAGCGCAAGTGTAATTTCGGGCGGATAATATCCGCCCCTACGAATATAAATTATGATTTATTATACCACATTTCATTGGAAATATCAATCGGGAGCAGACTATTGACAAAAATATAACAACGTGCGCTTTTTTATATATCACCCGAACGGTTTACCGCGTATTATTACAGTATAAGTGTCCGAAACCGCAATTATTGCTATAACTTTAGGTAATATTGCTATTCCTAAAAAATACCGTAAATGACTATTGACACATTGACAAAAAACAGATATAATAGTATTTGAGGAACGTTCGGTTTTTTACTGACTTTCTGTTCGCGGAGCATTATTTCCGCGTATTATATGATAATTTTTTAGGAGGTATTATACAATGTCATTGACAAAAAATCCCAACGTATTAAAGTGGGTTGACGAGATGGTTGCTCTCTGCCAGCCTGACAAGGTAGTATGGATCGATGGCTCAAAGGAGCAGATCGACTCACTTATCGAGGAAGTTACTTCGCTCCCCGATGACAGCTGGGACAAAATGTACAAGCTCAACCCCGAGAAGTATCCGAATTGTCTCTATCACAGGACCCGTGCTAACGACGTTGCACGTGTTGAGGACAGAACATTCATCTGCTCAAAGGAAAAGAAGGGCGCAGGTCCTACAAACAACTGGATGGCTCCCGACGAGATGAAGGCTCTCCTCACACCTATGTACAAGGGAGTTATGAAGGGCAGAACAATGTATGTTATCCCTTATTCAATGGGACCCATCGGTTCTCCTCTTGCTAAGGTAGGCGTAGAGGTAACAGACTCTATCTACGTTGTACTCAACATGAACATCATGACACGTATGGGCAAGCAGGCTTTCGAGAACCTCGGCGATACTTCCGATGATTTCGTAAGAGGCCTCCACTCAAAGGCTGACGTTGATCCCGAGAAGAGATACATCGTTCAGTTCCCTGAGGAAAATACTATCTGGTCTATCAACTCTGCTTACGGCGGAAATGTTCTCCTCGGCAAGAAGTGCTTCGCACTCCGTATCGCTTCATTCCAGGGCAAGAACGAGGCTTGGATGGCTGAGCATATGCTTATCCTCGGTCTCAAGAAGCCAAACGGCGAGGTTAAGTATATCACAGCAGCATTCCCGTCAGCCTGCGGCAAGACAAACCTTGCAATGCTCATTCCGCCCGAGGGATACAAGAAGGAAGGCTATGAGGTATTCACAGTCGGCGACGATATCGCTTGGATGAAGCCCGGCAAGGACGGCAGACTTTACGCTATCAACCCCGAGAACGGCTTCTTCGGCGTTGCACCCGGAACAAACGCAAAGTCCAACTACAATGCTCTTGCTTGTACAAAGAACGGCGCTATCTTCACAAACGTAGCTCTCGACAACAGCGACAACACTGTATGGTGGGAGAAGCTCAACGAGAATCCGCCTAAGGACGCTACAGAGTGGACAGGAATCAAGTGCGACGGTGAAGCTTGGGTAGCTGAGGGCAAGAAGCTTGCTCACCCCAACTCAAGATTTACAGCTCCCGCACAGAACTGCCCCTGCATCTCTCCTGAGTTCAACAATCCTGAGGGCGTGCCCGTATCTGCTATCATCTTCGGCGGCAGACGTGCATCAACAGCTCCTCTCGTATATCAGTCATTCGACTGGACACACGGTACATACATCGGATCAGCTGTATCTTCAGAGACAACAGCAGCTGCTACAGGCGCAGTAGGCGTGCTCCGTCACGATCCTATGGCTATGAAGCCCTTCATCGGCTACAATGTAGGCGACTACTGGGCACACTGGCTCGAAATGGGCGCAAGACTCGGCAGCAAGGCTCCTAAGATCTTCAATGTAAACTGGTTCAGAACAGACGATCAGGGCAACTTCCTCTGGCCGGGCTACGGCGAGAACATGAGAGTTCTTGACTGGATCATCAAGAGAGTTGACGGCGAAGTTGACGCAGTTGAGACTCCTATCGGATATCTCCCCAAGCCTGAGGATATCAACCTCAAGGGCATCGAGGACGAGGTAACACCTTCTGCTCTCAAGCAGCTCCTCACAGTTGACAAGGACGAGTGGAAGAAGGAGATCGCTGAGATGAGAAGATACTATGACGAGGACATCAAGGCTAAGGGCGGCAATATCCCGCAGGCACTCTACGATGAGCTCGACATGATCGAAGCAAATCTCAACAAGTAATTGAAAATTTAAAGCTCCCCGAAAGGGGAGCTTTTTATGTACAGCCTTATTCATTTACGTGCTCAAACAGATCGCCCGGCTGACATTCGAGAGCCTCGCATATGGCGTTCATGGTCTCAAAGCGTATGCCCTTCATTTTGCCTGTTTTGAGGTTTGAGAGATTGACGTTTGTCATGCCGACTTTTTCGGCAAGTTCGTTCAGGGACATCTTGCGGTCAGCCATTATTCTGTCAAGTCTGATTATTATTGCCATGCCGCACCGCCTTATGCAATCGAGTCGTTGTCTTCCTGAAGACTGAGACCGTATACGAAAACCTCGGATAATATGCCGATTATTACACCAATACCGATTATAAGTATATTCTGCATATCAAAAGATATGGTCACTGCGAATTGGCTGTCATCTACAGGTATAGTCGAACAGGACGGTATAAGGCCGCCTGCCAAGAGGATAACTGCCATTAAGCGGAGCTTGGTTATTATTTTTTTTGAGAAGGGCTTGCCTGTTTTGCGAATTTCAAGCAGTATGAGTGCAAGAAGTCCCAGCTCTGCGAATATTACAAGGGAGCAGAGACTGTTGGACAGGTACTCCTTCATATTTGTGTGATCCGCATAGCCTATAAACTGCCATACAGACAAAACAAGCGCAGCGAGGCAGAATAAACAGCTTAGAATGGTGTCGATAAATGTACGTTTCTTGAGTTTTTCAGATATCATTTTGTTCATAACAGCATCTCCTTTTAAAGTGTTACTTTAAGTTTTTAAAGTTTTATCAGCTGATGACTGTATTATAGCACGTAAATTAAAGCATGTCAATAAGTATTTAAAGTGATACTTTAAATATTGCCAAAATAGACAAGATGAACGCTCACTGAAAATATTCACATGTGCAAGATGGCTGAACTTCCGCATCAAAATAAAAAAAGCTCCCCATTCGGGGAGCTTTCCATATTTCTCGGCAGTTGCAGAGAAATGAAAACAGAGCGTTGCTTAAATTATCGGTGCAAAACACTTTTTATGTGAATAATGACTGTAAAAATATTGGTGTATTTGTATTATATCACACTTTCCTGTTATATACAATATAAGTATTTAACAAAAAAGCCTTCCTCTCTTAGTATAATATGAATATAATTCTGTACGGGCTGTAATACGGAAAGTCGGCTTTTTGATTTTTTGACCGGGAAGTGTAACAGTTGTGAACGCCGCAGCGATTATTATTACGTAAGGGGGCAGATCATTTGCCCAAAGTAATAATTCCAAAAAAACACATGAAAGGGGTTGCTTTTTTTTCCGTAAACTGCTATTATAATAAATGTGTTCTCAATAACCGCCTTCAGGCGGTTATTGTCCTGAACGGAGTTCGGGATAAGACGCTTCTCATGAAATATGTATCTGCACGTACATATTCCGTGATGTCAAGCTTGTTTTGAAAGGAAAGAAAAAATGGAAAAGTTCATCAAGTGGTGCGTATCTGTACTGCCCAAGCCGATGCAGGATATATATTACAAATACGAAGAAAAGTGGCTTTACCTCGTTTTTGGCGGACTTACTACCGTAGTCTCTATTGTGACAAAGCTCCTTCTCTTCTGGCTCGTCCCCGGCGAACCGAAGTGGGAGAGCACCGCAGGCGTTGTATTCTCGTGGATATGCGCGGTGACTTTTGCGTTTTTCACCAATAAAAAATACGTTTTCAAGAATGAGACCAAGGGCGCAAAGGAGTTCTGGAAGGTATTTGCCTCATTCTACGGCGCAAGACTTGCTACACTGGGCATGGAAGAGGCGATATTCCTCATATTCTGCGACTGGCTCGGCATGAGCAAGACCATAATCACTTTTGTGAGTCAGGTTTTCATATTCATCGCAAACTATATCCTGAGCAAGGTCTTTGTTTTCAAGAACAAGGAAGAAGCTCCTGCGGAGCAGAATAATGACTGATACTCTGAAAATAGGAAATGTCACCATAGAGCGGACGGCTGCGCTTGCCCCTATGGCAGGAGTTGCAGACCGTGCCTACAGGCTCATGTGCAAGAAGTACGGAGCCGCTTATGTTGTGAGCGAAATGGTCTCCGCCAAGGGCATATGCTACAGCGACCGCAAGACCGCGGAGCTCTGCACCGTTACTGACGGGGAGCGTCCCATGGCAGTGCAGCTATTCGGCAGCGAGCCCGATTTCATGGCAGAAGCGGTAAAGATAGTGCTTGATTACAAGCCCGATATAATAGATATAAATATGGGCTGTCCCGTTCCGAAGGTAGTCGGTACGGGTGCGGGCTCAGCGCTGATGAAGGACGTTAAGCTTGCGGCAGCTGTTGCGGAAGCGGCAGTAAAGGCGGCAGGTGATACTCCCGTCACGGTGAAGATACGAAGCGGCTGGAGCGTGGAAAGCATCAACGCTCCCGAAATGGCAAAGGCTCTTGAAGCGGCTGGAGCTGCGGCAATAGCGGTCCACGGGCGCACAAGGGATATGTTCTACAGCGGCGCTTCGGACACGGAAATTGTCAGGGCGGTAAAAGAAGCGGTCAGCGTTCCTGTTATCGGGAACGGCGATATAACTGACTTCCGCACCTGCTCGGAGATGTATGAGCGGACAGGCTGTGACCTTGTAATGATAGGACGCGGCAGCTACGGAAACCCCTTCATTTTCCGTGAGATAGCCTCGCAGCTTCGCGGAGAAGCCTATGTTCCGCCGACGCTTGAAGAAAAAATGCACGTTATGCTTGATCACATACGGCTGATACTTGAGCTCAGCGAAAAATGCGAGGAGCTCGCCATGCATGAAGCCCGAAAACACGCAGCGTGGTATATGAACGGGTACTACGGCTCGGCGAAATTCCGCGGCCGCTGCTATCAGCTTTCATCTTATGCCGAGGCGGAAGCTCTTGCAGATGAGTTTATCGAGCTGCAGCGGCAGCGCGAAATAAACAAAGTGTAGAAAAAAGTATACCTTTTGGATAAAAAATACCAAAATTGACAGATTGCACAAATGAGAGATCGAAATTTCGTATAAATCAACAAATGTTGGGAAGTGAAAAAGTTACAAAGGCAGAATTTGGCTTAAATCCGATGTTTGTAATCAAGATTTAATCTGCCGGATTATAAAACAGCTTGTAAACTCATTTAAGTTTGATACAAAATGTAATTGCCAAATGAAAAATAATGTGATATAATATGAATTGAAAAAGCGGTATATTTATTGTATTTTTATACTGCTTTTATATAGGAGACCTTTATGAAACTAAGAAAAGGACGTGCCGCAGGGGCACTGGCGGTTCTGCTGGCGATCGTTGCAGGCGGCATAGGCTGCGGAACAATAGTCGGCAAAGCCAATAACGATCCGCAGGAAGATTCTAAAGCCGAAGGGACTACAGTTCCCGAGGAAACTACCGAGGAACAGACAACTCTTCCGCCCGATAAGGTAGTCCATGTAACGGCTGCGGGCGACAATCTGATACATCACTCGGTTATGGTTAATGCCCGTGAGCTTGCAGGCGGCAGCGGCTATGACTTCAAGCCCCTGTATTCCGAGGTAAAGTACCTTATTCAGGACGCCGATGTTGCTGTCCTCAATCAGGAAACGGTGATTTCCGAAAGCAACGAGGTAAGAGGTGCTGAGGGCGGAGTGCTCATCTTCAATTCGCCTCCCGAGGTAGCCGACGCGGTAATAGACCTCGGCTTCGATGTGTTCACAATGGCTAACAACCATCTGCTCGATATGGGTACGAGCGGACTTGAGGAGTCCATAAATTTCTGGAACAGAAAAGCTGTGGAGAACGACCTCACGGTCCTCGGAGCTTACCTTGACGAGGAGGATGCGAACAATATCCGCGTCCGCGAGGTAAACGGCGTAAAGATCGCATTTCTCGCCTATGCGGAGCATATCAACGGCTTCGACGCACTGCTTGATGACGTGCCGCTCAGAGTTATAAAGAACGATGAGGAGGACGTCATCGAAAGACAGATCAAGCAGGCAAGACAGATAGCCGATGCTGTCATTGTTTCGGCGCACTGGGGCGCTGAGGATACGACTATCGTTTCCGAGGACAGGACAGAGCTTGCAAATAAAATGGTGGAATGGGGAGCAGATGTTATCCTCGGCTGCCATACACATACAGCCCAGACTATGGAGTGGATAGAGCGTGATGACGGAACGAAGGGCTTTGTCTACTACTCAATGGGCAATTTCATATGCGCTCAGACAGACAATTTTAATGTTGTCGGAGAGCTGGCGGACTTCGATATAGTTATCGACGGAACCACAGGCGAGCTGAGACTTGAGGACGTGGGATGCATACCTACGATCGTCCATTATGAGAGCGAATTCTCGAACATGAAAATATACCCCTACAGCAAGTATTCACCCGAGCTCGCAGAGCGTCACGGACTGCCTTATGCGGTGCCTCAGGGTACGTATACCGACTTCGGCTGGGACGTATTAAATGACATAATTGATGAGGCAATTCCTACTGAATTTCGCAAACTCGACAAATAATTTGAAAAATTCATTTTTCATTCAAAAACGTGTTAAAAACGTGGTTTTTAAGGAAAAATCGGATTGTGCAAACCGTGCAAAAAACCTATAAGCAGTTTATGTAAAATACCAAAAACGATATGAACCTATTTACTTTTTTTTAGACCTGATATATAATGAAATCATGAATAAATATAGACTTGGCATTAAGTGTCTCATCACGGCAGTGTGATGTGTCTTACGACAAAATCACTGCGTGCAGAGTGCGGTACGGTCACAGACTGACATCAGAGGGGAGCTTCGGAGCAGTGTGTACAAACGCTTGATCTGTTGAATGATCCGCTTTAACCGCAGCTCGGAGTGCTAAGGTCTCGTCTGTATTGACCGCAGCGGCGATTGCCGCCCGTCAGGTACGCATATCATCGTCAGGATGATGCGGTTTTGCGGACGGCGGATGAAGTATCCGCCGAATTAAGACAAGATATAATAAAAGGGGCATACCCGTTCCTTTGTTATATAACATTATTGAAGAAGGAGGAAAAAATAATGAAGACAAAAAAGGTAGTCGTCGGAGCATTGGCTGCGATGCTTTCACTTTCAGTCTGCTCACTTGCACCTGTAGTAGCTGCCGGCGAAACAGTGCAGATATCCGTTGGCAAAACTAATGCAGAGGCAGGTGCAGAATTTTCGGTGGATGTATCATTGGCCGATATCCCATCTTCCGGTATCCAGGCACTCGACTTTGCTGTAACTTATGACAGCAAGGTGCTCACAATTACATCAGTTGAACAGGGTACTCTTATAAACAAGAGCGCAGAGACAGCTGACAAGTCAGCAGCTCTTTCACCACTCTTCGAGAGCTCTATCAACTCAAAAGAGGGCTTTGTGAGCATGATCTGGTCGACTTCTACTGATGACGCTTCGTATTGGCTCAAGGGCGACGGCGTGTTCTGTACTATCAAGGGCACTGTAGCAAGCGGTGCAACAAGTGGTGCAGTTGCCGATCTTAAGATCGTTCCTATTGATCGTGAGACATACGCAGGTTCAGGTTCTCCCAACGGAGATATCGGCTGCGGCTACGAGAAGGACGGCAAGCCTGTAAAGCTGGCAACAAGTGTTGACAACGGCAGCGTTACAGTTGGCAAGGTTGTTACAACAACAACTACTACAAAGCCTGCTGAAGATATCGTTCGCGGTGATGCAAACTGTGACGGTACAGTAGATATGGGAGATGCAGTTCTCATCATGCAGAGCCTCGCAAACCCGAATAAGTATGGCCTCAGCGGATCTGATTCCAAGCACATTACTGAACAGGGCAAGCTCAACGGCGATGTTGATGACGAAGTAAAGGGTCTTACATCAAATGATGCACTCAAGATCCAGAAGTACCTGCTCAAGAGCATTAAAGAGCTCTGATCCGAGATTATCTGATTTGTCCCCCTTACAAAGGAATACAAACCCAATTTATGTTTTATTAATAGGCGTAAAAACCTAAAGAAAGGAATTATTACAAATGAAAAAGTTAATTTCTGCAGTCACATCACTGTGTATGGCTGCATCAATGGTAAGCGCAGTAGTTCCTGCAACTGTAGGTGCTGCAGACGCTTCCAAGGGCTTTGCTATTAAAACATATGACATCAGCAAACCATCAGCTGCTGATGCTAAGTCCTCCATAACAATCAACAAGAAGGATATCCCCGCAGACGGTTATGTTATCCCTTCTGCTGTATATTATTCAGAGGGTACTAACAAGACTGACTCGCTCCTCGTTGCTATAACGACAGATTCAAAGGATATCTCCTTTGCTCTTCATAATCCTACAAAGTCTTATACAGACGAAGAGAAGTCATATACGCTCGGCGGAGATACATTCGAGACTGATAATTATATCTCATTTGCTGGTTCATACGATGATCTCGATGGCTATGCAGCAGCTGGCAAGTATGTATTCGGTATTGATTCATCCCAGTCAGCAGCAGGCACAGACAACTACTTCATCGGCTGCTCATGGACAAACAACGGTAAGGAATATGCTTGGGCTGGCGAGAAGTCAGACTCATATCCTTTCTATGTTTTTGATGCTATAGTTCCTCAGAATATCGCTGCAGGTACTTACACTATCAACTTCTGTGAGTACAATACAGATGCTTCAGGTGTTAACGACAACCCATCACCTCTCGTAGAGGGCGAGAAGACAAGATTCACCACAAAGGGTGGAAACCTCAAGCTCGAGACAATGACTATCAAGGTTACAGCTGACGGCGAAGAGGAGAAGACTACAGCTTCTACAACAACTACTTCTACAACATCCAAGAAGGATGAGGAGAAGACAACAACAACTACAACTCAGAAGGTTCAGGACGGCGATATCCAGTTCACATTTGCTGACAAGAACGGCAGCAGTGAGATCGAGGCTAAGGCCGGCGACGAGATCACAATTTATGCAAACGTAAAGGCTGGCGGTAAGGCAGTTTCAGCTATGGACGTTCAGTTCGCAGCTTCAAACGGACTTACAATCACAAAGATCGGCGGCAAGTCCACTGCTCTTGACGGCGTAAGCGTTTCTACAAACATTGATGAGTATCGTGCAAACTTCACATCTACAGGCGATGACGGTGAGCCTATCGTTCCTGCTGATGGAAAGGCTGCATTCACACTTCAGGTAAAGGTTCCTGATGATGCTAAGGATGCTTCTTACACAATCGGCTTTGCTGATCAGTGCAAGGTATTCAAGGACAGCACAAAGTTCAACTACTCTACAAGCTTTGCTCCTGCTACTATCAAGGTAGGCAACGGCGAGCAGGGTGTCACAACTAAGACAACTTCTAAGGATGAAGAGAAGACAACAACAACTACAACTACAACTAATAAGCCTGTTCAGGACGGCGACATCCAGTTCACATTTGCTGACAAGAACGGCAATACAAAGATCGAGGGTGCTAAGCCCGGCGATGAGATCACAGTTTACGCTAACGTAAAGGCTGGCGGTAAGGAAGTTTCAGCTATGGACGTACAGTTCGCAGCTACAAAGGGACTTACAATCACAAAGATCGGTGGCAAGTCTACTGCTCTTGACGGCGTAAGCGTTTCTACAAACATCGACGAGTATCGTGCAAACTTCACATCTACAGGCGATGACGGTGAGCCTATCGTTCCTGCTGATGGAAAGGCTGCATTCACACTCCAGGTTAAGGTTGACGACAATGCTGCTAACGGTACATACACAATCGGCTTTGCTGATCAGTGCAAGGTATTCAAGGACAGCACAAAGTACAACTACTCAACAAGCTTTGCTCCTCTCGAGATAGTAGTTGGCGAGACTGAGACAACAACAACTACAACAACTACTACAACAACAACATCTACAACATCCAAGAAGGATGAGAAGACAACTACAACATCTTCTACAACAACTACATCTACAACATCCAAGAAGGATGAGGGCACAACAACTACAACAACAAAGGACGGCGGTTCAGACCTCAAGCAGGTATGGGGCGATGCTAACGAAGACGGCGAAGTAAACGTTTGTGACGTTGTTCTCGTACTCACATACATTGCTGATCCTTCAATTGATTACTTCACAGAGCAGGGCAAGGTTAACGCTGACGTTGCAGGCGATAAGGGTATCAACTCTGAGGATAGCGATACACTTGTTAAGTACTGCCTTAAGAAGATCAACAAGCCCGCTTGAGAACAGTATAAGAACGTACTAATTTAATAAGAGCTTTGTGCTCGGAAAGGAAATGCACTGATGAAGAAACTGCTTTCAGCAGTTACATCCGTTGTCATGAGCGCTTCGCTCATGACAGGTGCATTTGCTTCGTCAGTTAGTGCTGCCGGCAGTTTAACTGTCGAGCAGCCTAACATTAGTATGGGCGAAGTACTGGATGTTTCTGCTAAGACATTCGCTGCAGACGGATCAGTTGAATGGAAGCTCCCTACAATTACAGCAGCTCCCGGTCAGACGGTGACAATGCCTATAGTTGTACAGGGTACAGGCCTTGAAGTAGCAGGCGGTCAGTTCGTGATCAAAGCCGCTTCACCAATCGCTTTCAATTCTATCGTAACAGGAAATGCATACGGTTACGAGATCGCGTCCAACGCAGACGAAAATACATTTCTTTTTAGTGGTGTAAAGGGTATCAACGCTGCACAGAATTCTGTAGTAGGTACTCTTAAATTCACTATCCCCGCAGATTGTGCGGAAGGCAAATATGACGTAAAGTGGTCTGAGGGTGCTGTAAGTGCTCCGGGCGGTAAGAATGTAACAGACAAGGTAAAATTCACAGACGGTGTTATCAATGTCAAGAAGGGCGCTGACGGCACAGTTGAGTGGGTACTCGACAATGTTACAGCTGTTCCCGGACAGAAGGTAAATCTCTCAGCATACGTAAACAACGCAGAAGGCTCAGCTGTAGGAGTTGCAGGCAGCCAGTTCGTTATCGACGCTGGCACAGCTGTAAAGTTCGATTCCGTTAAGGACGGCGGAGCATATGATGCTAAGATCGAGGTCAACGCCGAAGGCGATAAGCCCGCATTCCTCTTCTCAAAGGTTGCTAAGGAAGGCGTGGTTGCAGCTGATAAGGCTGAGATCATGACACTTACATATACTGTTCCCACAGACTGCCCCGCAGGCAAGTATGATGTAAAGTGGGCAGAGCAGGTTGTAAGTGACGGTCTTGCTAAGAACATCACCTCTAAGGTAAAGTTCACAGACGGTTCTATCACTGTTAAGAGCAGTGACGAGCAGAACGGCAAGATCAAGTGGGTTCTCGGAAACGAGACCGCAAAGCCCGGCGACACTGTAAAGCTCAGCGCAGTTGTTGATGATGCCGATAAGGCAGCTCTCGCTATCGCAGGCGCACAGTTCGCTATCAATTCTGCATCAAAGGACATCAAGCTCGTAGGCGTATCTTCTAAGTCAGAGGCTTACGATGCAGCAGTAAGCTCAAATCTTGATGAAAATGTTATCCTTTTCGGTAAGGCAGGTTCAGCTTCTGTAGCTGCTGCTGACGGAAAGACAGTCGTAACACTTGAATTCAAGGTTGATGCTAAGTGTGCAGACGGCAAGTACGCTATAAAGTGGGCTGATAAGGTTATCAGTGACGCTTTATCAAAGAATATCACTTCAAACGTAGAGTTTGTAGACGGTTCTATCACAGTTGATTCAGGCGATACTGACGAAGTATCATGGATCATCCCCGATGTAAATGTTGAAGCTGGCGCTACAAGCGCAGAGCTCAAGGTACAGGTAAAGGGCGATTCAAAGCTTGCAGTTGCAGGCGCTCAGTTTGCAATCGACGTCAAGTCACCGATCACTCTTAATTCAGTATCAGGCAAGCCTTACGGTGCAGCTCTTTCTGACAACAAGGATAAGAATACTTATCTCTTCGCATCAGTAAAGGGTGCTACAGCTAAGGACGGCGACGTATTCGCTACACTTACATTTGATATCCCTGCAGGTACAACAGGTACATTCCCTGTTAAGTGGGCAGATACAGTAGTAAGCGGCGAAAAGGGCGTAAACATTTCATCAAAGGTTAAGCTTGTAGACGGTTCTATCACAATCGGCGGAACAACTACAACAACAAAGCCTGATGAGAATACAACTACAACTACTTCATCTACTGTTGATCCTAAGAAGACAACAACTTCTACAACAGTATCATTCCCGATCACAACCACAACAACAGCTCCTATCGTTATTCCTGACGGCAAGTCAATTGCTTGGGTAGTTGACAATGTATATGCTCGTCCCGGCGATGAAGTTAAGGTTGAGATCAAGGTATACGATCCTAACAAGAAGGCTCTTGCTATCGCAGGTGCTCAGTTTGATATGGAGTCAGGCGAGAATGCAACACTGACAGCAGTTGGCAAGAAGTCCGCTTACGGCGCTGACGTTCAGACAAGCGACGATAAGGTAAGACTCCTCTTTGCTGACAGCAAGCTCAAGTCAGCTGACGACGGCGCAGTTGTTGCAGAGCTTACTTACACAGTAAGTGCAAACGCTAAGGAAGGCGAAGTAATTCCTGTAGAGATCAAGAATCTCGTTGCAGCAGGTGAGAAGAGCGCTAACATAGCAGCTCAGATCTACACTGTAAAGGGAAGCATCACAGTTCTTCCTAATCCAAAGCCAACTTCTACAACAGAATTTAATGACCCAACAACAACAACAACTACTACTACTACTAATACTACGTCTTATATATCAACGTATACAACGTTTACAACTACCACAACCTCAGGTACAACGACCAAGGACGGTGGCAGCACAACAACTACCACAACCTCAGGTACAACAACCAAGGACGGTGGCAGCACAACAACAAC
>NZ_CAMKRR010000082.1 GCF_946415235.1 uncultured Ruminococcus sp. | reverse complement strand
CCTGTAGTACTATTCAAAATGGTCATCATTCAGCATCTGTACGGCATACCATCTCATGGTATGCGTTACACACTCGTCAGAGGCCTCTCCCAAGTACGCAAATGGGTCAGGCTTAAGTTTGCTGCAATGAATATCAAAAAATTCGCTCTCCACGTTGCTTGATGGAGAGCGTTTTCGTTGATTTCTGTCATGATTTTGGGGGTTATTGACAAGCTGAGCCCACTCATTTGAGTGGGCTTTCGTTTTGCTGCGGAACGTCTTCTTCATTGTAATCATAGTTTTTGAACATATAGTATTCATCGGTATTTTTGAGTCTTACTGCAACTGCTTTTTCTGGTGGTACATTCTTTATTTCGTAAACCTCCATTGTATCTATTAAGGTGAAACTATTGTCAACGTAGATATTCACCGAACTGTTGCGGATAAAGCTTCCTATACTGTTTACAGGTATACCTCTCTGTGTGACGCCTACAGTAGTTGAAGTTTCGGCTGTCTCTTTGTCATACCTTATATTATCAAGTCTCACACTCACAGGGCGTGAAAGAAACATTTCCTGCATACTTATGGATACGGGGCCTTCAGGCTGAGTAGATATTGCTTTTTCCGTTGTTGTAGTAATAGATACATTACAGGCACTGGTGCTGAAAACCGAAACCGACGTAACGCAGGCTGATGTTTTTAAAGTAGTAACCGGACTGACGTTCAATGAAGTTGTTGTAGGATTCCAAGCTTCGATACTCTCTTCTATATGTCCGTCTGTTGTGGTTATGATGATACTTTCCTCTGCGTCTGTCGTAGTTTTTGAAGTCATCACATTTGTGGTGGCAATGGTATAAACGGTGGTCTGTGTCCTTTTTCCGGAAGTCAGAGCATCAGTTCTTAAGGGGACAGTGTAGCTGACAGCCGTAGTTTTTACGACTGACGTCCCTATAGCTGAACTTTTCACTGTAACAGCCGTTGTTTCTGTGGCTTTTACGGTGCTTTTGGCAGTTGATATTGCATTTGTTGTCTTAGCAGAGGTTGTATTTTCGGTAGCTGTTTCAGCAGCGGTAGTGGAAGTAGTTATAAAGGTATCAACGTCCTTGAAGTTGTTGTTAGGCTTAAATGACGGAAACAGCTTCCACGCACCGAAGCAGACTATAAGTACAGCGCACATTCCCGATGCCGCATAGGTAATATGACGTATTTTAGCGGCTTTTTTCCGACGCTGCTCCAATATCTTATCGCCGTTTTCAAATATTCTGTCGGCGATCTTCAGGGTCATTTTGTCATATTCCCTCATATCTGAAGCCCTCCTTTTCCAAAATATTCCGCAAAGACTCCTTTGAACGATAGAGAAGATTTCTTATTTGTCTCTCTGATTTCCCCATTATCTTAGCCGTTTCAGTGTTGCTGAAATTCTCGAAATATATAAGATACAGTACCTGCCTGTAATCATCGTTCAGCTTTTCCAACGCTCTCAGGAGATGTTTCTTCTCCTCATTTTTGATATAATTCTGTTCTATATCCTCTTTGTCAGCAAGGTCGTAAAAGTCATCAACAGGTACTTTTTCAAGCTTTGATACTTTTCGGATATGGTCTATAGCTGTATTTCTTCCTATAGAATAGAGCCACGATCTGAACGATGACTTACCGGAGAATTTAGGCTTATCCACATAGAGCTTCAACAGTGTTTCCTCTGCAATTTCCTCAGCAAGGCAGAAATCGCCTGTAATACTGCTAAGGAACATAACAAGCCCTTTGCGATAGTCCTCTATTATATCAATAAGAGCATTCTTATCACCTTCAAGGAAACGGCGGTAGCTACTTGCACCGTTATCCATATTAAACTCCTTTCGCAGTCGCCTTTTCTGCTCCCGTTTTGGTTTAGTGATATGTCTCTTCATAAATAAGTCGTAAAAAACATTGAAATGTCTCACCTTAATTATAAATTTTCCTAAAAAATATTTCAACATATATTTTCTGAATTTTTTTCAAAAAAGGGTGAGACAAAATGCGTTTTTTTACGACTTATTAGTGAAAGCAAAAATACTTCTCCCTTTACCGATATTATGAGGAGGTTTTACTATGAAAAAAAAGATAATGTCAATTATAGCAGCTGCGGCTATGATATGCGGCGTAAATACGGCACTTCCTGTAAACGCAGAAAGTCCGGCTATCGTTGAAACGGCAACTAAGTCATTCAGTTACAAGGGCATGACCTTTGACGAAGCTATCAAGGACATCTCAGGAAATTACATATGGCTGAGCGGCAGCAAGGAGAAATTGACTCCCGACTGGAAATACAACCGTAATCTTCTGACACTTGATGAAAACAGCAAAATCCATATAATAGAGGCTACATATGTGGCTACGGCAATAAAAATGGAAGCAGGAAAGGTTCTTCCTTATGACGATATCAAGGCAGCTGTAGAGGCTGAACGACTGATAATGCCTATCTTCCGCAAAAACGGCAGCGAATACGAGATAATCAGTGCAGAGTCAAGAGAGGCTTATGACTATACTCTTGAACTTATAAAGGCTTGTCCCGAGGTAACTGCTATAAATATGCATTACAAGCTTTATGAGGATACTGCAAATTATGTAAGTATGGGCGGCGTATATTACAGCGGTGATATGACGGCTGATGAATTCACAGAGAAATATCCCGATTTCACAGCCGAAAAGAGCGATGTAGAAGGAAAGCTTTATTTTTCATATAATAGCAATGGCAATAATTTTTATGAAACCATGAAGAATATTCAGGATAACGGCGACAAACTTGAATTTATTGGGGCAATGACAGAGCTTGCAAGTCTAAATCATGAGGTTTATTACTGCAACGAACCTGTTATTATTGACGGTACTATGGGTGATGCTAATATTGACGGATATGTTGATCTTTCCGACTCCGTTATGATAATGCAGTCCCTTGCAAATCCCGACAAGTACGGTATCACCGCAGACGGCGGTATAACTGCGCAGGGAAAGGTAAACGGTGACACCGACGGAAACGGTCTCACAAACAACGATGCAAGAGAGATACAGATGAGCCTTTTAGGACTCGGAAGTTTGCCTATCCCTCAGAAGGACGATGATATCACCCTTGTAAACTACGATTATGTTGATTTTACAGAAGAGGATAATAACTTCATTCTCAACTTCAACGATAAAGAATACTATAATTCGGGGGCTACTGTAGGTCTTGATGCAATAGGCAATGAAATAGGCGAATATGAGGTTCTTGACCGTGAAAAGAATAGCGGCGGTACAGCAGATGTGCTCGCTATGGCTGATGTTTCATCTGAGTTTGCAGTTGCAGTAAAGTACAACGGAAGCAATAACTACCATGTATACCGCAATATGTGGTATCAGCCTAAGACTGTCGGACAGCTTATTGATGACTATAATCTTGAAAAATACCTGAATATCTACAATGTTGTCTATAACGGCTATAGGCCTGAACACATAAGCGAAAAGTATCTTGCTGACAAGGAATATATCTGGAATACCCTTTTCGGCAACAGAGACCTTGAAACATCAGGTGCAAATGATGATGCTTTCTACAGTATCTCACAGATAGACCGCAAGGATAGATACTGCGAGCTTGAAGTGATCTGTTCATTGCCTGTATTCGGCAGAAACAGCTTTGCTCTCAAGGTACATATGAATGGTGTGGTTTGGACAAATATGGTCGAGTGTGGAACACACTTCTACATAGGCGAAGAAAAAGCCTTGGAGCTTATTGAAAAATACTCTCCAAAGAGCTGATATTTTATCCTAAATATAACTGAAAGCTCTGCTTATGCGGAGCTTTCTTAATTTCATATGCATAGAATGGTTTGCGCTTACGCTACACCTGAATTCAAACGATTTAATATTATCGAAAGCAATGTGAGAAATCTTATTTGAAAGCAACATAGCCAATGGCAGTACCATTGGCTATGTAGTTTTATCATTCTCTTGTAATGTCACTTTGAGCTGTTGCACTGCTTGCAAGGAAAAAGAGTGATGGTAAAAAATAGTATTTAAATTATTAAAAGCACCATATCTACTGCACAGATTTTTTCAATAGCAGTCTGAAGAAAAAGTCAAAACCACCAGAGCGTTTATTGGTTCAGGCGGTTTTATGCAGGAGGATAACTGCATATTTTCGTACTATTTGATAATGGTGTTTTCATCAATTTCACAAAACGCCGGGAATTGTGATAGAATTTACACATAAAATTCTCAAAAACAATACAAATGCCGCAAATCAATATCACAAAGGGTGAATATAATATAATCACAGGCTGAGGGAGAACCTCAGAAAAAAATGAAAAGGAAAGTGAATTTTATGAATGAGTATAATTACAATTTTAATAACAATGAAAACCAGCAGAATAACGGTGAGGGCTACAACGGCTTCAGCACAGACAGTCAGCAGGAGCAGAAGCCAAAGAAGAAGCACTCTTTCTTAAAGGCAGCCGCTTTCGTAGTAGCTATGGGTATCGTTTCCGCAGGCTCTATCGAAGGCTACAGGATATACTCCCGCGAGAACAATATCCGCAGTGCTTCGGTGGTTGAGGATCTCGAGGAGAAAGCCTCAAAAACCGAAAAGGCAACTTCAACAACCAAGAACGACTCCCTCACAGCTCAGAGCGTAAGCATAATCAGCCCCGATGAGGTAGGCGGAAGCGTTCTTTCCACCGAGGCTATAGTTCAGAAGGTGCTCCCGTCGGTAGTAGGCGTTGAGTCAACATTCTCCATAGAGCAGCAGCAGTCAGCAAATGATTTCTTCAACTTCGGTTCGGAATTCGGCTTTGACTTCGGTTTCGGCGGAGGCGGAAACGGCAGAGGCAGCAACGGCGGTACAACTTCAAAGGAGTTCAAGGGCACAGGTACAGGCGTTATCATCTCGGAAAACGGATATATCGTAACCAACGCTCATGTTATCTATGACAGCGAATACTATGAGGCAGGCGAGGCTGACAGCGTTTCTGTTATCCTTGACAACGACAAGACATATGAGGCAGAGATCGTCGGATATGATGTTGACTGTGATCTCGCAGTACTTAAAATAGACGAAACAGGCCTTACAGCCGCCGAATTCGGCAACAGCGACGAGCTGAACCTCGGTGAGTCCGTTATCGCTATCGGAAATCCTCTCGGTTTTGAGCTCATGAACACTGTTACAGGCGGTATGATCTCAGGTCTCCACCGTCATATCACTATCAACGAGAAGTCAATGACTCTTATCCAGACCGACGCTGCCATCAACTCAGGCAACTCGGGCGGTCCTCTCATTAACAAATACGGTCAGGTCATCGGCATCAACTCTTCAAAGATGTCCTCATCCTACGGTTCATCAGAGGCTTCCATCGAGGGTATCGGCTTTGCTATCCCTTCAAATGTAACAGCCTCCATCGTTGACGACCTTATGAAATACGGCTATGTTACAGGCAAGCCTCAGCTCGGCATCAGCTGCTACGATGTTACCGAGACAGCTTCAAAGATGTACAATCTCCCTGTAGGCGTTTACGTTTCAGAGGTCAAGGAAGACAGCGGCGCCGAGAAGGCAGGTCTCCAGCAGGGCGACATCATCGTAGCTCTCAACGGCAAAAAGGTAACCAGCTTTGACGAGCTCGCAGCTGAAAAGAATGAATACTCCGCAGGCGATACAGTAGAGATCACTTTCGTAAGAAACGGCAGCGAAAAGACCGTGAAGGTAACTCTTGACGAGGTCGAGAACCCAAATGCCGAAGAAGAAAAGGAAGAGGAGACAACAACAAAGAAGTCAAAGAAGAGCTCTTCCGACGATGAGGACAAGACTGCAGAGGACGACAGCGAGGAAAATGAGGAGACAACTTCAAAGAAGCACAAGAAGGACATAGATACTTCCGAAGTTGAATAATGACGTTTTCATATAATACACCTCTCAAATATACTTACACAAAAACAGCACCTCCAAACGGAAGTGCTGTTTTTCTGTGTTATATAGCAGCTGTGCCTAAGAATTACTTTCTGAAAGCGGCGATAGACTGCTCTATCTTTGCCATTTTCTCCTCAGCCTTTGCAAGCTTTGCCTTTTCGGCGTCTATGAGCTGTGCGGGAGCCTTTGCGATAAAGCCCTGATTGTTCAGCTTTCCGCTGAGGAAGTCGATATCCTTCTGTACCTTTGCCTTTTCCTTTTCAAGACGTGCTATCTCCTTCTCCTTGTCAACCAGCTCGTCCATAGGAATGAATATACGTGCGGAATCGGTAACAGCGTTTGCCGAATCAGGTATATCGAACTTGTCCCCTGTCTCGACTGCTGAAGCGGAAGCAAGCTTCTCGAAGAATACAGCGCAGGAGTTGAAGAGCTCCTTGTCGGCAGTCTCGATGAAGAGCTTGGCTTTGACCGACGGAGGTACGTTCATTTCGGTGCGTGTGTTTCTTACAGCCTTGATAGCAGAGATTATCTTCTCGAATGCCTTTTCCTCTGCGCTGAAGTCGATAGATGCGTCATAGGTCGGGTAGGTCTCGAGGATTATCATGGACTTCTCATTTGTGAGTACCTGCCATATCTCCTCGGTGATGAACGGCATGAATGGGTGAAGGAGCTTAAGCATTCCCTGCATAGCCCATACAAGTACTGCCTGAGCCTTTGCCATTGTCTCGCCGCCTGCCTGTATTCTCGGCTTTGTGAGCTCAATATACCAGTCGCAGAATACGTCCCATATAAAGTCGTATATCTTCTGTGAAGCAACGCCCAGCTCGTATCTGTCAAGGTTCTCGCCAACTTCCTTTGCAAGCTGATTGAACTTGTTAACGAGCCACTTGTCCTCTAATTCAAGCTCTGAGGGAAGTCCTTTGAACTCGAAATCCTCGGGAAGATTCATCATGATGAAGCGTGAAGCGTTCCAGAGCTTGTTTGCGAAGTTTCTTGCTGCCTTTACCTTGTCGTCGATATAACGCATATCGTTTCCGGGTGAGTTTCCTGTAGCAAGCATAAATCTGAGAGCGTCGGCACCGTACTCGTTGATAACTTCAAGCGGGTCTATGCCGTTTCCGAGGGATTTCGACATCTTGCGTCCCTGTGCGTCACGTACAAGTCCGTGGATAAGAACTGTATCAAAAGGTACCTTGCCCATATTCTCCAGACCGCTGAACATCATTCTTATTACCCAGAAGAAGATGATATCATAGCCTGTTACGAGAGTATTTGTAGGATAGAAGTACTTGAGGTCCTCGGTATTTTCGGGCCAGCCGAGAGTTGAGAAAGGCCACAGAGCCGAGCTGAACCATGTATCGAGAGTATCGGGGTCCTGTCTCATGGGCTTTCCACACTTGGGACAAATTGCGCTGTTCTCCTTTGTTACTGTCATTTCGCCGCACTCGTCGCAGTAGAATGCAGGTATCTGATGTCCCCACCATATCTGACGCGAGATGCACCAGTCCTTGATATTTTCGAGCCAGTGGAAGTATATCTTGTCAAAACGCTCGGGAACGAACTTGGTATCGCCGTTCTTTACAGCCTTTATAGCAGGCTCTGCAAGGGGCTTCATCTTAACGAACCACTGAGTTGATACCTTAGGCTCTACGGTAGTTCCGCAGCGGTAGCAGGTACCTACGTTATGGCTGTACTCCTCTATCTTTACGAGAGCGCCTTCCTTTTCGAGGTCCTCAACTATCTTCTTTCTTGCCTCATAGCGGTCCATGCCTGCATATGCGGGATAATCGTCGTTTATGGTAGCGTCGTCGTTCATTACGTTGATAACGGGCAGGTTATGACGGAGACCTACCTCGAAGTCGTTGGGGTCATGTGCGGGAGTTATCTTAACTACGCCCGTACCGAAGTCCATTTCAACATAATCATCGGCAACGATAGGAATTTCACGGTGTACGATAGGAAGAATAACGGTCTTTCCTACAAGAGCCGTATAGCGCTCGTCCTTGGGGTTTACGGCAACAGCCGTATCGCCGAGAAGAGTTTCGGGACGTGTTGTGGCAAGCTCAAGATAGCCGTCCGAGTCCTTTATCTTGTAGCGGAGATGCCAGAAATGGCCTGCCTGATCCTCATAAGTTACCTCTGCGTCGGAAAGTGAGGTACGGCATTTCGGACACCAGTTGATTATACGCTCGCCTCTGTAGATAAGGCCTTTCTCGTAGTACTTTATGAATACTTCCTTTACAGCCTTTGAGCAGCCCTCGTCCATAGTGAAGCGCTCGCGTGACCAGTCGCAGGAGGAGCCCAGCTTTTTGAGCTGTTCAACGATACGTCCGCCGTACTGCTTCTTCCACTCCCATGCGCGCTTCATGAAGCCCTCACGTCCGAGATCCTCCTTGGTAACGCCTTCCTTACGCATAGCCTCAACTATCTTTGCCTCTGTTGCTATAGCTGCATGGTCTGTACCGGGAAGCCAAAGTGCACTGTAGCCGCTCATACGCTTCCAGCGGATAAGTATATCCTGTAATGTCTCATCGAGGGCGTGTCCCATGTGGAGCTGTCCTGTGATGTTCGGAGGGGGAATAACTATAGTGTAGGGCGTTTTCTTGGGATCAGCCTCTGCACGGAAACATCCCTTGTCGTTCCATGCGGCGTAGATACGATCCTCAAAGTCCTTGGGGTTATAAGCCTTTGCAAGTTCCTTTGCCATTTCGATCAATTCTCCTTTAAAGTTGTATTGGTCCGTGCAAAATAAAATCGCCCCGAACCGTTAAAGGTTCAGGGCGAACTAAGTCCGTGTTACCACCTGAATTCGGGTATTATCCCGCACTCTGCGAGGCCGCAAAGCCTCTTCCCCTGTAACGTGAGGATCACGCCGCATACTACTGAGCAAAGCCGTTGGCACACGAAGCTCCGAAGCTACTTCCGCAAGTCCCTCATACTGCCTTTCACCATACGGCAGCTCTCTGAAAATCGGATATCTCACGTACTCCTCTTCATCATCGCCTTTGAATACCTTATAATTATACATGATAATTTTTCATTTGTCAAGACTGTATGCGCTATGTAGGGGACGGCGTCCTCGACGTCCCACAATTGCAACAGAACTGACGGGCTGATGTGGGCATCAGCCCCTACAATTGGTCATTTGAGGTTATTTCATCAGGCGCGGGCGCACAATGTGCGCCCCTACAGGCTAAGTGCTGAGAAATTTTCGCGTTATGCGAAAATTTCTCTTTTTCCCCTTGCAGTCCGTCCGAAACTGTGATATAATATATGTATCTATGTTTGAAAGGATTTGAAACTATGATAATACTTGATGAGCTCAGAGTCGAAATGACGGGCTACCGCAAGGAAATGGCGGAGCTTGCAGATGTTCTGAATATAGAAGCCGCTAAGAAAAGAGTTGCCGAGCTTGGCGACGAGACCGCAAAGGACGGCTTCTGGGACGACCTCGAAAACTCACAGAAGGTACTGAAGGAACAGAAGTCTCTCGAAAGAAAGATCGAGAAGTTCAACAAGCTCAACGATAATCTTGAAGATATAATCACTCTTATCGAGCTTTCTATCGAAGCCGACGATGAAAGCGACATCGAAGAGATAAAAAGCGAGTCCGAGGCTTTCAAGACAAAGCTTGAGGAAGAAAAGCTCTCAACTCTGCTCACAGGCGAGTACGACAATGCCAACGCAATCCTCACCTTCCATGCGGGCGCAGGCGGTACAGAGGCTCAGGACTGGGCAGAAATGCTCTACCGTATGTACAATCACTGGGCTGAGCGCCACGACTTCAAGGTGGAGCTCCTCGACTACCTCGACGGCGACGACGCAGGTATGAAGTCAGCTTCCATACTCATTGAGGGCGACAATGCATACGGCTACATGAAGTCGGAGTCGGGAGTTCACAGACTTGTCCGCATCTCACCCTTCGACGCTTCGGGAAGAAGACATACATCATTTGCAGCTCTCGAGGTTATGCCCGAAATCGACGACTCTATCGAAGTTGATATCCGTCCCGAGGATATTGAAATGGAGGTTTACCGTTCAAGCGGCGCAGGCGGTCAGAAGGTAAACAAGACCAGCTCGGCTGTACGCCTTATCCACAAGCCTACAGGTATCGTTGTTTCCTGTCAGACTCAGCGAAGCCAGTACCAGAACAAGGACTACGCCATGAAGATGCTCCGTTCAAAGCTCATTGAGATCAAGGAGCGCGAGCACCTCGAAAAGATAGAGGATATCAAGGGCGTTCAGAACCAGATAGCATGGGGCTCGCAGATACGTTCTTATGTATTCATGCCCTACACTCTCGTAAAGGATCACCGCACAGGCTTTGAAAACGGCAACATTCAGGCTGTTATGGACGGCGACCTCGACGGCTTCATCAATGCTTATCTGAAGTCACTTTCTCACGGAACACTTGAAAAGTAAATCGGAATTAATTATAAGGAGTAATAACAGTATGAAAAAACTTAGAAAGATACTGTGTATAATATCTGCTGCGGCAATATGCACGTTAGCATATTCCTGTGAAAAAAACAGATCAGGTGAAAGCAGTTCTGAAGTTGATATTTTGAATAACGGAGCTGAAAGTGTAGTTCCCTCAAAAACAGAATTGATCGGAAATGCTAAAGCTGCCGGATATGAAGTGTCTGAATTTGATAATATATATGATTTACAGGTTTCCGGAGAAAGAGTGCTTGCACAAAAAGAGAACCGGTATATAGATATATGCTATGGATTGAACAAGGAAGATGCTGTAACGGTTTTTAAATATTTTGAAGACAAGTATGATTCTCAGGTCAAATCCGGAGACTATTATATTCTTGCCCGGAATCAGAAATTTGTTTATTTTATAAGTGACAAGAAGACATTTACTATCAGTGGCTTTAAAAGTATCGATAATGATGGTGAGCAATATATAAGCAAAGAATGAAAAGGTACTGAACAGTTACATTTTTAAGGGACGCCAGCGGCGTCCCTTTTCTATTCACTAAGCACTAAAAACTTATCACTTCTTCAAAACACACTATTCCAAAGCGGCGTTTCGCCGCTTTTCAGCATTTCAAGCATATCACGGAGCTCGGCAAGCTCTGCCTCCATTTCAGCGCCCTCTTCCGCGGCAAGATGAACTATCCGTGAGCAAAGGCGGTCTATCTCCACAAGCTTATCGTATCTGAGCATTACCGAAGCCGTTTCGCGGAAGCTCTCCCAATTGGCGTCAAGCTCTTTCGACATATCCGCAGCTCCGATAATATCGCCTTTTTCTTCCAGCTCATATATTTTATCTATCTCCCCCAGCATATCATCGCAGCGGCGGTTCACCCATATGCCCGAAAACACGCTTATCCCGATGAGCAAAACCAGTATCCCTGCGCTTATCCTAACTCTTGTCACTCTTTTCCCCTCCGAGACTTATTTTCAGCGGAGCTCTCCCCTGCTTGTCTGCAACGAAACAGCTTCCCGTGCTGTCAATGGTCATTATAAAAACGTCCTTTACCCCGAGGCCATTTGCGGAAAGGAGCATCTCCACCGCGCTTCTGCTTACTTTCAGAGACTTCATGGCTTTTCCGACAAATAAGCCGTCGGATATTATCAGCACGGGCGGGTCGGCTTCTTCTGCGGGAACCGCCATATCGCTCCTTGTGGGAGTATCCGAGGACTGCTTCTTCATCACGGAAATACTCCCCGTGGTCTCCACCATTGCGAACTGCACCTCGTCAAGGTCGAAAATGTCTTTACTGCGAAGCGCCATCAGCAGGTCGTCCACGGAAAATCTAAGCTCACGGAGTATATCCCTCTCTATCCTTCCGCCGCGTATGACTATTTTCGGACTTCCCGATACAAGCTCCCTCAGCTTCGGGAAATGAAGGTTTATCCACGATGTCATGACCTCAAAGCAGACCAGTGCCAGAATAGGCGTAACACCCACAACCACGGGGATATTCACGTCCTCAATGGGGAGAGTCGCTATATTCGATACAAGTATGGTTATTACGAGCTCTGAGGGCTGAAGCTCCCCCAGCTGACGCTTTCCCATAAGTCTGACCGCGAATATGACCAGTATATAAAGCATGACGGAACGAACAAGCACAACACACATAAAAAAACAGCTCCTTTACGGTTATTCTTCCGCAAAGGAGCTTCTTTATACTTTTTCAGTCCTTGAAACGCTCGTTATATTCCCGATAAGCCTTTACTATGATATCCGCGCAGAGCTCGTCGCCGAGTACCGCACTGTTAAGGCACAATGAGTACTGGTCCTTATCCTGCCACAGCCTTCCCGTATTGACATTGTAAAATGTCTCGCGGCGCTTGTCGGCTTTTTTCATTATGGACTCCGCCTTGTTCTCGCTGACGCCGTATTCCGCGATCGCCCTTTTTACGCGGGCTTCGGGGTCTGCATAGATATAGACATTGAAGCAGCCCTTATCCTCGAGTATATAGCTTCCGCATCTGCCGACCAGAACAAAGCTCTTCTCCTTTTCGGCAATCTCGTTGATAATGCGGCTCTCCATAAGGAATACCTTGTCCGACAGAGGAAGGTTCTCTTCCATAGTCCTTGCGGGATTTGCCGACAGAAGCAGTGAATACAGGAAACTTGTGGGAACATTCTCCTCGGCATTCTCAAGATATTCGGGAGCTATCCCGCATCTTTCCGCCGTCATTTCGAGTATCTGTCTGTTATAGCAGTTTATTCCGAGCTTTTCCGCAGCGAGTTTGCCTATTATGCTGCCGCCGCTTCCGTATTGTCTTTCGATAGTGATTATAGTTTTTTTCATTTGTTGATCTCCCCCATGGCATAATTCTTATTACATAATATGATAAAATAACTACATTTCATATTATATCACATTTTGCACATATTTCAACCTTAACTGCAACAATAATTGTTTAAATAGTAAAATTTCTATGTTTTCACCAATTCAGAGCATTATTAATTGTGCATTATTAAATATAAAAAGTCTCCCGCTGATAAATACAACGGGAGACATATAAGTTTACTTTACTGCACGTACTGATAAGTCACTGTCAGTTTTCGATCAAACGCAGCCCTGAGCCTTCATTGCCTCAGCAACCTTGAGGAAGCCTGCAATGTTAGCGCCAGCCATGTAGTTGCC
>NZ_CAMKRR010000081.1 GCF_946415235.1 uncultured Ruminococcus sp. | reverse complement strand
ACAAAACTAAATAGTTTTAGTCAAGACTATAGAATTTCTCGGAGTCGCTGTTTTTGTATTGTTGTTTCATAAGCTGTATGATATAATACAACTGCCACGACAAAGACATAATTTCTTAATAATTTTATTTACCCATGTTTGAGGAGGCAACATGAAGCATTATCCAATAATCTTCAGCAATAGCACGGGTATTCCCAATCCTGAATGTAAAACTCCAAAAAGGATTATCACCTTTTCTGAATGGCTGCTTGCCCACTATGCCGACAAATATCGACTTGCGCTAATTAACGGAATATTGCTTGGCAACGTATCTACCTGCCTTTGCAACTCCAGAAATATTATATCAGTAGATGCGGTAATAAACTCCCTGCGATTTTATAGGCGTTCTGAAGATAGCATCAATGTTGACACAATACTCAAATGCGAAATAGAATACTATGCTGAGGATTACTATGACATAACGGAAGAAAGCTGCACTCTGGATTTCCGGATACGGGGCTATTATGATTTTCAGAACAGTCAGGAGCACTTATTTGAAAATATTTCCCTATATGACAAGGCTGACGACCTTAACCTTCCGCAGCTGAACGACTACTTATACGCTCCGCTGCGAACAAATCAGCTTGAAAACGAAGCATACCGCATACTCGAAACCTACTACTCCGGTGATTACATGAACGGCGAAGCCATAGAGCCAAATACTCTGGCTGACTGCCTTGACTTAACAATTGCCAGCGGTAATGTCAATGCTCCGAAAAGAGTGCTCGGAAGGCTCTATATCCCCAGTGGTTCCGCCAAAGGTGTTTACGGAGGTCAAATGTCGTTTTTTGAAGTTCCCAAGCGTACCATTGTCATAGACAAAATAACTGAAGCCAACGACACAAACAGAGCCAATAACACTATCGTTCACGAGTGCGTTCATTATATCAGGCACTCTCTTTTTATACTCTTACAGGAGAAATACAGGAACGAGCTTAAGCAATATCGTCCAGATTTTGATATTGACAACTCTCCGCTTTCAAAGGCTGAGCAGGCTGTTGTAAAGGAAATAGAGTGGCAGGCTGAACGTCTTGCTCCGCGCATACAGATGCCGGAATTCTCCGTAAGACCGTTTATTGAAGACTGCCTGTCAGAGTTCAAGCACCTGCAAAAGACAGACAGGATATTGAGAACCATTCGCCGTATTTCCAATCACTTTAACGTATCAATGCAGGCGGCAAAGTTCAGGCTCTGCGAGCTGGGATATACCGACGCAAGCGGAGTTCTCAATTATATTGCAGGAAAGCGCGTTCCCGATTATAATATCACCGGAACTATCGAGCCATACCAGACCTATACTGTTGAGCCAAACGCTATTGAAAGCCTGTGCAGCTCAAATAAAAAATTCAACAGCTATATTATTTCAAGGCGGCTGGTTTACGTTGAAGGTCATGTCTGCATCAATCACCCGACTTACATTGACAGCGGCAATACGCCAAGGCTCACTGCCTATGCGCGTAACAATCTTGATAAATGCTGTGTGCTATTTACGCTGCATAGACGCATTACATACAGCTACAAAAGCGGCACCTTACAGCGCAGCGACGACGGCGGCTTTATTGAGATTGAATACTCGGAGCAGCAAATATTGCAAATGTTCGCAGAAGCTGATAAATCTGACGACCTACTGAACCACGACAAGCTCTCTGACGAGTTTTCAGTATCACTCCGTGAGCATATGAAGCGCACCGGAACTACTATTGAAAGACTGTCAGAAGCCTCTTTTATCAGCGAAGATAAAATAAAAAAGCTCCGCAACAGCGAAGGCTATAAGGTCACTGTTGAGGAGATAATGGCTATGGGAATTGCCATGCACCTTTATCCTGCTCTGATTTATGATCTCATGGAGAAAGCCGGAGTTAGCCTTCGGCACAGCAAACGACATAACTACTACCAAACTATCATCGACAGAATGTACGGTGCTACAATTGAACAGTGCAATAAGGCTCTTAAACTAAAAGGTATGGAGCCCTTTATACAAGAAACTCCCTGAGGCAAATGCTTCAGGGATTTTTCATTATTCGTTTATTGTCTTCAAAATTTTTTTATCATGGTGCCGACAACGGCACATAAGCGCTTATGCTTTTGCCTATTCACCGTTTCAAAAGTTCAAATAAAAGCTGTTAATCCCAGTATCAAGCCATTTATGATGGTGCTGATTCTGCCCTTCAAACCCTGTTTTCATTATGCTATGATATAGCTACAGTCAAGTGACTGAGAAAAAATAACTTGCCCGGAGTGTACATAGAGGGCACAGGATATTTCATACAGCTGTCGTTTCTGACGGTTGTATCTGAGATAGCCTTTCTCTGTGTGCACTCTTTTTTTGCCCTGAAATCGGCTTATCCTGTACTCTATCTCCGAGCGGAGAGGACAAGGTTATGAAATACAGGAAAACTCCCAGGAACCAGCGCGGCACCTACAAGCTTTATGACGAGAACGGTCAGCTTGTAATTGAGTTCAAGCCCGGTGAAAACGGCGTCACTGAACAGGATATCCGCAACCTTCATGCACTTGATGACCATGAGGTTTATGTAAACTGCAAGGAACTGCGGCTCACTCCCCATGAGCAGAAAATGTACCAGATATGGCGAAAGAAGTTCATTGCTGAGTTCATCATCAGGAACGGCAGAGCTCCCCAGCGAAACGAAATTCCGCCTGCAAGAAGGCAATTCGTTTATCTTGATGATTTGCTTGAAGATGAAGACGGCGACAGCTACGACGGTGTCAGTTTTCCCGAGCTGACAGTTCAGTTTCAAGAGGAGACATGTGTATCAGTTGAGCGGCTCCGTGAAGTAGTTGCAAGCATGAAGGATAAGTGGCAGACTGTCTACGGATTGACCGAACTTTGCGGCTACACTACTAAAGAAGTCGCAAAAGCAATGAGCGTTTCTGACCGACGCATAAGGGCTATGAAGGCGAGAATACGGCAGGAAATCGCGGAAGATAAATTTCTGAGAGAAATTTTTCCGTAACTGTTCCGGTATGGCTCTTTTCTTTTGACTTTACAAACAGAGGACATTGTTCCCGAACAAGGAGGATTTACAATGAATAAAAAGCAAATGAAGTACATGACAGACGCGCTCATCTTTATCAGCGCTATTGCCGAAAGCATGGCAAAGCAGCTTCTTACCGAACAGGAGCTCTCCAAAGCGCAGTCGGTGAATCTCGCCTGCATTGAGATTAAAGCCAAGAAGGAGGCTCTCAGAGATGTCGACGCTGTATGAAATTGACTCCGCAATAAGTGGCTGTGTTGACGCGGAAACAGGCGAAATAATCAACGAGGAAATGCTCAGCGCTCTGCTTATGGAGCGCAATGCAAAGCTGGAAAACGTGGCGCTGTGGGTGAAAAATCTGGAGTCTGATGCGGCTGCCATAAGAGCTGAGCGTGACGCTCTTGACAGGCGAATGAAGATTGCCGAGAACAAAGCGGCTTCCTTGCGAAACTGGCTCTCAGGAGCTCTCAGCAGTCAGCCATTTGAAACTGCAAGAGTGCGTATCAGCTTCCGCAAATCAACTGCTACTGAAATTAATGCGGAACTGCTTCCAAAGAAATGGAACGTGAAAAAGGTCACCTATACTCCTGATAAAGCCGCTATAAAAGCAGCTTTGCTTGCTGGTGAGAGTATCAAAGGCGCACAGCTTGTGGAGCGTCAGAACATTCAAATTAAGTGAGGAGGGATTTCTATGGCATTCAAAAAAGCTCAGCGAAAAGCTGCGAAAATGCGCGTGGCACTTGCAGGTCCAAGCGGCGCTGGAAAAACGCTGTCCGCACTGTATCTTGCATACGGAGTTACCGGCGACTGGAGCAAAATTGCTCTCATTGATACAGAGCACGGCAGAGCTCAGTTTTATGCGGAAAGAAGTGACCTTGAAACGGGAGCTTTTCTCTATGACGAGCTGACTCCGCCCTATTCACCTGACCGATATATTCAGAAGGTCAAGGAAGCAACTGCCGCAGTTGGTCCAGACGGAGTTGTAATCGTGGACAGCTTCAGCCATGCATGGGATAACGAGGGCGGCGTTCTTGACCTGAAAACAGAGCTGGAACAGACGCAGAACAAGAACAGCTTCACCGTGTGGAATGAGGCTGGTAAAATCCAAAATCATCTGGTAAATACCCTGCTTTCTGCGGACTGTCATATCATCGTAACCATGCGCTCAAAAATGGCTTATGCTATGGAGCAGAATGAGCGCGGCAAGACTGTTCCGGTAAAGATTGGACTTGCTCCTGTGCAGCGCGAAAATACGGAGTATGAGTTCGATATTGTGTTCAATATTGCAAGGAGCCATACGGCTTCGACGTCTAAGGATACTACATTTCTCGATTCATGGACAGGCGTTATAACTCCCGAACTTGGCAAGCAGCTCAAGGAGTGGCTCAGCGGCGGTGTTGAACCTGACAGGTGCGCTGACTGCGGAAGTCTTATTGTTGCAGCTCAGGGCAGGTCTGCGGAACAGATTGCAGAGGGCACCGTGAAAAACTACGGTCGCAAGCTCTGCTGGAACTGCATGACAAAGGAAATAAAAAAGCGTAAGGAGAAACCTGCTGATGAAGGCACTGCGCCCGTATCAGAATGACATTGTAAACCGTGTGCGTGAGGCATATCTTAAAGGCTATAAATCGCCATGTGTAGTACTTCCCTGCGGTGGTGGGAAGTCCGTAATCGTTGCTGAAATCGCAAGGCGGACAACTGCAAAAAATAATCATGTTCTCTTTCTGGTTCATCGCCGTGAGCTGGTGGAGCAGATTGAGCAAACCTTCTGCAAATGGGGCGTTGACATGGAGAAAACTGATGTTATGATGGTGCAGACTGCTACCCGCAGAATTGCAAAGCTGACAAAACCTGCGCTCATAATCACCGACGAGAACCACCACTCCAAAGCCGCTACATATCACCGTATTTACGACGCTTTTCCCGATGTGTGCAGGCTTGGAGTTACGGCAACTCCGATTCGGCTTGACGGAAGCGGTCTTGGTGACGTCAATGATATTCTCGTGGAGGGAGTGTCCGCAAAATGGCTCATTGAAAACCACTACCTCGCGCCCTACGACTACTATGCGCCGTCGATTGCTGACCTTACAGGCGTGAGAATTCTTCATGGTGAGTATGAGGCAAAATCCGCGGAAAAGGCTCTGCTGAAAACTGCTGTTTTCGGTGACGCAATCAGGCACTACAAGGCTCTTGCAGGCGGCAGACAGGCGGTCTGCTACTGCGTTTCCGTGAATCATTCAATGGCTATGGCTGAGGAATTCAGCGCGGCAGGTATCTCCGCAGCTCATATTGACGGGAGCACTCCCAAAACTGAACGTGGCCGTATTATTGCGGATTTCCGAAAAGGCGACATCAAGATACTCTGCAATGTGGACCTTATTTCCGAGGGCTTCGACGTGCCCGATTGCAGTTGCGTAATACTGCTCAGACCGACAAAAAGTCTCACTCTGTATATTCAGCAGTCAATGCGCTGTATGCGCTACAAGCCGGGCAAACGTGCAGTTATCATCGACCATGTGGGCAACTATGCTCGCTTCGGAATGCCCGACGCCGACCGAAAATGGGATTTGAATGCAAAGAAGACATCGCGGAAGCAGTCCGAATCTGCGGCAGATGTGAAGGTTAAGCAGTGCCCGCAGTGCTATTACACTTTCGAGCCGCCACCATTCGGCAGGGCTGTATGTCCAGCCTGCGGATTTGCTTTTCCCAAGCATGAACGAAAGGTTCAGCAGGAAGACGATGCGGAGCTTGAAAAGATAGCGGAGTTCAAACTGGAGCTTGACTCCCCTGAGGAATGCACTTCCTTGAAGGAGCTTCATATCTATGCGAAACGGCACGGTTACAAGCAGGGCTGGTGCTATTATCAGGCTAAGAAAAGAGGCTGGCTATGACAGAAGAACATCGAATTCAGAACGAAATACGGCTTGCACTTGCGGACACCTGCGTGATGTTCAGGATAAACGTAGGCAAGGGCTATACTCCCGACGGAAGATACTTCGATACGGGAGTTCCCAGAGGCTTCTCAGACCTTTTCGGAGTTCGCAAGGCTGACGGCAGAGCTGTGTTCATTGAGGTAAAAACTGCAAAAGGCAGACCAACGGACCAACAGAAAAACTTCCTTGAAACTATGCGAAAAAACGGTGCAATTGCAGGCGTTTGCAGAAGTCCCGAGGAAGCTTTACAACTTGTAACAGGAGGAAAATAATATGGGATTTTCAACGGATTATTCCGAGGTTAACAGCTTCGAGCTCATTCCCAAGGGTGAGTACGAAGTAATCATAAAAAGCATTGAGGAACGAACCACTCAGAACGGCGCAACAGGGCTCAATCTTACGCTGGTGATACGCAACGACGTGGAGCAGAAATACCAGAACCGCTTCCTGTTCCATACCCTGTGGAAGCGCCGTGAACCAACTCAGGCTGATATGCAGGTGCAAGGGTATAGCTTCAAGCAGGTCATGTCTCTGGCAAAGGCGGCGGCACTACCAAGCGGTAAGAGCTACGAAAGCTTGCAGGCGCTCTGCGACGAGCTGATTGGTCATGCAATACGTGTGACCGTGGGGCATGACGAGTATAACGGTCAGCACCGCGAAGTTGTGAAGTTCATGAATGAGTCCAAGTTCCCTGAGTGCAGTCATGTTTTCAAGGAGAAGCCGACTGTGACCGCTGATACCGTGGCACAGAAGCCTGCGGAGACCTTTGCGGCAACTCCCATAGACATGGGAAATCTCAGCGACTTCGAGGAAATTCTCAGCGACGGCGACGTGCCGTTTTAAAATAAAATGCCTGGGGACAGTTTCGGCTGTCCCAACGGGCAGAAAGGAAATACTATGAATTACCGCAATAGCGAGGGCTACCCAAGCCCTACGGAATACGAGGCTCTCAGCCGTATCCAGCGTGAGGAGAGAGCTCCCAAAATACTCAGAAAATACCGTCCTTTCGTCTATATCTGCTCCCCATTTTCATTTGGTGACCGTCAGGAGAATATCCGCAATGCTCAGCGCTACTGCCGCTATGCAGTGGAAAACCATGCAATACCCTATGCTCCCCACCTGCTGTTTCCTCAGTTTATGGACGACGATGTGCCAGAGGAGCGTGAGCTGGCAATGTTCATGAACCGCGTAATGCTGGCAAAATGCGACGAATTATGGATATTCGGCGACGTTTTCTCAAAGGGAATGCAGAGGGAAATTAAATGGGCGAAACGTAAGAAGCTGTTCATACGGTACTTCCCTGAAATCTGAACTTTCTGTAAACTTTTCTTGAAATTCAATGGGTTTCCGTTTAATTATGCCCGATTTGGGAGCATATATAGAAAGATTTATTAGGAGGTACTTTATGTACGAATTAATACCAAACGCAATGAAAGCCGTTCCCAACTGGGTTTGCTGGAAGTCCATTCACGATGCGAAGTCCCATTCGGGCATAAAAAAGATACCCGTCAACCCGATTACAGGCGGACAGGCTATGTCAAACAATCCCCAGACATGGAGCGACTATGGGACAGCAGTCCGGGAGTCCGCGAAATACAGCGGAATAGGCTTCATGTTTTCGGGAAGCGGCTTCTTCGGAGTTGACATTGACGACTGCCGCGAAGCTGTGGAAGACTATAACGACGGCGGAACGGAGAACATCGTCCATGAGTTCATCTATGGTCTGCGCTCCTATGCGGAGCTGTCTCAGTCGGGCAACGGCATACATATCATTTGCAGGGGCACTCTCCCCTCAGGTGCTCGCAGACGCGGCAAGGTGGAGATGTATGACAGGGGCAGGTTCTTCATTATGACAGGAAATTCATGCTCGGAATTTGCCGATATTTCGGACTGTACCGAATCTGTCAAGCTGCTCCACGAAAAGTATCTTGGCGGCAATCGTGAAGCTCCAAAGCCTCAGGTGCAGGGAGCGGTTGTGCCGACTGGTCTCACCGAACAGGAGATAGTCAGCAGAGCTATGAGCTCTCAGAATGGAGCAAAGTTCTCAGCCCTGTTCAGCGGCGATATTTCGGGATTTCAGTCCCATTCGGAAGCCGATTTGGCGTTCTGCAATATGCTGGCATTCTGGTGCGGCGGAGATATAAAGCTCATGGACAGCATTTTCCGAAGCTCAGGTCTCATGCGCGATAAATGGAACAGAAAGCAGAGCGGAACTACCTATGGCAGGATTGTTCTTGAACGTGCAGCCGCAAGCTGTAACAACCACTATAATCCCCAGTATAGCGCCAAAAAAAGCGTTCTTGCGGAGTGTCCCGACAATGAGCCCCACTGCCCTATGCACACCCTTGACGATACGGGAAATGCTATGCGAATGAAGGACATATGCGGCGATATTCTGCGATATTGCTATGTTGACAAGCGCTGGCTCTACTATGAAAAGGGCAAATGGCAGTACGATGTCCGCGGAATGGTCTATGTCTATGCAGACAAGGTTCTTGAATCCATGAAAAGGGAGCTGCAAGCATGGGCTTCCCATGAGGAAGGAAGGCTTCTGAAGGACTTCCAGAAGCACATGAAGCACAGCCGTTCCAATGCGGCGAAAAAGGCTATGATAAAGGAATTCGAGCACTTCGTGGCAGTTCGCCCCTCGGAGCTTGACAGCAATAAAACTCTGGTCAACTCCCAAAGCGGAGTGCTTGATTTGGATAACTGCTCAATTGCTCCCCATAACCATAAATTCTATATGACCCGTATGCTGGGAACTTCCATGCCCGTGAAGCCCAAACGTCCCGAACTATGGCTGAAATTCCTCCATGAGATTTTCAGCGGCGACAAGGAGCTTATCCGCTATGTGCAGAAGGCGCTGGGTTACTCCCTCAGCGGTCTGACCTCGGAGCAGTGCGTGTTTTTCCTCTATGGCACGGGAAGAAACGGCAAGTCAACTTTTCTGGAAGTGGTCAGGACAATCCTCGGCGAATATGCCACCAATATCCAGCCCGAGAGCATTATGATGAAAACCGCAAGCTCCTCTGCGAACTCCGATATTGCCCGTTTGAAGGGAGCTCGCTTCGTTACGTCAGTTGAGCCAAACGAGGGCATGCGTCTTAATGAGGGACTTCTCAAGCAGCTGACTGGCGACGACGTTGTAACTGCACGAAAGCTCTATGGCGACGAGTTCGAGTATCGCCCCGAGTTCAAGCTGTGGATGGCGACCAACCATAAGCCGACTATCCGCGGTACGGACATCGGTATCTGGCGCAGAATCCATATTATCCCCTTTACTGTGACAATTCCCGAGGACAAAATCGACAAGGATTTGGGTACCAAGCTGACTGCGGAGCTCCCTGACATTCTGGCGTGGATGCTGGAGGGCTATCGCCTGTGGCGGCACGAGGGTCTGAGCAAGCCGAAGGTAGTCCTTGATGCCGTTAAGGAGTACCGCAATGAAATGGACGTTATCTCGGCGTTTCTGGACTCCGATTACGTTGCAGAAGGCGGCGAGGTCAAGGCTTCCGCGCTGTATGCACTTTATTGTCAGTGGGCAGCCGAGTGCAATGAGTATAAGATGTCAAGCCGAAAGTTCGGTGTTGAGCTCGTAAAACGGTACAATAAAGTCCATAGAAAAAATGGCTGGACTTATATCGGCATTTCACTCTCTGGATTATCTATAGGGTGACGGAAGTGACCCATAATCATCATTTTCTTACTTCTCTTTTAAGAAAACCAAATATATAAGACTTATATGGAATTTCATAATTATAGGTCACTTAGGTCACCAGGAGGTCTTATGAAAACACAAATAAACTTCAATGACAGCGATACCAGAAAGCGCCTTGAACGTCAGGCTTACGACGGTACAGTCGAGGTTTCGGACTTCCCTCCTGCGGAGTATATGTACTTCTCGGAGCTTCGTAAGATATACTATGATTTCAAGTTCAATGAGCTTTCAAAAGAGGACGCCGAAAACCGCAAAAGAAAGCTTCTCAGGCGCTATAATGAAGCCGTTGCAGAGTACGAAAACTTCCGCAGAGTTTACAGGGAATATCAGGACAATCTCCGCAGAGCAGGCACTCTCATTGCGCAGATAAACAAGTCCGAAAGCACCGAGAAAATCGCAGAGCTCGCCTGCACAGTCATCGGTCTTATGCTGGGCGACGACTCATTTGCACCGCGAATAAAAACGAAACTGGAGGCACTTCCATGACACCCCGAGAATACATGAACCGAGCAAATATTCTGCTCCGCCGCATTAAACGCAAACGCCGCGAAGCCGAGGAAATACGCATTGCAGAGGCTTCTCCCTCGTCGCCTGTCCTCAGCGATATGCCGAAAACTGCAAGCCATGATAAAGACGGAATGTCCCGAAGAATATGCCGTGCCATTGACCTCGACCATGAAGCAGACCTCGCCTTCGCTGAGCTGGAGGAGCTGAAACACTCCTTCCTCAGCTCCCTTGAAGCTCTCGACAATCCCGATGAACGCGACCTGCTCTACAAGCGCTATATTGAGTTCAAGTGCTGGCGGAAAGTTGCTGACGAAATAGGCTACAGCGAATCCCATACAAAGCGGCTCCACGCAATTGCGGTCAAAAAGATGATACTACATGATACACAATAATACTTGATGATACGCATAGTTTATGATATACTTAAAATACAGAAACTATGATATTGACTTTCGTATCTGGGATATGATATAATTTACTTGATATTCAAATCGGAATTCATAGGAGTTTAGATTATGAAAAGAAGGAAAAGAGAACTCTTACCCAAAACTGAACCGCTAAAGCATGATCCTATTGAAGATACAGAATACTTTAAATCTATTATTGAAGAAGTTGACAAAGAAGCTGAATCTTTAGTTGATCCTGAAATAAGGTTCGGAAGATTTTCATTCATTGAAAGAGAGAAAAAAAGAATATTAAAGGAAAAATATAATATAGATTGGAAAACAACAGAAGAAATGAATCCTAATTGGGATTTCATATAGTGGTTGCAGTGTCACGCTGCAAATTCTTATCAGTAACTGAATAAAAATATAAGCAGTCTTCGGACTGCTTTTTTTATTTCCTATGGAGGTGAAACCATGCCGCGAAAAGCCATGAAACCCTGCCGACACCCCGGCTGCCCGAGACTTACTGAGGGTAGCTACTGCGCAGAACATCTCCCCCTGCACCCTGACAGACCCTCTGCTTCAAAGCGAGGCTACGGCAGTAAATGGCAGCGATTAAGCAGAGCTTATCTCCGCAAGCACCCGCTCTGCGTCAAGTGCCTTGCAGAAGGTCGTTTCGTAACCGCTACCGTCGTTGACCATGTCATTCCCCACCGCGGTGACCACTCACTTATGTGGAGCGAATCCAACTGGCAGGCGCTCTGCAAGTCATGCCACGACAAGAAAACCGGTCGCGAAGACAGCAGACCGGAATACACATACTAAGCCCCCGGGGGGTATCGAAATCTCTGCGGACTATCCTCAGGAAGACCGGCGCCCCCTCTCACGCACAAAAACAGCATTTTCAAAGGGGGAATAGCCCCGGCTCAAGCAATAATCAAACAATGCCTGCAAAGGGCTGAATACTGCGATTTTCTCCCGACAACACGTCGGGATTTTTTATGCTCTGCGGAGCTTTTTTCAAACGTTATTTGAATTCTTTGATTTTTTTCAAAGGAGGTGAACTCATGGCAAAAGACGGTACAAAGCGCGGTGGAGCTAGACCTGGTGCAGGGCGCAAGCCTAAGGCTCTGAAGGAGAAATTAGACGCCGGCAATCCCGGCGGTCGCAAGCTTACTGTCCTAGATATTCCCGAAACACTGGGAGCTGATATGGAAGGGGTCGATATGCCGCCTCCGGGAGAATATCTCTCCGCAGTTCAGCGCGACGGCGAGAAGCTCTGCGCCGCTGAAATATACAACCATACCGCCGCATGGCTAAAGAAGCTGGGCTGCGAAAAAATGGTAAATCCTCAGCTTATCGAGCAATACGCCATGAGCGTTGCCCGTTGGATACAGTGCGAGGAGGCTATCAGCAGGTATGGATTTCTCGGCAAGCACCCGACCTCAAATGCGCCTATTCAAAGCCCATACGTCGCCATGTCCCAGAATTACATGAAGCAGACCAACAATGCATGGTACCAGATCTTTCAGGTTGTCAAGGAGAACTGCTCAGTCGATGCAACAGGTGCAAATCCTATGGACGACGCTATGGAGCGGCTTCTCCGCGCAGGTCGCAAATAGAAAGGAGTTCCTATGAAGAAAGCTTCAAATCCCAGACAGATTTACAAGCCCCAGCAGAATTACCGCAACATCACAGACACTCGCAAGGGGCTGAAAAGAGTAATGAAACGGAGGAATACCCGATGAAAACAACCACTGAATTCCAGCTTGTCGCCACCGAGAAGCTGATACCCTACGTCAACAATGCCCGAACGCACTCCCCTGAGCAGATTACCAAGCTCCGCTCATCTCTGCGAGAGTTCGGCTTCATAAATCCTGTCATCATCGACAAGGATTACAACGTCATTGCAGGTCATGGACGTATCGCCGCCGCTAAAGATGAGGGCATTGCGGAGGTCCCCTGCGTCTTTGTGGACTACCTTACCGAGGCACAGAAAAAAGCCTACATACTGGCCGATAATCGCATGGCACTTGATGCAGGCTGGGACGAAGAAATGCTCCGTATTGAGATTGAGTCCCTGCAGGCTGAGGCTTTCGACATAGGTCTCACAGGCTTTGACGACAAGGAGCTTGCTGACCTGTTTTCCGACGAAACGGAGTCCAAAGCAAAAGATGATGATTTCGACCTGACAGCGGCACTTGAAAAGGCTTCATTTGTAGAAAAAGGTGACCTTTGGACAGTCGGCAGGCATCGTCTCATGTGCGGTGATGCCACCAGCCCCGAAGATGTAAATACACTTATGGGCGATACGAAAGCTAATCTCATTCTTACAGATCCGCCCTACGGTGTATCTTTCAAAAGTTCCAGCGGGCTGACCATTCAGAACGACAGTATGAAGAACGAGGAGTTTTACACATTTCTCCTGTCAGCGTTCAAGTGTATGGCGGACCATCTTGAAAAAGGCGGCGCGGCTTATGTGTTCCATGCCGATACGGAAGGACTGAACTTCC
>NZ_CAMKRR010000080.1 GCF_946415235.1 uncultured Ruminococcus sp. | reverse complement strand
GCCCTGTATGTATGCTGATGATACTCATAACCCCCTTTGTCACGGACATTTGATTTATAAGCTCCCTGTTTTTCAGGGAGCTTTTTTACATAGGGCAGCCGTTTTTTATTGTATTCAAATAGCAGTACCGATAGATCGCAATTCTTTGAAATGAGATGTATTACAACAATGATCATGCTTATTGTTGAGATACAGGTTAAAATCGACCTTCCGCGGACAGTTGTCGGCATCAGCTGCAAAAGAACTGCACCATATAAACAGCGGCAGATGTCCCATATCACCGTTACTGTGTACGGCAACCACATAACCGAACGCCCAGCTCTCAAAGGGAATTTCGCCAAAGTGAAATCCTTCAGCTGCAGCCATTCGGGCAAACTCCTTACGGGTATCCTCATTTTTGAGATATACCCATATCTTCTCGTCGTTTCCTAACATTTCCCTGATAGTACGCATAATTCATGCACTCCTTATAAAATATTCCATAAGAGCACAAAAGCGACCCCATCGTAACGACAGGATCGCTGAATAAGCATCATTTATCATCCCATCGTTCAAGCTTTAGCACCTTACGTTTTCGCAGGTTGCTGTACGGTCAGCGGGCTTGTCCCTCGCGTACTCTTTATGGTACCTTTATATTATCATAATTTTCGTTTATTGTCAAACTTTATTTTCCCGATCAGACGGTCACGGCAGAAGTGTCTTTTTGTCTATCATGAATATCACCCTAATTCTGTGAAAACCTCCATAAAAGCTATTGCTGTTTATGGACATTTTACCGATATATTTGAGAATATGTTGACTTATTGCATTATATGGGATATAATTATAATTACTTTTTAACGTTAATAAACTATAAAGGAGTAAAACATGACAGACATCATCATTATCGGAACGATAATTGCCTATCTCATACTAATGGTTACGGTTGGCTTTATCTTCTCAAAGAAAAACGAAAACGTCGGCGATTTCTATCTCGGCGGACGTAAGCTCGGACCTCTGGTAACTGCAATGAGTGCAGAGGCCTCAGACATGAGCAGCTGGCTCCTCATGGGACTTCCCGGAGTTGCCTATCTCACAGGCGGTGCAGAAGCAGGATGGACTGCTATCGGACTTGCTATCGGTACATACCTTAACTGGCTCTTTGTGGCAAAGCGCCTGAGGGTCTACAGTCAGCGCTGCAGTGCTATCACTATCCCTGACTTCTTCTCTGAGCGATATAAGGACAGGAGCAAGATACTCATGGGCGTTTCGGCTCTCATAATACTTATCTTTTTCGTTCCCTATACTGCTTCGGGCTTCTCTGCCTGCGGAAAGCTGTTCAGCTCTCTGTTTGGCTGGGACTATCATCTTGCAATGATAATCAGTGCTGCTATCATCATTTCCTATACCTGTACAGGCGGATTCCTTGCAGCAAGCACCACTGACCTTATCCAGAGCATCGTAATGACCGTTGCGCTCATAAGCATTGTCCTCTTTGGTATCAGTGCAGCAGGAGGAGTTGGCAATGTTATTGAAAATGCTGACTCATTGAAGGGATATTTGTCCCTGAGCCATATCCACAATACCGAAACAGGCGGAGCAGATAAGTATACATTGCTCACTATAGCATCTATTCTTGCATGGGGACTCGGCTACTTTGGTATGCCTCATATACTTCTCCGCTTCATGGCTATCGAGAACAAAAACAAGATAAAGACTTCAAGAAGGATAGCTTCCGTATGGGTAGTTATCTCAATGGGTATCGCCATAGTTATCGGCTTTATCGGAAACGCTCTTTCTGCAAGCGGAAAGCTTGAAGCTCTTGACGGCACCAATTCCGAAAAGGTTGTCATCAGGATAGCTCAGTACATGAGCGAGCATCATGTGGGACTTGCTGTTATTGCGGGACTTGTATTCGCAGGTATCCTTGCTTGTACTATGTCCACATCGGATTCACAGCTCCTTGCAGCTTCATCATCAATGTCAGAGAATATCCTCAAGGGCGTATTCAATGTTAAAATGAGAGATAAGGCTTCAATGCTGGTTGCACGAGTTGTGCTCCTCGTTATTGCAGTCTGCGGAGTTGTGCTTGCATGGGATCAGGACAGCTCGGTATTCAGAGTAGTATCCTTTGCGTGGGCAGGTTTTGGTGCTACCTTCGGACCTGTAATGCTGTCAGCACTCTTCTGGAAGCGCTCAAATAAATGGGGCGCTATGGCAGGACTTATCGTAGGTGCGGTAATGGTATTCGTATGGAAGTTCGTTATTGCTCCTATGGGCGGCGTACTTGCTATATATGAGCTCCTTCCTGCATTCCTCTGTGCATTTGCAGCTATTATAATAGTTTCGCTTCTTACAGGCGCTCCTGAAAAGGAAGCAACTCTGGAATATGAAACTGTAAAGGCAGAACTCAATAAGTAACTCTAATGCCGTCCCTGTCAAAAGAATCAGACATACACATATGATAATATAGGACCGACTGATGTCGGTCCTTGTTTTTGTTTGTACGAAATGAGCATGAGATAACGAGTGAAAGTCCCGAACACGCTCAGATAGTGGAAAGTGTATATTACACCGAAAGGTGTGTTACTTGTTAAATTGATTGAACCGCCGTGCACCTAACGGTACACACGGTGGTGTGAGAGGTAGGCGGCGTCATCGCCGCCTCCTACAGGCAATCCATCTTCCACCTCATGACATAGATAGAAGTCCGACACTTCAAAGCTAATCCAGTGAGTTAGAAGAAAATATTGGCTCATATCCGCTGGCCTTTCAAAGCTATCAACAATTTGAAGCCAGTATTTGTTAACACTCATGGCCATCAAAATGATATATAATGTCGGGAAATCTCCTGATTCATTAGCAAAACTGATTGTTTTGTTTAGCGTATTTACTGTAACTGTACATATGCTTTTGCTGTCATCAAACCTGAAGTCATCCGCAAGAACCTCAAACCTACGCACAATAACATTCCGCTTTTCCTTTTTCATAAGCCCCTTCTTTTTTCTTAACCAAACATTATCCTTTGTAGCTTTATCATAAAAATAATATATTTATCAAAAAGTATAATAATAGAATAATTGACAAGATAAAAGAAAGCAAACAGCTTTCCCGGCATAATGGCCGGGATAAGTATAGATATACCTTGTAGCTGTTCTTTTTTGGGGGCAATAATTATAAATATGGCTATATCAGGTTAAGATCAATCACCATAGTCATGAGGAACGAATACCTTAGGAATTTCAACCTCAGTGCCATCCTCTTTCCTGATGATCAGTTTGGTAGGTTGAACGGTTACATCAGCCATCTTTTGAGCCAATGCGAAATTTGTAGTATTATCACCATACATCAATGAGCCGTCATTGATGTTTGTAGGACTCACCACTGTGTGATTATGATACCAATTCCATTCTCTGTCCTTGAAGTGAGTACCAGTTGCAGCAAGATGGGAATCGGTTACATCTTTGAATATTTCGTTTGTTAACTCCATTGCTTTCTCAGCAGTCGGTGCTGTTTCACCAGTGAAAGAAGTAACGTAGTGGAAGCATGGAGTATTGTCCTCATTACCCCAAAACTCCGCAACTTTCTTGAAATGTTGAAAAGCCTGATATGAATCATTTGGGTTAATACCGAAGCCTTCCTTGAGGACCTGATTTGCAGCTTGTAAACGAATATGCACTAATAGTCTTCAACGTATTCGGAAGCAATAATGAGGTAAGGTTATTGCAGTTATCAAACATCTGTACCGATGTAGATCTCGTATGAATCCTGGAGTCCGTCATTGTCGGAATCCTTATATTCTATACCATATCCGTCTTCTGTCCTGATTATATGCAGAGGTGTGGAAGAGATGGTTTTGTCATCAGTGGTGATGGCAGTTACTTTGAAATATTTTTCTTTGAATTCATCTTTGATCTCGTAAGAGTACACTGATTTGCTGACTGTATCAATAAGAGTGTATTTGTCACCGTCATCAGATTCATAGAGGTTGTATTCATCAGCTTTTATGGTATCCAACCAGTTCATCTGGATAGTATTTGTCTTTGCATCATACTTTCCGTTCAGGACTATGACTTCATCATCATATTCTTCAGGTTCTGGTTCGGATTTGTCTTTTTTGTTAATATCTATATAACTGCTGAAATCAAAATCAAGATCGCCCCATACAGTTTCAATGTGTCCTGAAAGTGAGCTGCTTCTGCTGAATTGCCATTCTGAGGGATTCTCCATGTCAATACCTAAGCAGGTTGCTGCTTCATAAGCAAAACTATATGTGATGAAGCCTTGTTTTTCGAGTTCCAGCTGCAAACGTTTCTTCCTTATCGGATTTGATGTGTTTTCAATTTCTGTTTCAATATCTTTATAAACATTGACAGCATTAAGATAATCAGCTATCAGTGATTTTGCTTTAAAATAATCTTTTGAAGTTATACGATTGATTTCAAAGCCTGAATTTTCATCGTTTACAAGATAGGGTACTTTTACTGTGCATTCAGCTTTTTCAGGGAACGTAGTTAATAAACTTGCTGCTGTTGTAAGTGAAAGAACAGTTGATAATAGTTTTTTAACATTTTTTACCTCCGTTGTATTAGTTTTGTTGAATAGTGTATATAATATAAAAAATGCTATGTTTTCATAGTTTTCTCCCACCTTTCTTGATAAATATTATATAAAATAGATTTATCTGATATTTATTTTACAATAATTCACTGAATAAATCAAGTCAATTATTGATTATATGTAGTACATTAAACTTGTATATCAGATGCTGAATAAATTTAGTAATATGATAAATAATGAAAGATATTACTTTGATATGCAATTTAAAACTAAAGGCCATAAATTAAAGTAATTTTAGGATTAGAACTTCATAAATATAATTATAATAATCTCGAATATCATGGGAAAGAATTGTATACAAAAGATATGTCACAAAAAGCTTCTTATTTACATTCTAATCAATTATTGCTAAAAAATATTATTTATTTCATGGAACACAATTAATTATGTATTCTTTTTCCAATAATAAATGCCTCCTTTTATAATAACGCAATTTAAGTTTAAAGTGTAACAGCTTTTTTTATTTATTATAACAACAATGGTCAATTTTGTCATATAAAGTCTAATTTGCGAATATTATTCAGTGACTGAATATTGCATATGCGGAAGGAGAAACTGAAATGAGAAAAGTTCACAGAAAGATATTCGCTGGAGCGTTGTTGTGTGGATGTAACCTGTTCGCGCTATATGTTGCGTCATGTGTAGCTGAGAAAGCTGAAAATTTGGGAGTGACTGTTTCGATTACAGGCACGGAAGAGGTACTACCAATTATAACTTTAGATGCATGACATGGTGTAACAGTTGCATTTATCAACTCTATACCAGTATTTTTCTTTGTTTCACATATTTAAAACGAAACAGCTCCCTAATGGGAGCTGTCGTAGGTTATATCGTTATGTTCAGAACATCTCTCAAGTATATGTCAATGACCTTGTTGTATGGTGTGGTATGTAATTTGTCGTTGACATTATTTGTAGCGATAGTTCATTGTAGCATCATAGTATTTGTAAAGTGATGAAACTGCGTCTTTAGCGGTTTTATCGTAGCTGCTTCCGCTAAGAATTGCGTAAACATAAGAAAGTGCGGATATGCTGCATTTTGCAGTACCGTTGGTCGTTACAGCTGTGACAGTATACGTATCTCCGAGCTGATGTGCCGAAATGTTCGGGATTGTAACCTTGTAACGTCCGTCTGCCTGCTTAACGGCAGTATATGATGTTGCTGCATTGCCCTTCTTTATTATGACCTTTACGCTGCCGGTATAATTATCCTTCGCCTTGATAAATACATTAAGGAAAGTACCGGAATTCAGTGAGAGCGAATAGGTTATCTTTTCGATATCCGACTTTCCGAGGTCAAGCAGGCGCTGGTATTTGCTTGCTGCTTTCTTAATAGAGTCATAAGAATATGAGCTGGTATAATACTTGCTCATTTCCTTATGCTCCTTGCCAATGGTCCAGTTATTGCTTGCAGCAAGGTACGGCTGTGAATAGTGACCGTAATCAGCTATGGAATGAACGAGAGCAAGGGTTTTATCAGCATAGCTTGAGGCGTTTTTATCGATAGTATTGATATAATCAAGTACCGAATATTTTTTAGTTACTATGCTTCCGCTGCCGTAATGGAATACCGCAGTAATGGTATCAGCCATTTCGACAGATGTTACGTAGCAGGTAAAGCGGTAATACTTGCCGCTTGCATTTTTGGAATTCTTGTCAAAAGGAACTATTGATGTTCTGCCATTGATACTGAACTCCATATAGCTTGCATTTCTTTCCTGCTCTGTAAGTGAAGAAAGGTCGAGGTTAAAGCTTACGCCTATCTGACCGCTGAGGATCAGATTCTGTGTTTTGAATAAGTCCTGCTGCTTCGAAGTGAGGTATCCGGGGTTATTCTTGCCGCCGTCTACGTGAGCATAGTCTATGCCTGTATGCTCCGGATCATATACTGTTCCTGCACCGCCTTTGAGTTCATAGCAGTCCTCAAACATTGAATAGCCAACAGCTGATTTTGTTGTCCAGCCGGGGCCGACATATATGGTTTCAGCAGAACAGATAAACATATAAGACATATCTGTTACCTTTGAAGTATCAAAGCTGCTGAGATCAATTATATCAAAGGCACTGTAGCCAAACATCTCTGACATATCAGTAACATTCGATGTATTGAATTTACTAAGATCAAAGGTATCTCCGCCGCCAAAATAGAACATTCCATGCATATTCGTGACCTTTGAAGTGTCAAATCCGCTGATATCAACATGATCAGCAATGTGCCACCACGAGTTGAACATACCAGCCATATTAGTAACATTTGATGTGTCAAAGCTGCTGAGCTCAAGTGCCTTTATTGAATACATACAGCCAAACATATCAGACATATCTTTGACCCTTGATGTATCAAAGCTGCTGAGATCAAGCGATGTAAGTGCAGTATGGTAAAACATTCCGCTCATATCAGTAACATATGATGTATCAAAACTGCTCAGATCGATCGAACTCAAAGAACTGCATTCCTTAAACATCCTTGACATATCATGAACAAAAGATGTATCTGCATTTTTCAGATCAACTGTTTTAAGAGAAGACATATAACTGAACAGATCACTTGAATCCTGGGGAAGTACAGCTCCTGTTTCGGCAACTACAGCCTCTATTTTGTCCTTATCAACACCGTCAGGAAGTATGATGCCTGACAGATCATTGCTGTTTCTGATATAACCGCTGAGGTGAAGTGTTTTTGTCTTTGTGTCATAATATGATTCATCTGTAGCTTCTATAACATTTACATCAGCATTGCCTGAAAAGAAAATAGAATAGTCCTTTTCCATCATTTTTTCTGCCGTCCATCCATACGGCAGAATAATGTCTCTGTCTCTGGCGTACTTGGTGCCGATCACAAACATACAGTCAATCTCTGTATCGTCAGAAATAACAAAGTTGTGGATATCAATTGTGCTAAAGTTGGTGCCGCAGAACATGGATGACATATCTTTTACGTTACGGGTATCAAAGCTTCGCATATTGACATGACTTAAGTACCTTGAACCGCTGAACATTCCACTCATATCAATAACATTGCTTGTATCAAAACTTTTCAGATCGAGTGAGCTTAACCTTGTTTCCGAAAACATACCTGACATATCAGTAACTTTCGATGTATCAAAATTGCTCAGATCAAGATCACTCATGCCTGTTCCCCAAGCCCAATTATAGGTATCACTGAACATATGCGACATATCAGTAACATTTGATGTATCAAAACTGCTCAGGTCAAGTGGACCAAGCATTGTGCATGAACTGAACATTCCTGACATATCTTTGACCTTTGAGGTATTGAATTTGCTCAGATCAATAGAGATGTAATTTGATCCGTAAAACATATAAGACATATCAGTTACGCTGCTTGTATTTAAAGCCCTGAGATCAAGTGATTTTTCATAGTCCTCATGAGGATCATCAGACGGACCGTAAAACCTTTCGACAACGTACTCTATATGCCCGCAGCTTTCAAACATTCTCGACATATTTGTTACGTTTGAAGTGTCGATGCCATCAAGCTTAAAGATAGCAACTAAACAGTCCTTGAACATTCCTTCCATAGTTTTTACAGCGGATGTGTCACAGTTGCTCAGATCAACACATTCAATATCGTTATACCATTTTTCTGATGTATCCTTCCCAGTAAAGAACATATATGACATATCCGTAACGCCTGAGGTATCGGCGTTTTTAAGATAAACTGCCTTGAGACTGTTCATTCCTTGACAGAAATAGCTGCAGTTGCTCGGAAGAACAGCTCCTTCGTCAGCTGTTATTACCATGATTTCATCCCTTTTTACTCCGTCAGGAAGTATAACACCTGCGCCGTCATTGCTGTTTCTGACATAACCCTCGAGGTGAAGGGTCTGTGTCTCTGCGTCATAGTACGACTGGTCATTTCCCTGCACTGCCGAAACTGAAACAGCTGCTTTTGCAGTCAGAGAGATGAGGTTTTGTGGAAAAAGCACTGCATTTCCTGCTAATAAAGCAAGTGAGAGAGTCCATGCAGTGATTTTCTTGCACGATTTTTTCATTGATTAGTCCTCCTTGAAAATATACTGATAGTTTACATTCGCCTTAGTAAAGCGTACAGTAGTATTATATCACTTATTAAAACAAATAAAAAGACAGCTGTATATAATTAACAGTTTGTTCATAAACAAAACGATGATGCTTCAAATAATATGTAAGAGGTAATGTCCCTAATTATAATAACGCAATTTTAATTTAAAGTGTAACAGCTTTTTTCAATCATAAGAACAACAAGGGAAAATTTTTTCATCAGATGCAGTGAAACTATTTCAGCAGATTTGTTGCTTTTATACTGTATACTGATAATTATAGTCTTAGCTGTTAGCATAGTGATACAACTAAAGCTTGGATTGATTCTATTCCTTGAAATGATGTAATATAGCCATTTACATAGAATGAGCTTAATTGGATGATTTTCTGTTTGTTAAATGGCTAAATGGTTGAGGGATTATAGTTACATTTCTTTGCTAAATATGGATTTTCACCTTTATTTCACACTTTTAAAAGATACAGCTCCCGAATGGGAGCTGGTTTATATTATGTATTTGCAATATGTAACAGAATGTTCCTATGATACGGCAGAGCGAATATTAATTATTTTTGAGAATGTGGGTGGTTCAGACATAAGGTGTGTATCCCAAATGTGGAGTGTGCAAAACTGATATAATTACAAGCCATAGTCTTTGGAGGGAAGTGCATACATGAGAAAATCAAACTTTATCAAATATACCGTTCTGAAGAATCGCCTTTAAAGCTGATATTGCTGTATCATATGAAATAGATTCAAATAGTAGGGGAATAGTGATCGCTTCGTAATCAGCTTTATAGATCTTCTTATTAATAACCTCATGGAGTACCTCAGTCACGTTTGTTTCGCTCTGAACAGAAAGGCACATTTTATGTGACCTGCGTTCATCGGCAACAGATTTGGCAAGGCCTTTCAGAGTGTCATCGACCTTAATAATCTCAGAAAGTTTAAAAATATCGTATATGTGTCTTGAATGCTCAGTAGTGGTATTCAGCAGATAATAATCTGCTAACGCATATAGTTTATCAAGCAATGTGCGTTCCGCGGTTTGTACATTCAGTTCAAATGGCTTTAAATCATATTGTTCTGCATAGATATCATAGCCATTTTCGTGGAGATATTGATATATCAGGCTGTCTGCCTGCATTAATTTCGTAGGATAAGCCCTTTGATATATTGCTGTTTCTACGATAAGCTGTTCTTTCAGATAGACAACAGAGAGCGAAGAAGGATAGTCAATGATATAACGGTTATAATCACGACGGCTCTTGATCGCATCAGCGTTGGTAAGCTCAAATTCCAAATCATTGATGATCTGGATAATATTTGTCTTGAGCTGTTTCCTCTTATTTACAGATGGTTTAATTTCGGACTGTAGATTCAGGTCAATATCCTCGGAAAAACGCTTGATGATATGATAGCACTTTGACAATGACGTGCCGCCTTTGAAAACAATATCCGGCATAACATCAGCGATCCTTTTAAGAAAAAGCGTTACAAAATAATCCTTTTCAACTATCTCTGCCTTGACTCCGAGATAGTCAGAAGTCCGCAGGATAAGCTGCTCAAAGGTATTTTTATCATTATGCAACATAATAGATCACGCCGCTTTCTATGAGATTCCGCATCGTCTTGTCAGGAAAAAATGGAGCATATTTTGTCACAAGCTCCTGAGAAATACTACATTTTCTGATCCAGTTTTTGATGACAGCTTTTCTCTCCTCATCAAAAAAATTTGCTGAAGTGCTGTTCATCATTTCAAGGAACTGTAAAACGAATATATTGTCATTGTCAATTGTAACCCTTGATTTCCGTAAAATCACTTCCTGATTACCAACCTTTACTCTGCGGAGTTTTGAATTTTCATTATTCGTTTGTATTTCAGGAATATTTGACATCTGTGTAGAAAGCCCTGCCTGTTGCAATGCTGTGATTCCTGTGTAGAATCCGATCCGCTTTCCTTTCTCGGATAAATATTTTCGTTCTATGATCCTGTTTGGATTCAGAATACTGTTGCCAAATGGTGTTTTGACAGGGATATAATAGATGCCACGTTCGTAGCGAATGACCTGACCGCTCTCACACAGCTTCGCAAGCTCCTTTTTTAGCCAGATATCTGAATACCCCTCATAAGAAATATCCGAAAGGAATATTGGTTCATTTTGACCGAATGTCTCAAGAAGATAATCATACAGCATATTCATCACCTCCATGTTGTACTGAATACATTATATCATATTTGACTGTATAAGTCAATAGTAGTATATATCAAAAGAAGTATTTTAATGTCAAATTTAATACTTGCAGAAAAGCCATCCTTGAATGTATTATCTTTGAATACTGTATTATTGATTCGAGCTTTGTCATATAAAGTCGAACTTGCGAATCTTATTCAGCGTAATGCAATAAACAATACTGACTTTTTTGTTACAAATAACTATTTCTTTTGATATTGGATAATGATAACGAAATATTCGCAATATTTGTCGGAATTAATGTTATAATTGTATAAAGCTTAAGTGCTTATTTATAAGGGGTGATAATATGAGAAAAAACAGAATACTAACCGTTTTGACTTCCGTTGCTTTATCAATTAATCTTTTCATCAGTAGTTTTGGTGTTTCATGGTGGCATATTCAGCTGATAATGCTAATGATACTATACCGATATTGATGTAATTACAGGTCAGAAGTATTACTACTATTTTACTTCCGTGGATACTGATTTTAACGAATCAAAGCCGTCAAATATAATTGAGTGCATTCCCCTTGACAGTGAAAAGCCGCAGATCAAGCATACTCCGGTTACGTATTCTGAACCAAATAAGTCTATCGTGATAAGTGCTGATGTAAGCGATAATGTAAAGGTTGATAATGTTACATTGTTCTACAAATATAGCGATGAAAATGAATGGAATGATATAAAAATGAGGAATACATCTGGTTCAAACTATCAGAAGGTGTTCTCCGCTTATGAGGTCAAAAACGGGAAGATTCAGTATTATATTGAAGCCAATGACGGAATTAATAAAGCATATTATGGAACTGAAAAACAGCCATACACCATTGAAATAATGCCTGCTAATTTAACGACCACGAAAGCAAATGTGACAACTACTATTCAAACTACTTCATCATCATCCACGTCAAGTGATGATAAAATACCAACATTCAATGATGTTTCTGTTAAAACTGATATGAATAATAAAGAAATAAAATTCTTTGCGGATGTAAGTAATAATGTAAATGTCGATAAAGTTATACTGTATTACAGGTATATCTATGATGAAAAATGGACTACTTTAGAAATGCAACACACGACTAACTCAACATATTTCGCTCAAATTTCACCATCCGATATCAAAACGGGTACTTTAGGATACTATATTGAAGTTAATGACGGACTCAATACAAGTTTATATGGAAGCAGATTAAAACCATATGTTATAGAAATACCTTCTTTGGATAGTACAAATTTAACTACAACTACCACTACACTGAATTCAACCACTGAAACTTATACAACCTCAAAGTCTTCGACCACAAGTTCAACTTCAACAACTATAAATTCAAATCATGCTACTACCAAAACAACTACTAAGACTCAGAACACAACAACATCTACGACAACTACAAAGCCCACAACGACAACAACAACTACTTCTGTGACTACAACTGAAAAATCAACCACAACCGTAACTACGACAACTACAACGCAGACAAATCCGACTAAATATAATCTCGGAGATGTTGATAATAACAGTGTAATAGATGCCGTGGATGCATCAAAAGTACTTGCATATTATGCACGTATTTCCACAAAGCAGGACGGCGGTTTCAGTGATAGTCAGAAGAAGGCTGCTGATGTAAACAAGAATGGAATTATAGATGCAGTTGATGCTTCTAAAATTCTTGCGTTTTACGCACATATTTCCACAGGCGGAAAACTTACTTTTGAAGAGTTTTTGAAAAACAAGTAAAGTCATAGTACCTCCTTCAAAAGGTACGGTTAATAAGAATTTAAAGGGTGCACACTGTGCACCCTTTAAATTACTATTAGTCTTTAAGATAAGATATGAATACAACACAATTGAAAAGAACTTTGTCATATAAAGTCGATTTTATGAATATTATTCAGTGACTGAATATTGCATATGCGGAAGGAGAAATTGAAATGAGAAAAACACACAGAAAGATAGTCAGCGGAGCATTACTGTGCGGCTGTGCTTTGTTCACACTGTACGGAGCATCACGTGTAGCCGAAAAAGCTGAAAATGGGGGAGTACCTGTTTCAATTACAGGAGAAGAAGAGGAGCTGCCAATTATAATTTTGGATGCAGGGCATGGCGCATCAACTTAAACTGAGTTCACTTATGATCCTTGAAGCGACGTAATATAGCGATTTGTATAGAATTGACCAGGCAGGATGAGTCTATCCTAAAATTTGTGTAAACCTCTGAAGTAGTGTATAATAAAAGAGAC
>NZ_CAMKRR010000079.1 GCF_946415235.1 uncultured Ruminococcus sp. | reverse complement strand
TCAGCAAAGCTGACAGAGGGTACGTGCAGCCGTTAGCCGCGCCGTCCCCTACAAATCGCAAGTGTAATTTCGGGCGGATGATATCCGCCCCTACAAATATAAATTTTGATTTACAATTCCGAGCTGGATTTAACGACAGGAATGAAAAAGCCCCGAGGCAGTGCCTCGGGGCTGGTTGAGTTTATTCTTCGGGTTCTTTTATCTCGCCGACTATGGGTACGGGGTCAATGCCCTGTTTTGTGTAATAATCGGACAGAGCTGCGCGAACTGCCTGTTCTGCAAGTACAGAGCAGTGTATCTTCACAGCAGGGAGACCGTCAAGAGCCTCCACAACTGCCTCATTTGTCAGCTTTAGGGCGTCGTCGATAGACTTTCCCTTTATAAGCTCCGTAGCCATTGAAGAGGTGGCAACTGCCGCACCGCAGCCGAAAGTCTTGAACTTAGCGTCTGTAATGGTGTTGTTGTCGATTTTCAGGTACATTTTCATAATATCGCCGCATTTTGCGTTGCCTATCTCGCCTACGCCGTCTGCGTCTTCAATTTCACCCACATTGCGCGGATTTGAAAAATGGTCCAGGACCTTTTCACTGTATAACATAACTTTACTCCTTTATTCGTACTTTTCGCCCTTCATCATTTTCTCCCACACAGGAGACATATCGCGCAGGTGCTTTACGACTTTGGGTATCACCTCGAGGATATAGTCGATATCCTCGTCTGTTGTATCCTCTTCTATGGAAAGTCTCAGCGAGCCGTGAGCTACCTCGTGCTTAAGCCCTATTGAGAGCAGAACGTGTGACGGGTCAAGGGAGCCCGATGTGCAGGCTGAACCCGATGAAGCGCAAATACCGTTTATGTCCAGCATAAGCAGCAGTGACTCGCCCTCGATGCCTTCAAAGGAAATATTGACATTGCCGGGAAGTCTCTTGTCCCTGTCGCCGTTGAGGCGTGTATAGGGGAGTTTCAGGATATTGTCTATGAGCTTGTTCCTACGCGGAGTTATAACAGCGTTCTTTTCAGCGATATTGCGTGTTGCGATCTCTATTGCGGTTCCGAGACCAACTATTGCGGGAACATTCTCCGTACCTGCACGCTTGCCGCGCTCCTGACCGCCTCCGTGGATAAGATTGGGAAGAATGAGTCCCTTGCGGATATAGAGAGCTCCTATGCCCTTTTGGGCGTGTATCTTGTGACCCGAGAGTGAGAGCATATCTATGCCCTGCTTATGAACGTCGATATCCACGTGACCCACAGCCTGAACGGCATCAGTGTGGAAGAGAACACCCTTTTCCCTGCATATTGCAGCTATCTCGTCTATGGGCTGGATAGTACCTATCTCGTTGTTGGCGTACATGATAGTTACGAGAGCAGTGTCCTCGCGTATAGCTTTGCGGACGTCCTCTGGGTCGATGAGACCCTTGTCGCTGACGGGTACATATGTTACTTCAAAACCATGCTTTTCAAGATATTCCGTGGTGTGGAGCACAGCGTGGTGCTCGAATACCGATGTTATGATGTGCTTTTTGCCCTTTTTGGCCATGAGCTCGGCAGTGCCCTTGACAGCCCAGTTATCGGCTTCCGAGCCGCAGCTTGTGAAGTAGATCTCACGGGGCTCTGCACCGAGTGCCTTTGCAACCTTTTCGCGGGCGTCCTCAACAGCTCTCTGCGCGTCGCGTCCCAGCTTGTATATGCTTGAAGCGTTGCCGTAGCCTTCGCGGAAGTAGGGGAGCATAGCGTTCAGTACTTCCTCCGAGACAGCCGTGGTCGCAGCATTGTCGGCATATATGAACTTCTTTTCCATATATTATGATTCTCCTTAATTTATATATAACCTATCGAATAAGTATATTATATCATAACACTTCGGGTAATGCAACCTCTGTTAACCATATGAAACACAGGCGGATATCCTGCAATAAAAAATCTCCCCTCACTTGGAGGGGAGATGCGATTAATTAACAAAGAATGCAATCATCAGGATATACATAAAGCCTATAAGTTTTTGTATTTGGATAGTTTTCTAAAAACCACTTGTAATTACCAGCAATATTTTTTAATCCGTTGTTCAATGAACTATCAAAACTCTCAACTTGCTTAGTTTTATTCTTATAAACACAAATCCAAATGTTTCTTTTTACGTGATCTTGATTACAATCAATCTTGTTAGATGAATGTGCCCATATACGGTATTCACCATTATTGGACTTTTCAACTGTTATTTTATCGACAGAAACCATCGCACCCTTACCAAGTTTATGAACTTTTTTTCCATCGACATCGTCTCTCCCCCAAAGAGTGTCCTTAGTCACCTTAAATAAGAAGTTTGTTTTTTTATCTGGTTCTGTGTATAAAAATGCGTCAAAATGCTGCTTTCCAGCTTTAGCTTCAGCCTCCATAACATTAACAATAGCATTATCTGAATTCGGCTTATTAAGCGATGAAGGAACGGTTACAAGAGTTGAAAGAGAAACAGCTGCAACAGCGGTACATAATACCTTTTTGATAGAATTTTTCATTAATATCATCCTTTTAAAATAGATTTAAGGTTAATTGAGTAGCCTTACAGACGATATTATATAACAATATTTACGCTTTGTCAACAGATAAGCAATAATTTTCAGGCTTCGGCATGATATTCAGCAAAAAATGAACAGTGATAAGCAAACAAAGGGCGGATAATATCCACCCTTTGTTATATATCATAATAATCCAGCCCGTACTGCTCCGCATAGCGATACGCTTTCTGCTCATTTGCGGCAAGGTAATCGCCGCCGTACTTATAGCAGGCAACGAGTACCTCTGCGGCTTCCTTGTCACCGTCGGCAGCAGCCTTGGTGAAGTATTTTGCGGCTATAGCGAAGTTTTTGAAGGTACCCGTGCCGTTGGTATAGCAGTAGCCCAGCTCTTTTGCAGCCGCCGTGTGGTGCTGTTCTGCGGCAAGCTCAAGCATTTCCTTTGCTGTGACGGGATCACGGGCAACTCCCGCGCCGTTGAGGAGACACCAGCCGTAGGAATACTGACCGTCGGGGTCTCCCTGTTCGGCGGCCTGTCTGTACCAGTTCACGGCTTCCGCATGATCTCTGGAAACTCCGAAGCCGTTGAAAAGACATTCGCCGTAGTTGTACTGAGCCTTTGCGTGACCCTGTTCGGCAGCCTGTCTGTAATAATTTGCGGCAAGGCTCTGATCTTTGGCAGTACCGTCACCGCGCATACAGCAGCCCGCAAGGTTGTTGAGAGCGTCAAGATCGCCGTTTTTTGCGGCTTCATCGAGCATCATCACGGCGGTTATCTTGTCCTTAGGCACTCCCGTTCCCGAAAGGTAGCAGCAGGCGACGTTGTACTGAGCTGCGGAGTGTCCCTGCTGAGCGGCGAGCTTAAGCCAGTAAATGGCTTTTTCATAGTCCTGCTCGATGCCGACGCCTCTGAGATACATATTTCCGAGCTTGAACTGCGCTTCCGAGTCGCCGTTCTGAGCGTTTTTCATCAGTCCGTCAGAAGTTCCCGCGCTTGCGGAAATGCCGTAGCGGTCGGAAAAATATCGGGCTTTGGCTCTGTCTGTCGGGAAGCCCGTTCCGCCTATGGTATAGCAGCGGATGAGAGCCTTCTGCGAGTCGTAATCGCCCTGTTCCGCGGCAAGCTCGTAGTACTTTGCAGCCATTGCGAGATTTCTGTCTGTACCCTGTCCGAGGTAGTAGCAGTCAGCCAGCTTTTTCTGTGAGCTGCAGTCACCGCGGTCAGATGAAAGGGTGTACCATTTTACAGCTTTTGCGTAGTCCTGTTTAACGCCTCTTCCATAGAAAAAGCGCTCCCCGAGGTTGAAACAGGCGTCGTTGTCACCGTTCTGTGCGCGGCGGAAAAGGTTCTCGATAAGAGTATTTGAAGAACCGCCGCCCATATCCACACGGCTTTCCGACGATGTCTCGGGAGCGTTGTTTCTGAGCTGCCAGCCGAGGGAAACAGCGATACTCTGCGTTATGAGCTCCGCCTTTTCGGCGTTCAGGTATTCGCTGATCTCCGCGGCAGCGCGCTGTATAGTTTCATCGGCACTTCTGCTTCCCGAAAGGACGGCATCGTTCTCGCGTATGAAGATACTTCCTATATCCTCACTGAGCGCAACGAAGAACGCCTTGTTCTCCTTTGAAAGGCGGGGAGCGAAGTCCGAAAATGCCGAGCAGAATTTTTTATGGTCGGAAAGTATGTCTATGCCGAAATGATCTATGACTTTTTTTACGGCGTCGGTTGTTTCGCTGAGTAATTTGTTGTCCATAAAGGAGAGCCTCCGTGGTGTGATATATCAGTTCTGACTGAGCAGCGACGGGCTGACAGGCTTGTTTATCAGCTGTAAGCGCTCGTTCAGATCGTTCAGGAGCTGTCTTTCGAGCTCACGCTCCGTAGCAAGTCCCGAGTTTGAATTCAGAGCCAGCAGGCCTGCGTCCACCATTTGCTGAGCGCTGATGAAATCTCTTCTTATATTGAAGAAGTAGTATGCAAGAACGCGCTTCGCATTGGCGTCCTTATCGCTTTTTATGACATCTCCGAGTCTTTTCAGCAGCATATCCGTGAGAGCGGCATTGGGCTCTATCTCGGAGAAGAAGAATATGAGCCAGTAATAGCTGCCCGTATCCTGTACAAAGTATTCCCTGTCTATGAGGAAATTCATGGCCTGATGGGAAGGACCGCGCATACCGTCGTAGTCGCCCACAGCTGCAAGGTAGCCCATATATATCTGATAATACAGCAGACTTTCGGTCTTTGTGGGATTTTTGTATCCCAACTCTTCCACGGGCTTCATATCGAGTGAAGCGAAGCTCTCGCCCTGTCTCAGCCGCTTAAGAAGAGTATTTATGTAGCCGCCGAGCCTCTTCATGAGCACGAGGTTGGTGTAAAGGTAAATGCCAAGTGAGAAAAAGGCGTGGAAGAACATTCCCGCGGTGAATGATACTATAAGGAGGTCGGGCTTAGTGAAATGACCTGCCTTGCTGAAAACTCCGCGGAACAAAGCATATACCGCAGCTGCGGAGACAAATTTGGCAGACACAGTTACGAGCTGAAGCATATCCGCTTTTTTGTCGCTGAAGCTCTCGACGGGCTTGCGGCTGTCGAAGCGGACGTCGTACTGTATGATAGGGCTCAGCTTATGGAACGTTTTCGTCCATTTGTTGTCTGAGATAGTAAATTCCAGACCGAAAAATGAGATGGTAGTGACTCTCATACCGAAAATTGGGGCAAATATAAGATTTGCCGCGAGACCGACTAATTCTGTGGCTAAAAGTGCAATAAGGAGAAAACCTGCTGCAAACACAGCTGTTTTTTCGAGTACAGACATATAAACTCTCCTTTGCTTTTTTTAGCAGAAAAGGGCGGTATTACCGCCCCTCTTATTTGTAGATATCCATATACGTAAGGAGCTCGGCGTACATGACAGTTGAATAAGAAAGATACCACCTTCCGTCAAGCTCAACAAATCCACAGCTGTTGCCGAGAAAATCGTGTTCCTCGTTGCCGTCCTTGTAATAGACATAGCCGCAGCCGGAAGCATTGGTAAAGTGTGTGCCGAGTTGCTTATTGAAGTCCTTTAGTTCTGTCTCGCCTGTGGCCTTGAGGGCCTGCTCTGCTATGGATGTGGTCCACTGCTCGGGCGGAACGTCGGACTTTTCGGACATAATGGAATGTATCCTTTTAATAGATTCGTTAATAGCGCTTATGACCTTTGAGCGCTTGAACATGACCTGAGCGTTCTTGCCTTCGAGAAGGTCTGATTGCTCCGTGTCAAGGTAAGCATGATAGCCTTCGATCTCGTCCTCACAGAACATATCGTATACTGCGTCGGCATTTCCGTGCAGATAGGCGTCGTAATAGGCTCTTGCGGCGTCAATGCAGGTGCCGAAGCCCTTTTCCGGAGCTTCCTCAGCTTTCTGTTCTGTTGTGACGGTGGTAACAGCCGCAGTTTCGGCTGCTGTGGAGGTTTCCGCTGCTGTGGTGGTGACAGCTGTCTCGGCTGTGGTTACAGCGGAAGCTGCTGATGCTGCAGAGGCAGTATTTTTTCCTTCTGTTTCGGTCACAGAGGTGACCTCAGCCGTGGAAGCAGCCGTGGTCTCTGCTGAAGGCCTGCTTCCGTCAGTATTTTTCTTTTCGCAGCCCCATGCGGCAGCAGCTGCCGTTAAAGCCGCAAAAACGGTGATGATGCGGGGTAAGAGCTTCATATGATTCTCCTTATGTAACATAATACAATATATTATAGCTCTAAAACCCGATTTCGTCAATAGTCTTTTTTCTTTCCGCAGACCTTGCACACCTTTGTGAGCAGCTTGAAGTCGCCGCTGCAGTACTGACACTTGCCTGCGGTCTTGCGGCTCGCCACTACGGTCTCGTAGTATGCGGGGAACTGCGAGGCGTTCTCGGAAAGGTTCTGCCATGAGATATTCAGAAGATTAGGGCAGTTGTTAAAGCCGCCGCTGACCTTTTTCAGTGAAGCAGGCAGAGATATCTTTTCGAGGTTGGTACAGCCGCTGAAATCACCGATGGAAGTAGTTCCCGCAGGGATCTCAACAGCTCTGAGACCTGTACAGCCGCTGAAGCCGTCAACACTGATGACTCCCGCAGGTATCTCGATATTTCTGAGAGCTGTGCAGTTCTGGAAAGCCGAGGCGCCGATATTTTTGATGGTACGCGGTATCCCCACAGCCGACAGGGAAGTGCAGTTTGCAAAGGTGCACTCCTGGATATGGGTCACTCCCTCGGGAATATTGATCTTTTCAAGCTTTTCGCAGCCCGAGAAGGCATATTTGCCGATCTGGGAGACATATTTCGTTAATTCTATATCTGTAAGGTTCTTGCAGCCCGAGAAAGCAAAGGCACCTATATCGCCGATTGGCTCGCAGAGCTCCACTGATTCAAGCCCTGTACAGTCTGCAAACAGGGCGTCGGAGATCTCATGGAGATGAGGTGGGAGAACAACGCTCTTAAGGGAAGTACAGCCTCTGAAAGCCCATATGTCAATGGAAACTATGCTCTCGGGGAAGCGTATCTCTTCAAGGGCGGTACAGCCGCGGAAGGCATAGCCGCCTATGATCTCCAGCTTTTCATGGAACGTGATATGCCTGAGGGTCGTATTGTTCTCAAAAACGTGATTTGCAATTTTCCGCACCTCTGCGGGGATAGTTACATCTTCCGAGCTTCCCTTGTATGCGGTGAGCACACCGTCCTGAACTTCAAAATCGCTGCTCTGTTTCCTGACAGCCTTGACCTTCTTCGCAACTTCCCTGTGATGTGACTTATAATTGTTTATCGCTTTGCTGACTATGAAAGGAGTACTGCAATGAGGACACACCCAGGCGTCCTTGTTCTTATCGACTTCAACAGTTTTGCCGCAGTTAGTACACATAGCGTTAGTAAGTGCCATATTATCCCCCCCTGAAATATGTCATATTTTATATAATAATTGTACCACTTGTTCCCTGAATTGTCAATAAATCCAAAGCAAAACTCACAAAATACACAGAGAAAATTACTGCCTGTTGTAATAAGTGCATATAAAAATGAGCTGCAAAAAAGCAGCTCATCATAAAAGTTTTTATTAAAGCATTGAAGCTCTCAGTTCCTCGCCGCTGAGCTTTGAAAGGTAAGCGGGAGCGATATCGAAAGCAGTCTTGCAGCCTGTAGCGCCCTCAGCCTTGAGTCTTGCAAGAGCTCTTGCATAGCAGATAAGTACGCTTGCCGTGAACTCGGGGTTTGACTCAAGCTTGAGAGAATACTCGATCATCTGATGGGTTTTCTCACCGTCGCCTGTGAGACCGCTTCTCATAACGAAGCCGCCGTGAGGCATTTTGTTGTGCTTTGCGTTGAATTCCTCTTCGCTTATGAAGTTTACGGTCGTATCGTACTCGTCGAAGTAGTTCTTCATAGTCTTGATATCGTTCTCGATCTTAGCGAGATCAGCGCCCTCCTCGGGAACTATCCAGCACTCTCTGTGGTGCTTCTGACGGGTAGTGAGCTCGGGCTGACTGCCGCTGCGGACAGCTTCCATAGCCGACTCTATCGGAACAGTGTACTGGATGCCCTTCTTAACGCCCTCAACGCGGCGGATAGCGTCTGAATGTCCCTGACTTACGCCCTTGCCCCAGAAAGTATAGCTCTTGCCGTTGGGGAGGATGCTCTCAGCGTAGAGTCTGTTGAGTGAGAAAAGACCGGGATCCCAGCCGAGAGAGATGAAAGCGAGGTGACCGCTCTCCTTTGCGGCCTTGTCGACGTTTGCGAAGTGCTCGGGTATCCTTGCGTGAGTATCGAAGCTGTCGATAACATTGAAGAGCTTAGCCATTGCGGGAGTCTGCTTGGGAAGATCGGTAGCGCTTCCGCCGCAGATTATCATAACGTCTATATCGTTTGCCATTTTTTCGGCATCGTCTATCTTGAAGACCTTGGCACCTGCTGTGAGGGGCTTTACTGCTGAGGGATCGCGGCGTGTGAAAATGCCTGCGAGTTCCATGTCATCATTCTGACGGATAGCGAGTTCAACGCCTCTTCCGAGGTTGCCGTATCCTGCGATACCTATTCTTACTTTTTCCATGTGGAAATACCTCCTTATAATTACTGTGCTCGCCATTGAACACAGCTTAAAAACATTATATCACCTTTTTTTAGAGTTGTAAAGCTTTAAATCAAAATTTATATTTGTAGGGGCGGATATCATCCGCCCGAAATTAAATGTTCACTTTGTAGGGGACGGCGTCTCGACGTCCCTTGTAGGGGACGATGCCCACATCGCCCCGTTGATTTTACCATTGTATCACGGGCGGATAATATCCGCCCCTACAATGGGCTAACGGTACAATCATTTTTTTAGTGCTGTAAGCGATGTACGATTAACGGTGTTGTTTTAAGTGAGCGAGTTTACGAGCGCCAACGTGGCTGCGCCGCCGCTCGCTCAGCGGCAAATTATGATCTACGCTTCTTTGCTTTATGCTTGAGCAGAACAAGACCCGTGAGAGCGGCAGCCTTTGCAGCGGTCTTTGCAACTGTTTTAGGGTCGATCTTTGTACGGATATTCTGAGGTACGTCCTCAGATGAGGCGAGATTGCCCCTGCCTGCTGCTCTTACTGAGCCGCCCTCGATATGTATGCCGTGGAAATCCTTTTTAAACTCCATTCTGATCCTCCCTTATGGGCTCTGCGATGAGGAACTTTATCTTCTTTCCCTCATCAGAGAACATCTTTTCATGCTCTGTGACAAAATTCTCATAGGGGCTCTCCCCATGAAGGTCATAGGTCCTGTACTTTATCCTGAAGCCTGCCTCAGCGAAGTACTCAAAGGACTCCTCAAAGAGCTCGTCGTCGTCGGTCTTGAACCAGAGCTCACCGCGCAGGAACTTTTTATAATTCACCAGCTGACGGGTATGGGTGAGGCGGCGCTTCTTATGCTTGGCTTTCGGCCACGGATTGCAGAAGTTGATATATATGCGGTCTGCACGGTCGTTTTCGTCCCATGCCAGCTCAAGGCGCTCGATGTTCTGTATAGCTATGCGGACATTGTCGGGCTCAGCGCCCTTTTCGGCATAGGCAGCTTCCAGCTTGCGCTTTGCGAGAACGAGCATCTCATTCTTTATGTCCATTGCTATGAAGTTAACTTCGGGGTGTGCGGGAGCAGCCTGCGATATGAAGCCTCCCTTTCCGCAGCCCAGCTCCACATAAAGGGGCTTGTCGGGCTCAGCGAAGAGCTCTTTCCAGTGACCTATCTGCTTCTGCGGTTCGTGTATATAAAAGGGACAAGCCTCCAGCTCGGGCTTAGCCCATGGTTTATGACGAATTCTCATAGATTACCTCCGTGATCGTACTGATAACAATTAATTATAACACATTTTTCTGCAAATTCCAATAGTCTGCGAAAAATTTTCGTATACCGAAATGCTCTACAATCAGCGGCAGCCTTATGAGCGGCTTTTTGTAAATAAATAATAATATTACTGAAATTACTGGACAAGTGAAATGATATGTGATATAATAGATGTGTTATTTGGAACTACCCTTTAATTCGATCCCGTGAGGTCGGCAAGGCGAGTCGATTGATACTGTAATTATAACAACATAGCTATAACTATAAGTATGCTCCCTGCCGCGCGGGGAGCATTTTTTGTTTGCTGAAAGGAGAGCAGTGTATGGAGTCAAAGCGCGTAATAATGGACGATAAAGCCGTACAGCGAGCTATCGCCCGTATCTCCTACGAGATAATCGAGCGCAATAAGGGCACTGAGGATCTCTGTGTGGTCGGTATCCTTTCAAGAGGAGTACCAATAGGCAGGAGGATAGCCGAAAAGCTCTCTGAGCTTGAAAAGAACACCGTTCCCTTCGGTTCGCTGGACATAACGCCCTACCGTGACGACAGCAAGTCGGCGGGGGACGATGAACGGACGGAGATACCGTTTGATATCACCGATAAGAATATCGTGATAGTTGACGATGTAATATTTACGGGAAGAAGCTCAAGAGCAGCCATCGACGCACTGATAAAGCGCGGCAGGCCCCGTTCCATACAGCTTGCGGTGCTTATCGACCGCGGCCACAGGGAGCTTCCCATACGTCCCGATTATGTAGGCAAGAATCTTCCCACTTCACACAGCGAGGTCGTAAGGGTCTCCGTCGAGGAGATAGACGGCAGTGACGGAGTAGCGATATACTGAAATTTACACACCAACAGAAAGCGAGGAATATATGGCATCTATCCTGATAAAGAATATCCGTGCGGTCGATAACATTACGGATAAAACAACAGACGTATTCATAAACGGCGGAAAGATAAAAAAGCTCGGCACTGATATCGCAGAAGCGGCAGACAAGGTCATCGACGGAACGGGGCTTGTCCTTATGCCGGCCCTGTTCGATATGCACGTGCACCTGCGTGACCCGGGCTTTACCCATAAGGAGGACGTCCTCACGGGCTGCGGAGCAGCTCTGGCAGGCGGAGTCACGGGAGTTCTTGCAATGCCGAACACAAAGCCCCCCTGCGATAATCCCGAAACTATCCGCTATATCATCGACAAGGCAAAGGGCACGGGAGTTGACGTTTACCCCGTAGGCTGCATAACAGGCGGCATGAGCGGAAACGGTCTCTGCGACTACGAAGCCCTCAAAGCGGCAGGCTGCATATGTATATCCGATGACGGCAGACCTGTGGAGAATGCGGAAAATATGCGGAAAGCCCTTGAGCTTTCAAATGAGAACGGACTTCTTGTGGCTTCTCACTGCGAGGACCTCAGCATAATAAACGGCGGCATAATGAACAAGGGCGAGACCTCCGAAAAGCTGGGGGTAAAGGGCATGGACAGAGCCTCCGAGGACTACATAACCGCCCGTGAGATGATACTTGCTTCATCGGTGGGGGCAAGGATACATATATGTCATGTTTCCACAGAGGGAAGCGCCGCCATGATACGCTTTGCAAAGTCAAGGGGAGTGAAGGTCACCTGCGAGACTGCACCTCACTACTTCATGCTCACGGATAAGCTCCTTGAGAAGCGGGACGCGGACTACCGCATGAATCCGCCCCTTAGAACTCCCGAGGACGTAAGAGCTATAATCGAAGCCATAAAGGACGGAACCATAGACTGCATAATCACAGATCACGCTCCCCATGCGGCAGAGGAAAAGGCTGATTTTGAGAAAGCTCCTAACGGAGTTGTGGGACTTGAAACATCGCTTGCGGCAACGCTCACAGCTCTTTACCATACAGGCGAGATAAGCCTTAACAGAGTGGTTGAGCTCATGTGCATAAATCCCCGTAAGATACTTGGGCTTGATATCCCGGCCATCAAAGAGGGAAGCACTGCCGACCTCGTCATAGCCGACATAAACAGGAAGTGGACAGTAGAGCCGGAAAAGCTTCATTCAAAGTCAAAGAATACGGTGTTCAAGGGCATGGAGCTTACAGGAAAGCCTCTCGTTACCATATCAAAGGGCGAGATAAGATATAACGAATCATAATTACAGGAGGAGAAAATATGTCATTTGACAGACTTATCGAAAAGATAATCGAACTCAAAAATCCTACGGTGGTGGGACTTGACCCGAAGCTGGAATATGTCCCCGAATTTATACAGCGCCGCTACCTTGACAGTGACGGCTGGACATTAAAGGCAGCCGCCAAGGCGATATTCGACTTCAATCAGGCTATCATCGACGAGATACACGATATCGTTCCCGCAATAAAGCCTCAGGCTGCATACTATGAGATGTACGGCCACTACGGCATAAGAACTCTTGAAAAGACTATCCGTTACGCAAAGCTCAACGGAATGTTCGTTATCACCGACGGTAAGCGCAACGACATCGGCGCAACTATGGAAGCCTACACAAAGGCTCACCTCGGTACAGTGACCATAGGCGACAGCGAGATAGAGCCCTTCGGCGCAGACGCTCTCACAGTGAACGGCTACCTCGGCACTGACGGCATCGACCCTCTTATGAAGATATGCAGAGAGCGCGACAAGGGCATATATGTGCTTGTAAAGACCTCAAATCCCTCTTCGGGCGAATTACAGGATATGAAGCTTGCAGACGGACGCACCATATATGAGTGCATGGGCGATATGTGCGAGAAGTGGGGCGAGGATACCCGCGGAAAGTACGGCTACTCCGCAGTAGGTGCGGTTGTGGGAGCTACCTACCCCGAAATGCTCACCGAGCTGAGAAAGAGACTTCCCCATACGATGTTCCTTGTACCCGGATACGGCGCACAGGGCGGCGGAGCTGAGGGCCTTAAGGGCGGCTTCGACGAGAACGGCCTCGGAGCTATTGTAAACTCCTCACGTGCGGTAATGTGTGCATACAAGAAAGAGAACTGCGACGAGAGAGACTTCGCAAAGGCAGCAAGAAGAGAAGTTATCCGCATGAGAGACGATATCTGTCAGTACATCAATTTAAAATAAGACCTAATAGCTTGGAACTAAGAACTTAGATCTTGGATCTAAGCTCTTAGTTCTGTAAACGCTCTCTCCACAATGGCGTGGAACAGGGCGCAGTACATCAAAAATACGACCTCTAAAAGATTAGAAGGAGGAATATAAAATGTCATTATTCAACATGGGAGAAAAGGCTTACCTTATGCTTGCCGACGGACAGGTGTTCGAGGGCAGGAGCTTCGGTGCAAAGGG
>NZ_CAMKRR010000078.1 GCF_946415235.1 uncultured Ruminococcus sp. | reverse complement strand
TCAGTGTGCAGCAAGACCGGTGCCGGCAAAAACCGACAAGCCGCGAGCTTCCGTACGCCAAGACCTCGAAAGAGCGAGCGATAAATAATCAATACGTGAAGGCGGTAGGAGAGACTCAGCGAGTCGTGTCAAGAATGACCGATAGTACTTAGCTGAGTACATTGGAACTCCCTATTTCAGATTTGTGGGCTACCGAGCCGTACAGCAACGGCTCGTAATATGTATCCTGCGAAATCGGCTGAAGGGACACCCTTCCCGCTCCTATTATGGCAATGACAGCCGGCTTGTGCGCCATCCGCACGTGCGGCTCTGACTCCGTAAGGGCAGAGAGACAAAGAACTATGTGAAGGTTGAGGCCGACCTTTGGCTGATGTGTTCCCGGCTTCGGAGGGTGCAGGCGTATGCTTGTAGGAGAATATCAGAAGCCTCGGAATGAGGAAAACGTCATGGCGCATAGTCATGATAAGGTACCTCCGCGGGGGTACAGGACTATCGACGGGATAGTCAGCATTTCACGGGCTAACTATGCCCTTTTGTAAATGAAATGCGGTTTTGTTTTTGGAATAATATGCATGGCACGGGTAGCTATGTCCAAATATAAGTTAAGAGAAGGCAGAGTAACGTCAAAGGCGTTGCTCTGCCTTTTTATTTTGTCAAAAATTAAATATAAAGCGCACAGTGGTTCGTCACGGACTGCTGTGCGCTTTTTTGTTTGCTCAGGAGGTGATGAAAATGCTGACATCAGGAACTCCACCTGGAATTGTCAAGAAATATGCAGTCGGAGAATACCCAAAATCTTGGATAGGCAGGAGTCAGGCGGCGTGATGCGAGAGCTGATTCGAAGTTCTTAATGCCACAGGTGGGAGACCGCCTTCGTTGAAACTGTTGATCCTTTGCGTATTGTAGTACCATACATATTATTGTTCGTTAATTGACGTAAGCTAAACTCCCTCCCTAAAACTTCCAGCTTAAATTTTCCAAGATAGGACGCCCGACAAAAACTAACGCCCTCTGCTACATTGCAGAGGGCGTCCTATCTTGGAAAATTTGGGTAAAAAGTCTTTGGAAAGGAGGTCGGGGTACTCCCTGTAGTACAGGGAGATGTCCGAAGGACAGAGGGTCGCGCCTCCGTCAGAGGGAACCTTTCCTCGGAAAGTTTTTCCCCGAGTAATAACTATAAACTTCTATATGAGTACCGTACTAATGCCGTCCGCGGATAATTTTTGTGTTATTCGTTCACGCTGATGACTTCGTTTTCTTCAAGCCAGTTCAGGAGCTCGAACCTTGCTTCGTCCCTGCACTCGGGCTTTGCCATATAGTACAGATAATGCTCCATAAGGCTGAATACGTCCTTGGTGCGTCCCTCTATCTTGAACTGCTCAAAGCCCATGGGTATATAGGTATCCCATATCTCATCGGGAGTGATATGGTTTCTCAGCTTCTTTATCTCGAAAAGCGACCTGCCTATACAGGGACAGTCGTTAAAGCGCATGATGCCCGGGTTCTCGCGCTCGATACGCTCCATATTCAGCGGCGTATCACGGTATTTTCTCACATGGTTGGCGTATATTATCTGCTGCTGACCGATAGCTCTGTAGTGCTCGGAGCGGTTGGGACATCCGGGGTTGCAGCAAGCATTTACAAGGAGCTCGCACTTCTTCTTGTCGGGTATCTTGCTCAGAGTCTCCATGTCGTGGTTGAGGTCATAGTCGATAACGACGATGTGATAATCCTTTCCGACCTCGCTGTAAAGCTGCTCCGCGTCCGTTATGCGCTTGCAGGTTGAGCTTGTGAGCTTGTATTTAGGATAATACTGTCGGATATAGTCCTCAAGCAACGGCGAGAAAACTATGGCTTCATTCAGCCCGTTGTCCGCAAGATGCATGACCATATTGCAGAATTCATCGCTGAGATGCTTCTTTTCAAGCATGGGATTGGTGAAGGTGAAGCGGAGGGGTATACCTCTCTCGTTGAAGGCGTTTATTACTCCCCTGACAAAGCTCTTGTCGCAATAGCCGCTCTGTGTGCGTCCTCCGTTCCAGAGCGACGGCGGGAAAACACCGTAGAATGACGCTATCTCAACTCCCTCCCTGAACCATTCGGGGTGCTTTGCGAGCAATTCGCAAAATACGAGGTTGAACTTGAAATGTCCTGCGAAATCAGGAAGATGAAACCGAGCCTTCATTTGGAAATACGTCCTTTCTGATAGCTTCCCGAACGCAAAGACAGTCGGGAAATGATACATACAATAACAGTATAGCATACAGTCAGCTCGGAATATGTTAACATTCTGTAAACAAAGAGGCTTGTAACGCGTGGTAATGCAGCGGGCGGATAATATCCGCCCCTACAATGATTTCATGTTATTTATTATGTATGCCACCACTGAATTTGTCATTTAAAGTTATTTTGCAAGGCATGAGCTGACTGCAAAAAGGCTCTGCACGGCATCGTATATCTTATGTGCCACATAAGGATAATTCATGGTATAAAGATGTATACCGTCAGCTCCCTCGGCAATGAGGTCGGTTATCTGGTCTATGGCATAGGCTATTCCCGCATCGCGCAGAGCTGCCTCGTTATGCTCGTACTTTTCAAGCACACGGACGAACTTTTTCGGCAGCTCAACACCGCAGAGCTTCACCATGCGCTCTATCTGACGCTTGTTGGTGACAGGCATTATACCCGCTTCTATTGGCACTTTTATGCCTGCGATACGGGCTTTTTCGTAAAAGTCATAGAAATACCTGTTGTCAAGGAAAAGCTGGGTTATAAGATGATCCGCACCGCAGTCCGCCTTGTACCTGAGCCATTTAAGGTCGTCAACTGCGCTTGCGCTCTCGGGGTGTACCTCGGGATAGCAGGCTGCGATAACATTGAAGTCACAGCGCTCCTTTATAAATGTAATCAGGTCGCTTGCATGGGTGAAATCTCCTGTGGGAGCATCTTCATCTCTCCTGTCGCCGCGGAGCGCAAGCACGTTCTCTATACCGTGTGCCTGAAGGCTGTCAAGTATCTCCGCTGCCTCTTCCTTTTTAAGTCCTATGCAGGGAAGATGAGCCACACTTTCCACTCCGTACCTGTGCTTTATGTCGGAGGCTATCTGTATGGTCTTGCTGCCGTTATGACCGCCGCCTGCACCGTAGGTAACGCTTATGAAATCGGGACTTATATCCGAGAGCTCGTTGAGAGTGTCATATATGACGCTTTCGTCCGCGTCGGGCTTCGGCGGAAAGACCTCAAGTGAGAATACGGTCCTGTTCTCAAATAATTCAGCTGTTTTCATTTCTTGCCTCTTTCGCTGCGTTCACGAGGTTTTTAAGGCTCGGAACTGTCTCTTCGTTTCCTCTTGTCTTAAGTCCGCAGTCAGGGTTCACCCAGAGCTTTTCCGCAGGGATACGCTCCCTCATCTTTGCGATAGCAGCCTTTATCTCCTCCTTTGAAGGAACTCTCGGAGAATGTATGTCGTATACTCCGGGACCGACCTCGGTGCGGAAGTCGTTCTGCTTGAGCACATCGAGTATGGTAAGGTCTGACCTTGATGCCTCAAAGGTGATGACGTCTGCGTCCATATCGTCTATATCCCTGATAATATCAGCAAACTCGCTGTAGCACATATGGGTATGTATCTGCGTTCCGGGCTTTACGCCGCTGTGTACATATCTGAAGGCGGGGATTGCCCAGTCGAGGTACTCCTCACGCCAGTCAGCCCTGCGGAGGGGAAGCTTTTCACGGAGGGCAGCTTCGTCCACCTGTATGATGCTTATGCCGTTTGCTTCAAGGTCAAGCACCTCCTCGCGTATTGCAAGGGCTATCTGCAAAGCGCTCTCCCTGAGGGATATATCCTCTCTCGGGAAGGACCAGTTAAGTATGGTGACAGGTCCTGTGAGCATTCCCTTCATGGGCCTGTCCGTAAGGCTCTGAGCGTATACCGACCATTTTACGGTCATGGGCTTTGCTCTGGAAATGTCTCCCCATATCACAGGAGGCTTTACACAGCGTGTTCCGTAGGACTGCACCCATGCCTTCTCGGTAAAGAGATAGCCGTCAAGGCACTCGCCGAAGTACTCCACCATGTCATTTCTCTCGAACTCGCCGTGAACAAGGACGTCAAGTCCTATCTCCTCCTGCAAAGCGATGCACTCGGCTATTTTCTTCTCCATGAAGAACTCATACTCGCTGTCGGATATCTCCCCCTTGCGGTATGAGCTGCGCTTTGCCTTTACATCGGCTGTCTGCGGGAATGAACCGATAGTCGTGGTCGGGAAAAGAGGCAGTCCGAGCCTTGCCTTCTGTATGCGCTCACGCTCTGCAAACTCGGGAAGCCTTACGAAGTCCTTTTCGGTAAGCGATGCTACCTTTTTTCTCACAGCTTCGTTGCCGACTATCCTCGGCTCGGCGTGAAGCGCTTCATTCCTGCGGTATTCCTCGGTCTCTGCGGGGCACTCCGCCTCTGTTATTTTCCTGAGCTCTGCAAGCTCTGCAAGCTTTTCCTCAGCATAGGCAAAGTGCTTTTTGAACCTGTCCGCAAGTTTGGTCTCATTGGCAAGGGTACAGGGAACGTGCAGGAGCGAACAGGATGTATTTATAACTATATCATGAGTATGCTTTTCAAGCTCGGTGAGAAGCGACAGTGCGGAAGCGTAATTACTGCGCCATATGTTCTTGCCGTTGATGACTCCCGCAAACAGAGTTTTCCCATCGGGAAAGCCGTTTTTTCTTACAAGCTCCGACGTAAGTCTGCCCTCTTTGAAGTCAAGTCCGATACCGTCTGCGTCAAGTCCGCAGAGCTCGTTATAGCAGTCGCGGACATCTCCGAAATACGTCTGCACCAGCACCCTTACGCTGTCCTTGTTCGGCAGTATCTTCTCATAAAGTGATACAAAGAGCTGTATATCCTCGGCTGTCATGTCGGTGACCAGTGATGGCTCGTCGAACTGCACCCACTCAGCTCCCAGCTCACCGAGTTTTTTCAGTATCTCGGAGTATGCGGCAGCTGTGCTGTCAAGGAAGTCGGCTGCCTTTTTGCTGCCCTTATACCTTGCAAGCTTCAGGAATGTGTATGCGCCGATGATAACGGGCTTCGTCCTTACTCCCGCTGCAAGAGCTTCACCGAAAAGCTCAAAGGGCTTTGTGCCGACAAGCTTTATTTCCGTGGCGTCGTCTATCTCGGGGACCATGTAATGATAGTTTGTGTTGTACCACTTCTTCATGGCAAGCGCCTTAACATCGCCCTTTTCGCCCTGATAGCCCCTTGCTGCCGCAAAATATGTGTCAAGCTTTGAAAGTCCCAGTGCAGTATATCTTTCTGGGACTGCGTTCAGCAGGAATGCCGTGTCGAGCACTCCGTCATAAAAGGAGAAGTCGTTTGACGGGATAAAGTCAAGTCCGCTTTTTTTCTGTATGTCAAGGTTGTACGAGCGTATTTCCTTTGCTGTTTTTTCAAGCTCTGCCGCTGTTATCTCTCCGCGGAAGTACTTCTCACTTTCGAATTTAAGCTCACGCAAATTGCCTATTCTCGGGTATCCGATAATTGATGTTTTCATTTCCTGTTCCTCCGATATGCTTTGTTGTGATATCATTATAGCATATAAGCGTCAGCGTTATGCTATAATTGCCTGATTGCAGGGAGCAAATCTCTGATTTGCGTATCTGCAAGGGCATTAAGATATAATATAATGAATGTTTTCATTCATTATAGCATACTCGTTCAGGAATGTGTTAATATCAAAAAGAAATGCAGCCACATAGCTAAAAGCTATATCAGGAAGAATAATTTGCTATGTACTCTCTGAGGTGTTCGAGATACCGCACCGTAAGCTCGTTCATGGGGCGGTCTGTGGTGATTATGTAGCCTATCTCCATTTCCTCGTCGCTTTCAAGGGGAATGGAAACGATATTGCTGCCGTTTAGGTCTTCGCTTAGTATTCCCGACGAGATAGTGTACCCGTCAAGTCCGATGAGAAGATTGAAAAGCGTCGCTCTGTCCGAGACAACTATGTTCTTCGGGCTTTCCGCTGTGATGTGGAGCTCCTCCGCAAAGTAAAAGGAATTCTTCACGCCCTGATCGTAGGTAAGGCGCGGAAAGGCTCTCAGGTCGTCAAGAGTAACGGAGCTCCTGCCCACAAGGGGATTGCTCCTGCTTACGAATACATGGGGCTTTGCCGTAAAAAGCGGCTCGAAGCGTATCTCCTCGTTCTGCAATATGTGCCTTATGACCTCGCGGTTGAAGCTGCTCATGAAAAGTACTCCCATGTCGCTTCTGTGAGTTCTTACGTCCTCGATTATCTCCGCCGTTTTCAGCTCGCGGAGAGAAAATTCATACTTGTCCCTGCCGTACTCGCGGACAAGCTCCACAAAGGCATTGACTGCGAAGGCGTAGTGCTGCGCCGAGACTGCGAATGCTCTCCTCGGCGGCGCTGCCGACTTGTACTCGTTTTCGAGGAGCTCCGCCTGCTCAACTATCTGACGGGCATAGGACAGGAACTTCGTGCCGTCCTCGGACAGGTACACTCCCCTGTTGCTGCGGTTGAATATGGTGATGCCCATTTCCCTTTCCAGTTCCGCAACTGACTTTGAAAGGCTGGGCTGGGCTATGAAAAGGCGCTGTGCCGCTGTGGTGATGGAACCCGTTTCGGCTATGGTGATGATGTATCTGAGCTGCTGTAATGTCATAATGTCACTCCTTTCAACTGATTATAGCATATTATCTCACTAAAATCAATGTGTAGGGGCACTTCCCGAGCGCCCGCAAAAAGAATAAATGTAAACCGTAAAATATGTATGGGCGGATATTCCGCCGCCCGTGATATACAATTACGTAACATGAGAATATCTGTAGGGGAGCCCGCCCTCGGGCTCCCGCGCCTTACGAAACAAATAACATGAACCCATTGCAGGGGCGAACATTGTTCGCCCGTAAACATCACAACATCGCCCGCATGAATAACGCTATCCTCCAAACGGGCGCACACTGTGCGCCCCTACACATTGTCATTCATAATTCATGGGTTATTGACGGACGCCCAAAGGGCGCCCCTACACACTACATCTTTATTTCTTTATTTCTTTATATCTTGACTGATTTAAATTGATAAAGTGCATTGCATTAAGCAAGATGTAAAGGAAGAAAGAAATAAACTTTTATTTGTTGTCATCTTGAATTTGCTATAACCAAGTAAGGGCGGGCTCCCCTACACATTGTCATTCATAATTCATGGGTTATTGGCGGACGCCCAAAGGGCGCCCTTACAGACATACAATCTTGCAATCTTGCGTTCTTGCTATTCCATGCACAATGTACTTTAGCACTTTAAACTGTTCAAGATTGCAAGGAAGCAAGCACGCATTGTTTACAGTTGCCAAAACCAACAGTTATCCTTCTTTATTGTTTTTACTTCACTTCCTTTTTTGGCTCTTACTAAACTATCATAGCTCACGCCTGTCTGCTCCGCCATGAGGAACTGCCGCTGATAACTGAAAAAAATTCCCTGCGGCTGTTGCTTTTTTATCCGCTGTGTGTTATAATTATATCAATCCTGCGGGAAGTCCCGCATAACTATACAAACGGAGGTTTTTAACTATGAGAGCAGTTGTAACTGTTATTGGTAAGGACACCGTAGGTATCCTTCATAAGGTAAGCGGTATCTGCGCTGAATACAATGTTAACGTTATCGAGGTGACACAGAGCGTTTTGCAGGATATGTTCGCTATGATAATGCTGGTGGACATTTCGGCTATCAAGGGGGATTTCTCTGAGCTCGTCGACCGCATGACAGCACTCGGCACAGAGCTGGGACTTTCAATACACACAATGCATGAGGATATATTCAACTCCATGCACAGCGTCTGATGAAAGGAAGTCCGCTAAATGCTTAATGTATACAATATACTTGAAACTATCCGCATGATACAGGACGAGTGCCTTGATATCCGTACTATCACTATGGGTATATCTCTCCTTGACTGTATCGACACTGACATAGACAAGGCCTGCGAAAAGGTCTACAATAAAATAGTCGCAAAGGCGGGAAATCTCGTTCCCGTGGGTCAGCAGATAGAAAAGGAGTACGGCATACCTATCGTAAACAAGCGTATATCGGTAACTCCTATCGCTATGCTGGCTGCTGCCTGCCCCGACGGTGATACCGTAAAGTTCGCAAAGGCTCTGCAAAGAGCCGCCGATACCTGCGGAGTAAACTTCATAGGCGGCTATTCCGCACTTGTACATAAGGGCTTCAGCGCAGGAGATATGGCGCTCATAAAGTCTATCCCCGAGGCTCTCGACGTTACTCAGAATATATGCTCGTCCGTAAATATCGGCTCTACAAAGTCGGGTATAAATATGGACGCTGTAAAGCTCATGGGACAGATAGTCAGGGAAGCCGCAGTAAAGACAGCTGACCGCGACTGCATAGGTCCCGCAAAGTTAGTTGTTTTCTGCAATGCCGTTGAGGATAACCCCTTTATGGCGGGAGCTTTCCACGGCGTGGGCGAGCCCGACTGCGAGATACACGTAGGCGTTTCGGGTCCCGGAGTTGTTCGTGCAGCTCTCACCAAGTACCCTGACGCTTCAATAAATGAGATCGCGGATATAATCAAAAAGACCGCATTCAAGATAACCCGTATGGGTCAGCTCGTAGGTGCAAGAGCCTCAGAGCTCCTCGGAGTGCCCTTCGGTATAGTCGATCTTTCACTTGCTCCCACACCTGCCGTTGGCGACAGCGTTGCTCATATCCTTGAGGAAATGGGACTTGAAATGTGCGGTACTCACGGTACTACCGCCTGCCTTGCAATGCTCAACGACGCCGTAAAGAAGGGCGGAGTCATGGCTTCTTCCACTGTGGGCGGACTTTCGGGCGCATTTATCCCCGTATCCGAAGACGCAGGCATGATAGATGCGGCAGTTGCAGGCGTTCTCAGCCTTGAAAAGCTTGAAGCAATGACCGCTGTATGCTCCGTAGGACTTGACATGATAGTTGTCCCCGGAGATATAGCTCCCGAGACTATCTCGGCTATCATCGCAGACGAGGCTGCCATAGGAATGGTGAACTCCAAGACCACAGCAGTACGTCTTATCCCAGCTATCGGCAAGAAAGAGGGCGATACCCTCGAATTCGGCGGTCTCCTCGGAAGCGGTCCCGTTATGCCTATACGCGAGAAGTCCTCGGCGAAGTTCATCAACCGCGGCGGACGTATCCCAGCACCTATGCAGAGCCTTAAAAACTAAAGCAGCGTGACGCTGTCACTCGCAAAAACAGCGATACCCGCATATTGATCGATGCATAATACATCAATATAAAAAATGAGGTGAATAATATGACGGATATACAGTCAACAGGCGGCAAATGCCCAAGCTGCGGCAGCCCGATCAGCAACTACAATAAAGCATCCACAGATTACGGCACTCCTATAAGGACCTGCAAGCGCTGCGGTCAGCCTTACCTTGACAGGCGATACAGAGAGCTTGCTTTTGAAGAGCCGTGGGCTTCCGACCTTAAAGCGTCAACAGGCGTAAAAACAGCTCTTATGGGTCTGTTCATACTTGCTGTTTCAGTCGGATTTAACCTTTTAACACTTCATTTCCGAGGCTATTACTACAAAAAAATGGCATTTGTGTCCATCCTGAGCTTATTGGTCATAGGCTATGGCATATTTGACGCTATCCGTGTAAAAACAGGTGCCAAGGCAAAGAGTATCGAAAAGAAAAGGGCTGATTCCGAGCAAAGGCTTTCGGACAGAGCCTACGCACAGCAGCTTGCCGACCTCGGTTACAATGTTCCAGACAAATATTTATGAATCTAAGGGCGGATACTTCCGCCCTTTTCAATTCTTACCTATCATGTAGGGCATACACGGGCGGATTATATCCGCCCATACTCTCTACTTTCTACTCACTGCTCACTAATCAAGGAGTGATACTATGGATATCCGCATTATACCGGCGCTTTTCGGGCTTCCAGAGGCTTTCGAGCTGACCGAACTGAACGCAGGACACATAAATCAGACCTTTCTTGCCGTCTGCGGCGGTGAAAAATATATACTTCAGGCGCTCAACCGTTCTGTATTTCTCTCTCCCGAAGCTGTAATGGATAATCTGAGCCGCATCGAAGCTGCTTTTGAAGATGTCTCAGGTATTGCCGTCCCGCATTTTATCGCCGCAGGCGATAAAAATTACGCGACCGCCGACAATAAGGTATGGCGTATGTACAGGTATATAACGGCGGTCGCTGACGCCGCGGCAGATGCCGCGGCTGCGGGACGGCTGTTCGGAGCTTTCATAAGGATAATGGACGGACATGAGCTGAATAAAACTCCCGCCATAGAGGAATTCCACGGCTTTGACCGCTATTTTGCGGCTCTGTCCGCTCAAAACCGCACAGAACAGGAGCTTATGTCAAAGCTTGACAGGCTTCGCGATGAACTGGGGCAGGTGTTCACGGCTTCGCTGAAAAAGCGCATCATACACGGCGATGCAAAGCCCGACAACATCATAATAAGTGATACCCCAACTATCATCGACCTCGATACAGCCATGTACGGCTATGCAGCCATAGACTACGGCGACCTTGTACGCTCGGTCTGCCGCGGGAAAGAGCAGTTTATGACGGAAATAAGCGAGGTCACTCAGGGCTTTGCTCTGGGACTTGACGGACTTCTCGGCGCTGACGAGATAAGCTCGCTGTATTACGGCACATTCTGGCTCACAGGTGAGCTTGCTGTCCGCTATCTTACCGACGCTCACAGCGACGTGAAGTACTTCCGCGGAAAGAGCTCCGCAGACTGCCTTGCAAGAGCGGAGGAGCTCCTGAGGCAGCTGGATATATTCACAGCCTGCGGCGAAGAGATAAAAGAGATAATAAACAAGGCCTTTGCATAAAAGGTATTACTATATGATAAGAAACGGGGCTGATGCTTGCATCAGCCCCTGCATTTTTCCTATTCTCTGTGAATGTGTAGGGGGCGATGCCCACATCGCCCCCATTGACCTGATTTTTTGACTTTTTTCATCTTATCTCATCAAAGGTAAAACTGTACGGCGTGATATAGGGGATTTTTTCATAAATAAGGTTCAGCCGTTCATCGTCGGGCGAAAAATCTCCGTCATCAAGAAAACGGTCGTCCATTATCCTGCTGAACGGCGCGTATTTCCGCAGTATCTCTTCATCGCAGGAAAAGCTCTCGTCAAAGCGGTACTGAACAAGCTCCCTTTCTTTATACTTTACGAGCTCTATCTTCGGACAGTCACTGCCGAAAAATTCTGCGGCAACATTTTTCTCCCTCAGCTTCTCTGTCAGCTCATTCGGACAATTCCCGACCAGCAGAGCCACAGGATAATATCTTGATAAAAAGCCGAGTATACGTACTTCTTTTGTACAGGCGCCCTTTAGTATCAGACGCCAGTTAGAGCCTTCGTCATCAAGATCACATGAAATATCGGGCAGGGTATTGACAGCTTCCTGTACATCATAGTCGTCGTAGTCTGTTCCGTTTTCTATCCCTTTGCGGAATAATCCTGTAAGGTCCTTCATAATGCACTCCCCCTTTCTTATGGTGATATTATACTCCTTGTCAGCAGAATAGTCAAGCATAAACCTGATTTTCTATGCCCTTGCTTGAATTATCTGCATTTTTGTGTTATAATAGTACAAAGTATAATTTATCTGCGGTCAGGGGGGATAGTCGTGGAGTTCATACTCGTTATCGCTGTTATCGTCGTGCTTTGCCTTGTTCTCGGCATTAATACGGTATATCTGCTTGCGGCGGGAGCTGCTCTCATAGGGCTCATCTATGTGCTTTCACTGCTTCTGCTCATGTTTTTCTTTGTCCGTATGCTCTTTGCAAAGAAAAAAACAGCTCACTTCTCGCGCATCGACAAAAGCCCGAACAGCAGGTTCAAGGCTGCATACTACGTGATAGACGATACGGAATACCCCAATGTTTTCCCCGAGGAAGGCTTTTTCCGCAGCAAGCTGTACAGGAGCGACAGGAGCTGCATGGTACTTCTCGCAAGAAACAAAAAATTCGTTTTCGATAAATTCTCATGCGCCACCTGCACTATCGGGTTTATTCTCGGTATCGCCACGGCAGCGGCAGCAGTTATCATGATAATAAACATATAAAGGAGACAGGTTTCACATGGAAGATCATATATGCGGCACTCACGGAGTGCATAAGGATATCGTCGACAGGGTCTCAAAGGTCATGCCCGACGAAAAGTTCCTGTACGAAGCCGCCGAGCTTCTCAAAGTCTTTGGCGACGCCACAAGGGTAAGGATAATTTTCGTGCTCTGTCAGAGCGAAATGTGCGTATGCGATATCGCAAGGATACTCGGAATGACGCAGTCCGCTATCTCTCACCAGCTGAGAGTCCTCAAACAGGCTCGACTTGTCAGCTCGCGCCGCGACGGAAAGACCATATTCTACTCCATATGCGACGACCACGTAAAGACCATTTTCTATCACGCTATGGAACACGTTATGGAGTGATATATGCAGTATTTCGACTTTCATACCCACGCCTTCACAGATGAACTGGCTCAGCGCGCCCTTTCGGGACTTTCCGAGACAAGCGGCATTGCTCCCGCAACAGACGGCACTCTCGGCGGACTTCGCAGAAAGCTTGCCGAAAACGGTATAGAACGGGCATTGCTGCTTCCCGTAGCTACAAAGCCCTCACAGCAGGCTACCATAAACGACTGGGCAGCTTCCGTCATGGGCGGCGGTATCTACTGCTGCGGAACGGTCCACCCCGACGCTGAGGACGCCCTTGAAGAAGCTGAAAGAATAAAGTCTCTCGGGCTCTGCGGAGTGAAATTCCACTCGGAATATCAGAAATTCTGTCCCCATGAGGAGAGAATGTTCCCAATATACGAAAAAATAGCGGAGCTCGGGCTCTTTGTGGTATTCCACGGGGGCTGGGACCCCTACTCAGGGGATACGGTAAGAGCCACACCTCAGAGCTTTGCGGCTGTGGCAGGCACTTTCCCAAAGCTTAAAATAATAGCCGCACATCTCGGCGGTCTGAAGCTGTGGGACGATACGGAAAAATTCACCGCAGGAAAATACGAGAACCTTTGGTTCGACGTCAGCGTTATCTCCCGATATATAGAGGATGAACAGCTTTTACGCATAATCCGTATGCAGGGCGCCGAAAGGGTGCTTTTCGGCAGCGACTGTCCATGGGAC
>NZ_CAMKRR010000077.1 GCF_946415235.1 uncultured Ruminococcus sp. | reverse complement strand
TCTTACCTGTACCGTTAGGGAGAACAACAGCGCCTCTTACCTGCTGGTCAGCGTGTCTTGAGTCAACGCCGAGACGGATGTGAGCCTCGATAGTCTCATCGAACTTAGCCTTTGCATTCTTGCAAACGAGGTCAAGAGCCTCTGTGGAATCATACTGCTTTGCATAATCAACAGCCTTTGCGCTGTCGACATATTTTTTGCCGTGTTTCATTATATTTCCTCCTATTTAAGTGGTAATACCGGGAAGCTTATAGCTTGCCCGATTAGCGGAATTTTCCTCCCACCAATAGAACTCTGAACGGGATAACATCTATCCCACTTCATCATTCAAAAATTAATTAGTCAACAACTACAACGCCCATTGAACGAGCTGTACCAGCGATCATGCTCATAGCTGCCTCGAGTGAACCTGCGTTGAGGTCAGGCATCTTTGTCTCAGCGATCTTCTGTATCTGCTCCTTAGTGATGTTAGCGACCTTAGTCTTATTCGGAACTCCTGAACCGCTTTCGATGTTGCAAGCCTTCTTGATGAGGACTGCTGCGGGCGGAGTCTTAGTGATGAACGAGAATGAACGGTCTGCATAAACAGTGATAACAACAGGGATTATCATACCGATGTCGTTCTTTGTTCTCTCGTTGAATTCCTTTGTGAATGCCATGATGTTTACGCCGTGCTGACCGAGTGCCGGACCAACAGGCGGTGCAGGAGTAGCCTTTCCTGCTGCGATCTGAAGCTTAATGTAGCCAACTACTTTCTGTGCCATGTATTCGCACCTCCATAAATGTGGTAAATGGCGAGGCAAGAATTATTTTACCTCTCCCACTGAATCCATACTGCGGATTCTTTTTGACCTGAATTAGTCCTCCACCTTTATAACCTGATTTACAGGCAATGTAGTGGGGGTTTCACGACCGAACATTGATACAAGAAGATCTACGGTGCGGTCGTCGAGATTGATGTTCTGAACAACTCCGATAAAGCCGTCCATAGCGGTACCCGAGATACGGACATTATCGCCCACCTTGAAGTTGACGGTAACGGTATCGGTATCAACGCCGAAGAGCTTCTGAACTTCCTCATCCGAAAGGGGTGTGGGCTCTGAAGCAGGTCCGACGAAGCCTGTACAGCCTCTGGTATTTCTTACGACATACCATGAATCGTCGTTCATTATCATCTTTACGAGAACGTAGCCCGGGTAGGTCTTACGCTCTACTTCCTTTGTTTTTCCGTCTGTGATCTCAGTAGCTTTTTCTGTAGGAACTCTGACCTCTTGGATAAGTTCATGAAGCTTGCGGTTTTCTACGACCTTTTCAATATTCTGGGCTACCTTATTTTCATAGCCTGAATATGTGTGGATAACATACCACTTAGCTGCTTCTGACATATTGCTCCTCCTGATCTCCTATAGATTAGCCTGCGTTGTAGATCGAACGCAGTGCAAAGTAAAAGCCCTGATCTATCGCACCGACAAGAATTGCAGCAGCCACGATAACGCTCAGAACTACTGAGGTATTATTGAGAACTGTCTTCTTGGTCGGCCAGACCACTTTTTTGAATTCTACTTTGAGGTCCTTGAACCATTTGCGGATCTTTCCGACTTCTTTTTTCTCGGACTTCTTTTCGGAATTTGTATCCTTAGCCATAAAAAATACTCCTTCCGATCACTTTGTTTCCTTATGAAGAGTATGCTTTCTGCAGAACTTGCAATGCTTCATCATTTCGATTCTGTCAGGGTCATTCTTCTTGTTTTTCTTGGAAACATAGTTGCGCTGCTTGCACTCTGTACAAGCTAAAGTAACCTTTACTCTCATATCGGCACCTCCTGAATTATTACTTCCTTTGTTACCAAAGGTAGGTTGTTTGCCTCCCTCGCACAGGGACAAAAAAATAAACCCCCAACGAGGTACTGATATTATAACATATGTAAATAGAAAAGTCAAGCCTTTTTTGAAAGAAAGTTTTAGTTCTTAGTTTTAGTAGGGGCGGCGTCCCGCCGCCCACGCCAAATTGATTATGTAACATAAACGTACTGTAGGGGCTGATGCCCACATCAGCCCGACAATTTAACCGAAACGACACGGGGCGATGCAGGCATCGTACCCTACACGGTTTCATCGTGTTTGTACCGTTATTCGCCGGCGGCGTAAGGCAGTCCGCGCTGAGCTATTGACTTTCGGTCAGCAAAGGTATATAATAAATAATGTATATGCTTGTGAAAGCTGCACAGAATAGCTTCGGGGGTGTATACATTGTCAGATGAACGCAAAGGCGGCAATACCGCCGAAGAAATGCTCGACGAAGCCGAGCTTATCCGCGAGAGCGGACAAGCCGCAGCAAGGAACTCAAAGCACCTGATACACTGTCTCTCAGTGATAGGACAGATAGAGGGGCACTATGTGCTCGCCGAGCAGAACAAGACCACAAAATACGAGCATATAATCCCCGCTCTCGTTGCTATCGAACAGGACAGGAGCGTTGAGGGACTGCTCATCATACTCAATACCGTCGGCGGCGATGTGGAAGCGGGTCTTGCCCTTGCGGAGCTTATCGCAGGCATGAGGACTCCCACGGTATCACTTGTTGTCGGCGGCGGACATTCCATAGGCGTTCCCCTTGCGGTAAGCGCCAAACGCTCGTTTATTGTACCCACGGCTTCCATGACTATCCACCCTGTCCGCATGAACGGGACAGTCCTCGGAGTACCGCAGACTCTCTCCTACTTTGACAAAATGCAGGACAGGATAGTGAGATTTGTCACGAAAAACAGCAGTATCACCGAGAAGGACTTCCGCACTCTGCTGATGAACACGGAGGAGCTCGTCCTTGATGTGGGGAGCGTTGTTGAGGGTGAAAAAGCCGTAGAACTGGGACTTATCGACAGTGTCGGCAGTCTCGGCGAGGCTATGGACTGTCTGTACGAAATGATCGAAAACACAGAAAAAAGATACGCGGACTGACCGCAGCTGTGCCGATACGCGCTTTTTTGCGCGGAAAATGTGTTATCATTACGGTACGGCTACATAGAACAAAACGGAGGCATATATGGCAGAAACAAAGAAGAAAAGTACGGCTTCCAAAGGCAGGAAGCCCGAAGCTCCCAAAAGGGAGCCTATAAGCAATGCAAAGGCAGCTCCCCAGAACGAGAGCAACCAGCTCTGGTCCATACTGCTCTTTGCAATCGGCGTACTCACTGCCCTCATGGTGCTTGTCAAGGGCACAAAGGGCTGGCTGAAGCTCCATGACCTTTTGCTTGGCTGCTTCGGCATAGCGGCATTTCTCATACCCGTCATACTTATTTATACAGCCATAAAGCTTGGCAGTGAGCAGACCAAAAAGGATATCAGCGGCAGAACGGTATGGTGTATCGCAATGATATTCCTTGCAAGCGCCGCTTATCAGATATTCGCTGTGGGACGTATCCCCGGAAGCACCGTCAGCGGCCATTTCAGGATACTCTACGAGGAAGGCACAAAGCTGAAAAGCGGCGGTATACTCAGCATGGTCATTGCGGGTCCGCTGCTGAAGTTCTTCGGCACTCTCGGCGCAAGGCTCATATCACTGGTGCTCTTTTTCGTGTTCGGTATGCTCCTTTCGGGACGCGGACTCATAGAGTTCCTCAAGCTCCTTGCAACGCCCTTCGTTTTCATAGGCAGGTGCTTCAACGGCTTGCAGAATATGCTTGTGGGCGGTGAATTCGTTGACGCCTTTGACGACGACCTTGACGACGACAAGGAAAAGCGCGACTTCGATGCTGACCTTGAAGCTATAAATATTGCAAATACAAGGAAATCCCCGCAGAAGCCCTCGGAAAGAAAGGCTCAGAACAAAAAAGCCGTGGAAGCGCTTCCCGACGGATATTTTCTCGATATACCGCTTCCTACGGATCATCTTATAGTCCACGACAGCTACGGCGACGACAACGGAAGCTCTATCGACATAGACATTGAGCCTACTCCTGCATCAAAGCCTAAAGCCGAACGCAAAAAAGCTCCCATAATCGAGGAGAATACTGCCGAAGAGGTTACTGATGAAGAGGAAGAGATGTCCGACGAGGCTCTTGAGGAGCTCATAAGCAAGGCAGCCGACGGCAAGCCCGATACTCCCGAGGAAGAGATCATTGAAGAAGAGGAAGAACCCGTTGAGGAAAAGCCCATATACATACTCCCCCCTATCGACATACTCACGCGCCCCGAGGTGCGCTCGAACCGAGCGGAAGCCGTTGAGGAAATGCGCGAAAAGGCTGAGGTCATCAAGAACACTCTTTCAAGCTTCGGCGTTGAGGTAAGGATAAAGGACATATTCCGCGGCCCGTCCATAACCCGTTACGAGATACAGCCGGGTCCCGGAATAAAGGTCTCGAAGATAAAGGGACTTGAGGACGATATCGCCCTCAGTCTTGCGGCTCAGGGAGTCCGTATAGAAGCTCCCGTTCCGGGAAAGGCTGCTGTGGGAATAGAGATACCTAACACCACCAAGGACACGGTAACTCTCCGCGAAATGATAGCCTCTCCCGAATTCAGGGACTCAAAGAGCAAGCTGACCTTTGCTGTCGGAAAGGATATCACGGGAAACATCATTCTCGGAGATATTGCTAAAATGCCTCATGTGATCATTGCAGGTACAACGGGCTCGGGCAAGTCCGTCTGCACCCGCTCTATAATAATGAGCATACTCTACAACGCAACTCCCGACGAGGTAAAGCTCATACTCATTGACCCGAAAATAGTCGAATTCAAGATATTCGAGAATATACCGCATCTGCTAATACCTATCGTCACCGACTGCAAACGCGCGGCAGGCGCTCTGTGCTGGGCAGTAAACGAAATGATGCGCCGATACAACCTCTTCGCAGAGGCAGGTGCCAATGACCTGCGCTCATACAATGAACTCGCAGCCGTTGACGGCGATCTCACTCCCATGCCGCAGATAGTCGTATTTATCGACGAGCTCGCCGATATGATGCTTGTCGCGGGCAAGGACGTTGAGGACTACATCTGCCGTCTCGCTCAGATGGGACGTGCCGCAGGTATGCACCTTGTAGTTGCGACACAGCGACCCACAACGGACGTTATCACAGGTCTTATCAAAGCCAATATACCGAGCCGTATCGCGCTTTCGGTAAAGTCGCAGATAGACTCCCGTACTATTATTGATATGGCAGGAGCAGACAAGCTCCTCGGCAACGGTGATATGCTGTATATGCCTATAGGCGCGGGAAAGCCCGTCCGTGTACAGGGCTGCTTCTCCTCAAATGAGGATATAGCAGAGACAGTCCGCTATATAAAGGCGCAGGGAGAAGTAAGATACGATCCCAATATCACAAACGATGTTGAGATGTATTCCACACAGTCTCAGAACGGCTCGTCAGGAGCTGACAGCTCCGCTTCCACAGGCGGCGGAAGCGACGAGGATATAGTGGAAGCAGCTATCAAGGTAGCTGTTGACGCGGGACAGCTCTCAACTTCAATGCTGCAAAGGAAGCTCAAGCTCGGCTACGCAAGAGCGGCACGTATAATGGACGAGCTGGAAGAACGCGGAGTTATCGGACAGAGCGAGGGCGCTAAGCCGAGAAAGGTGCTCATGTCGAAAATGCAGTACGACGAATGGCGGCTCCGCAGAATGGACGAATAAATCAAAATTCAACGCTTGTAGGGGCGAACATTGTTCGCCCGCATACTAATGTTTCATATTCGGGCGCACACTGTGCGCCCCTACAGAGTGTTCATGTTATTTGTTGCGTAAGGCTAACAGCTAACGGCTCAAATCATAATTTTGCAAAGCAAAATTTGGATTTACAGGAGGTGATACCATGTATGAGGGCTTTCTGCCTACGACAAAAAAAGAAATGGACGAGCTTGGCATAGATCAGTTCGACTTTATATACATAACAGGCGATGCCTACGTTGACCACCCCAGCTTCGGTGCGGCTATCGTTACCCGTCTTATAGAGAGCATGGGCTTCACCATAGGTATCATCTCCCAGCCCGACTGGCATACGGACAGGGACTTCCGACGCTTCGGAGCGCCGAAGTACGCTTTTCTCGTCACCGCAGGCAATATCGACTCAATGGTGGCTCACTATACCGCCGCCAAGCGAAAGCGCTCCGACGACGCATATACAGCAGGCGGAGCCGCAGGCAAACGCCCCGACCGTGCAGTTATAGTGTACTGTCAGAAGCTCCGTAAATACTTCGGAGACATTCCCATAGCCATAGGCGGGCTCGAAGCCTCTCTGCGGCGTTTCGCACATTACGACTACTGGGACGACGCTGTGCGTCCCTCCGTCCTCCTTGACAGCGGCGCCGACCTCCTCATGTACGGCATGGGCGAGCATCAGGTGCAGGAGCTCTGCACACGGCTTGCAAACGGGGAAAACATTCACGAAATCCACGATATTCGCGGCACCTGCTATCTGACAGAGCCCGTGAATACTCCAATAGGAGCTGCTCAGTGCCCCTCCTTTGAACAGGTGCGCGATAACAAGGTCGAATACGCAAAGGCGGTAAAGATACAGTACGACTGGCAGGACGAGGTCTACGGAAAGGCCATAATACAGCGCCACGGCAGGCTCATGCTCGTTCAGCTGCCTCCTGCATACAGCCTTACCACTGAGGAGCTCGACCATATCTACTCGCTCCCGTATACCCGTGCGATACACCCGTCCTACGAGGCGCTGGGCGGAGTCCCCGGTATCGAGGAGGTGCGCTTCTCCATAACCCATAACCGCGGCTGCTTCGGCTACTGCAATTTCTGCTCCATAGCTCTTCATCAGGGAAGACGGGTCACAGTACGCAGTGTGGAGTCCGTACTGGCAGAAGCGGAAAGAATAACTAAAATGCCCGATTTCAAGGGCTACATACACGACGTAGGCGGCCCTACGGCGGACTTTAGACGTCCCTCCTGTGACAAACAGATCACAAAGGGACTTTGTATGGGAAAGAAATGCCTTGCTCCCACACCGTGTCCCGCACTTAAGGTCGATCATACGGAATACCTGTCCATGCTGCGTAAGATACGCAGGGTAAAGGGCATCAAAAAGGTATTCATACGCTCGGGAATACGCTACGATTACCTCATCGAGGACAAGGACGACGAGTTCATGAAGGAGCTTATACTGCACCACGTAAGCGGTCAGCTCAAGGTCGCTCCCGAACACTGCTCGGCGGTAGTCCTCGACAAAATGGGCAAGCCCCATATCGAAGCCTACAAGCGCTTTCAGAAGCGCTTTTACGAAATAACCAAGGGCATGGGAAAGGAGCAGTATCTTGTCCCCTACCTTATGTCCTCACACCCAGGAAGTACGCTGAATGAAGCCATAGACCTTGCGCTGTTCCTGAAGGAAAACAAGATACGCCCCGAACAGGTGCAGGACTTCTACCCTACCCCCGGTACTATATCCACGGCTATGTTCTACACGGAGCTCGACCCGTACACCCTCGAAAAGGTCTACGTTCCCAAAACTCCGAAGGAAAAGGCTATGCAGCGGGCTCTGCTCCAGTACTTCCGTCCGCAGAACAGGGAGATAGTCCTTGAAGCCCTTAAAGCCGCAGGACGGCGTGACCTTATAGGTTCATCACCGAAATGTCTTATCGAAGGCGACTCCCGCGGACAGAGCAATACTCCCCGAAAGGGCGGTGACAAGTCACGTCAAAATACTTCAAAGACACAGAGAGCTTCGTTCAGGCAGCAGGAGAGAAATACAAACTCACAGCGTACCAGAAGCAGCTCCTTCGGGAACTCGCAGAAAAGCGCGAAAAAGAACGCAAACAGCGGAAAAAGAAAACACTGAGAGCCATAGGCAGACTGCTGCTCATAGCGGCACTGCTGTTCGCAGGGTGGTGGTTCTTCCGAAAGCCGCCCCACACGTTCCCAAATGAGGACAAGCTCGTTATGCACTTCATTGACGTGGGACAGGGTGACTGCACATTTATAGCCGCAAACGGCGTGACTATGCTCGTTGACTGCGGCGAATACTCAGTCTCATCCCATGTGGTGAGCTGCCTGAGGAGCCTCGGTGTAGGCAGGCTCGATTATATCATTGCAACTCATCCCCATTCCGACCACATGGGCGGTATGGCTCGTATAATAGACACATTCGACATCGGCGAGGTGATAATCCCTCATATTCCCGACGAGCAGCTCCCCACAGCGGTATTCTTCGACAAGTTCCTTGAAAGCTGCGAGGCAAAAGATCTCAGTATCCGCGAAGCCAAGGCGGGCGAAGTTATTGAGCTGGGCAAAGCAAGTGCGGAGATAGTGTCCCCCGACGGCATCATGTATGAGGAACTCAACAATTACTCCGTAAGCCTGCTGATAAGGCACGGAGACAACAGCTTTCTCCTCACGGGAGACTCGGAATATGAAGCGGAATACGCCATGCTTTCGGGCGACAGGCTGCAAAAAGTCACGCTCTACAAGGCAGGTCATCACGGCAGCTCCCATTCATCCTCTCCCGAATTTCTCGACATGATACGTCCGCAGACAGCGGTGATTTCCTGCGGGGCTGAAAATCCCTACGGACATCCCTCGGATATCACTCTGCAAAGGCTCAGCTCCTATACAGACAAGATATACCGCACGGATATATGCGGAAATATAGTTTTTGAGTCCGACGGCAGCAAGCTGTCGGTCACTACCGAAAGGAACGGCAAATGACAGTCATAGACAGATTTGAGAACGGTTATGCCGTACTTGTAAACGAAAGCGGCACTGTCATAATCCCGAAAAGCGAGCTTCCGCCCGATGCCGCGGAGGGAGATGCGGTGTTACTCAGAGACGGCAGATATGTCACTGACAGGAAAGCCGCCGAAAAAAAGCGGAAACAGGTCCGCGAAAGGCTGAAAAGGCTCATAAAGGAAGATAAACAATGACCGATACTATTATAATCGGCGGCGGCGCGGCAGGCTGCTTTGCGGCAGTCCATGCGGCAAGGTTTGGAAAAACGGTGCTGCTGTTTGAAAAGAACGAAAAGCTTGGCAGAAAGCTCCGCATAACGGGCAAAGGCCGCTGCAACGTCACCAATAACAGCTCCACAGAGGAGCATATGAAAAATATCCCCGTAAATCCGAGGTTCATGTACAGCTCCTTTGCAAGCTTTGACGCGGAAAGCACCATGAGTTTCTTTGAAGAGCTTGGCGTACCGCTGAAAACAGAGCGGGGTAACAGAGTTTTCCCCGTAAGCGACAAGGCGGACGATATCGCCGACGCTCTCGCAAAAGAGATGAAAAAGCTGGGCGTTAAGGTCATAAACAAGCGCGTCTCGAAGATACTCACCGAAAACGGCGCTGTCTGCGGAGTTTCCGCAGGAGGCGAGGAATACCGCTCACAGTCGGTGCTCATAGCCTGCGGCGGAAAGTCCTATCCCGCAACGGGCTCTACAGGGGACGGCTATACTCTTGCACAGTCTCTCGGGCATACGGTAACTGAGCTGAAGCCCAGCCTTGTTCCTCTGGTTTCCCCCGATAAATACTGTGCCGAGATGATGGGACTTTCCCTACGCAATGTCACCATTGACCTCATGGACGGAAACAAGTCCATATACAGCGAAATGGGCGAAATGCTGTTCACTCACTTCGGCGTTTCTGGACCTCTAGTGCTCAGTGCCAGCTCTCATATACGGGATATGCAGCCCAACAGGTACAGGCTCATCATAGACCTGAAGCCTGCGCTGTCACCCGAGCAGCTTGACGCCCGCATACAGCGGGACTTTGCCGAAAATCTCAACCGCGACTTTCAGAACGGCATAAGGAAGCTCCTTCCCGCAAAGCTGATACCCGCTGCGGTAAAACTGTCGGGGATCGCTCCCGAGCGCAAGATAAACGGCATAACAAAGGAAGAACGGCGGAAATTCGGGGAGCTCATAAAGGCGTTCCCTGTAAGGATATCGGGCTTCCGACCTATAGATGAAGCCATAATCACCAGCGGCGGAGTCTCCACAAAGGAAATAAACCCGAAAACCATGGAGTCAAAGCTCGTCAGCGGTCTTTTCTTTGCGGGAGAGGTCATTGACGTTGACGCATACACGGGTGGCTTCAATTTGCAGATAGCTTTTTCGACGGCATACACAGCCGCTCTGAATATGTGAGTGCGGTGCTTTGAGGCGCGTACTGCTCAATAAAGAAAGGACAGGGATAAAATGGGGTGTTTAGGCAATTTATTATGGCTGATCTGTGGGGGATTTATCGGCGGGCTCAGCTGGCTCGTCATAGGGCTGCTGTGGTGTCTGACCATAGTCGGTATACCCATAGGAACGCAGTGCTTCAAAATGGCGAAGCTGACCTTTGCTCCCTTCGGCAAAACAGTTGAATACGGAGGCGGTCCCGTGAGACTGCTGATAAACATACTTTGGCTCATATTCGGCGGTATCGAAATGGCTGCCGAATTCGCGGTGTTCGGTCTGCTGCTCTGCATAACGATCATCGGCATCCCCTTTGGTTTGCAGATGTTTAAGATAGCAAAGCTTTCACTCATGCCCTTCGGCGCGGAAGTGAAGTGAGCTCACGGAAATGCCATGAAAAAGGAATTTTCGCGGACTTTCTTCCGCTATGTATTTGAATTTACAGCCGCAGGACTTGCAGGCTGGATATATGAGGTCGTCACGGTGTGGATAATGTTCAGACGCTTTGAAAACCGAGGTATGCTGCATCTGCCCATAATACCAATATACGCTTTCGGAGCCTTCATACTCCTTGCCATATTGCGTAAAAAGAGGCATCCGCTGTTCATATTCGCAGCGGCAACCGTAATAACCACGGTTTTTGAGCTGGGAGCTTCATACCTCCTCGAATTCATCTTCCACAAGCAGTTCTGGACATATAAGACCTGGTATTTCTCAATACTTGACAGGTCGAGCCTTATCTCGAGCGCAATATTCGGCATCATGGCTGTGGCATATTTCTATATGCTGCACCCTCTGTCGAAAAAGCTCAGCGAAAGGCTTCCCGAGCCTGTATGCTTCGGGGCGGGACTGTTCCTCACAGCAGGGATACTCACAGATAGTGTCATTTCTGCCGCAGAGAACCTCAGATAACAGCTAATACGGGCTTTTGCCCATAAAATAAAGGAGTTTTAAAATGAAAACCGTAAATATCGCAATCGACGGACCTGCAGGCGCAGGAAAAAGCACTATCGCCAAAATGGTATCAAAACAGCTTGGCTACATCTATGTTGATACAGGCGCTCTGTACCGTACTATCGCTCTTTACATAACCGAGAACAAAATAGCCGACAAGGATATCGAGGCTTCCCTCGAAAAGGCTGAGGTATCACTTAAGTTCATCGACGGCGCACAGAGAGTTTTCCTCGGCAAAAGAGACGTTTCCGACCTTATCAGGACTCCCGAGATATCAATGGCTGCTTCACGCACATCTGCCATACCCGCAGTAAGAGCATATCTCTTTGAGACTCAGCAGAAGATAGCCCGCGAGAATAATGTTATCATGGACGGAAGAGATATCGGCACGGTAGTCCTCCCCAATGCGGACGTAAAGATATTCCTTACGGCTTCCGCCGAGGAACGCGCTAACCGCCGCTACAAGGAGCTCCTTGAAAAGCCCGGCTGTCCCACATATCAGGAGATACTTGACGATATAATCAAGCGTGACTATCAGGATATGCACCGTGAGACAGCTCCCCTGAAGCAGGCTGAGGACGCAGTGCTCGTGGACACAACAAAGCTGAATTTAGAGGAGTCCGCAGCCGCTATCGTAAAGGTCATAAAGGATAAGATTGGCTGATGGATATTATTTTCAGACAGGCGGTATGTGACGATATCCCTGTCATTAAGGAGCTTTTCAGCGAAATGCTGAGAAGCGTCGGTGAAGAGGAAGCAGATAATTACGATGTCAGCTATCTTGAATTCTTCTCCGACAACGACGATATCATATATGCTGCCGAGGCAGACGGTAAAGTTATCGGATACCTCTCTGTTGCGGTATTCACTGAGTACATCTATCTCGACGACTTTTCAGTGACGGAAAAATACCGCGGAAGAGGCATAGGCACAAAGCTTATGGCACTTGCCGAAAAATACGGGATCGAAAAAAAAATTCCGACTGCCATGCTCCATGTTAAATGCTCAAACGAAAAAGCACTGAGGCTTTACAAAAGGCTGGGCTATACAGTCTCCGACGACAATGGCAGCCGTTTCAGAATGACAAAACAATTACAGAGGTGAGAACAATATGTATTATTTAGCAAAATTTGCCGTACTCATATACTTCAAAATAATGTACAAGCTTCACTTTGAAGGAAAAGAAAACATACCAACAGACACAACAGTTATATACGCCTGCAATCACCGCAGCAACGCCGATCCGCCGCTCCTCGGCTGCGGAGCGCGGGGCAGATTCGCTTTTATGGCAAAGGAGGAGCTCTTCCGCAACAAGCTTTTCGCATGGCTCATACGCTCCCTCGGAGCTTTTCCCGTTGCCCGCGGAAAGGGCGATACGGGTGTTATCGACACAGCCATTGAAAGGCTCGGCAGCGGCCGCAGCCTTATGATATTCCCCGAGGGTACGCGCTCAAAGGACGGCAAGGTGGGCAAGGGACACACAGGCGCTGCTCTCATAGCAGTGAAGGCAGACAAGCCTATAATCCCTGTTGGTATATGCTACGGAGAAAAGCTGAAATTCCGCACTCCCCTCACCGTAAAATTCGGCAGGCCCATTGATCCCGAGGAATACTGCGAGATAAGCGATACTCCCAATCCCCGTCAGCTCGTAAAGCTCAAGAACCGCTATATGGCGGATATAAAGCTCCTCGTTGAGGGCGAGCCAGAAGCGTCAGACGATACAAAGGAGGATAAGGCTGATGAGTAAGGTAACGGTGGCAAAATCCGCAGGCTTCTGCTTCGGAGTTGACAGAGCCGTGAAAATGGTCTACGGCGAGCTCGAAAACAATACCCATGTGGCTACTCTCGGTCCTATCATACATAATCAGGACGTTGTCAATGATATGCAGGCAAAGGGCGCAAGGATAATCGAGACCGTTGACGAGCTGAAGCCCGATGAGACGGTAGTTATCCGCTCACACGGCGTAGGAAAGGAAATATACGATCAGATACAGGCAAAGGGCAACAGGATGCTCGACGCCACCTGTCCCTTTGTGTCGCGCATACATAAGATAGTGGCAGAAAAGTCCGCGGAAGGGTACTTTATTCTTATCGCAGGTGACAGAGATCATCCTGAGGTGCAAGGCATAGTTGGTCATTGTGACGAAAATTGCATGGTTTTCAAGGACAACTTTGAGCTAAAAGACTTTTTTGAAAAAAATTAT
>NZ_CAMKRR010000076.1 GCF_946415235.1 uncultured Ruminococcus sp. | reverse complement strand
CACAAGACAGAGCCTTATGTATACGGTCAGATGATAGGCGGTAAGGACGCAAAGAACTTCGGTCAGGGCAAGAACTCATGGCTCACTGGTACAGCTGCATGGAACATGGTAGCTATATCGCAGTACATTCTCGGTGTACAGCCTGTATTTGACGGACTCAAGGTAGATCCTTCCATTCCTCACGAGTGGGACGGCTTCACAGCAGTCCGTGAGTTCAGAGGTGCTACCTTCAACATCACAGTAAAGAACCCCTCACACGTATGCAAGGGCGTAAAGACTATGACAGTTGACGGCAAGGCAGTAGAGGGATGTGTAATTCCTGTATGCAATGGCGGCACACACGAAGTTGAGATATTAATGGGCTAAGCCCATAAAAAAGGCGGACTTGATGTCCGCCTTTTTCAGTGATTAGTAGGGGCGGATATTATCCGCCCGCGTTTTGTATGTAACACATTGTAGGGAACGCCGCCCTCGGCGTTCCTGTAGGGGCGCACACTGTGTGCCCACTTTCATATCTTCCCGTAACGCTTTGTAGGGGCGCCCTTTGGGCGTCCGCGAATAACCCGCAAATTATGAATAGCCATATGTAGGGGCGGCGTTCCGCCGCCCGCAGTTGAGCATCAATCCCCGTCGGTTTCTGCGTATTTTACGGCTTATAACCGAATATAGCCTCTCCCTATACGTCACCCGCACTATAAAAACATAGTTGACGCCCGTAAAGATTGTGCAGAATAGCACTTGAAAAAAACTTCGCATGATGTTATAATATCATCAATCCTAAAGCATAGGAATTTAGTAGATAAAGGAGCGGTCATTCATGACTCGGACAGTACAGAACGAAAAGATAAAAAGAATAGTGCTGACGGGACTTTTCTCGGCGCTTATATTCGTATTTACGGCGTATATCCACGTACCCACGGGAGCGGGCTACACTCACGCAGGGGACGGCTTCATATATCTTGCAGCTTGTATGCTGCCTGCACCTTATGCGGTAGCGGCGGGAATTATAGGCGGCGCACTTGCGGACGGGCTTACGGGTTTTCCCGTGTGGATACCCGCAACTATAGTTATAAAAGCGGTCACAGCTCTGTTTTTCACCAATAAAAGCGAAAAGATACTCACATTACGCAATATTCTCGGAATAATTCCGTCCCTTACAGTCTGCATAGTCGGCTACAGCCTTTACGAGGGAACAGTCATGGCGGGCGGCTTCAATAAGGGAGCTGTCATAGCAGCATTCGGTCAGACGCCGTTTTATGTGATACAGGTAGGCGCAAGCGCTGTACTTTTCATAGCAGCAGCGGCGGCATTTGACAAGTCGGGACTTAAAAAGCACATATAAAACCAATGTTAATATCGGGATTCCAAAGGGTTCACAACCCTTTGGCGGAGTCCAGAGGCAGCGCCTCTGGTGGGGGGGGTGGGGCAAAGCCCCGCAAACAGGCTCAAAGCGCTTCGCAAGGGGTGAATAAAAAAACAGTCCTGTGGACTGTTTTTTAGAGGGGACGCCTTGCAAGTGAAGGCGTCCCCTGATAAAACCGAATTTTTTTACAAGCTTTCAGGACTGCATTAAGCAGTCCTTTTTTTGTACTGATTTCACAAGAACATATGTTTGAAATTGTGCAGGTATACGAAGTTGAAATTTATTTTTTTCTTATTAAACGGTTTTCCGTTTAATTTCATGCCATTTCAGCCCCCTTATGAACGGCGTCCCGTTCAGACTGAAAGGAGGTAAACTTCATTTGAAAAGAAACACAAGATCAAAGCTCAACGCTTTCTGCTGCAATTATGTTATACGAGGAAACAAAGGACAAGCTCGATAAATATGTGAATGGTGGTGAAGCTGAAAACAATGCAGACGAAGAAGATACTGACTAAGCTTAGGCTTATCAATTGGCACTATTTCAACAATGAAACTATCTCTCTCAAAAATACCAATCTTTTCTCAGGAGAGAACGGTGCCGGCAAATCCACGATTCTTGATGCTATCCAGCTTATTCTGACCACTAATAGCAGGAGATTCAACCTTGCCGCCAACACTGATAGTAAACGCTCGCTGAAAAGCTATGTCAGAGGAAAGACCGGAGAAGAAGGAAATGAGTATCTCCGAAAGGGGGCGGTTATTTCATATATAGCTCTTGAAGTGTATGAAGAAACGAAGCAGAGATATTTTGTATTGGGAGCGAAATTTGAATCATTTGATCTTGAAAGCGAGGTAAAGAAAAAATGGTTCTGTGAGGAAGGTACACTGGACTCGCTTTCTTTTATTACGGATAACAGACCTTCTAAAGACGAGCAGTTCCGGAACAATGGTAAGAAGGTCGCTTTTATACAGCAGACCTCTATGGCTAAGGATAGATTCAAGACTCGTCTTGGTCATTTGCAGGACAACTTCTTTGAGCTCCTTTCAAAATCTCTTGCATTCAAGCCTATGAAAGACGTCAAGAGCTTTGTTTCGCAGTTTATTCTTCCTGAGCGAAATGTAGATATTGATACTCTCCGCGGCACTATCAGGGACATGAAGGAAATGCAGCTTGTTATAGCTGAAGTAAAAAAGCAGGTCGATGATCTTAAAGACATACAGAAAACTTATGAGAATATCCTTCACATCGAAGAGCAGATACTCATAATAGATATTCTGATAAAAGTCGCAGAAGCTGAGTCTAATAAGGCTGCTATTTCCGAGAAGAGGATCAAGCAAGATGTTGCACAGCAGAATATAGCTCTGAACACCAAAACTGCCGAAGAGCTGGAACACGACATAAAGAACCTCAACGACAGGCATATTAATGTCTTATCTGCACTTAATTCGGGCGAAACTGCTCTTCTTATCAGCTCGATAAAAAATGAGATCAGCAATAAGCAGAAGGACTATGATCGCCTTTCGGATGATATCAGAAAGCTGAAAGAACAGCTTAAAAGGATACGTGTTGCCCTGAAACATATTTCAGTATATTCAAAAGTCGATACTGGTAAACTTGCCTTGTTAGAAAGCATTGAAGCTGATGTTCAACAGAGAACTGTCATTATCTCAGACATCGAAGCGGTGTTTAAAGAGGTCAGAGACATCGTTCAGAACAGGCTTGCAGAGACTCAAGCTGAGCTCAATACTCTTCTAAATGCGATCGGACAGCTTGAAAAAGAGATAAAAGATCTTGAACTTAACAAGATAACCTACGATAAAAATGTAGTAAAGCTGAAAGAAGCGATAGAACAGGAATTCGCTGCAAGAGGTATATCCTCAGAAGTAAGGATACTTGCGGATATGCTTGAAGTATCCGACAACAGGTGGCAGAATGCTGTTGAAGGCTACCTTAATACGCAGAGGTTTCACATTATCGTTGAGCCGCAGTATTATGATATTGCCGCTGAAGTCTACGACAGGAACAGATCACGGATACATACGGCGGCGGTCGTCAATACTGCAAAGCTCGATATTGATGCTGTTCCTGATGAGCATAGCCTTGCAAGTGTTGTTAAAAGCGAGAACGTCTATGCACGTGCGTATGTATGCTATCTGCTTGGCAGAGTGACTATGTGTGAGACTGTTTCACAGCTAAAAGAGCATAAGATAGCTATTACAAAAGAATGTATGCTGTATCAGAACAATACACTCAGGAACATCAATCCTGAGGTTTACCGTATGCCATATATAGGCAAGTACGCTCTTGTACAGCAGTTAAAGATCAAGAAAGCTGAATGTGAAGAGAAGACAAAAAGGAAAAACGAACTTACTTCACAGAAAAGCTCGCTTGAAGCTACGATCTTAGCGGTAAATGATTGTAATTTTGAAATAATCAAAGATGTTATCGACGCCCCTGTAAAGCAGAATCTGATAAATGCTGAGATCGCCGCTCTGAATATCAAACTAAAAGATGCAGAGAATGATCCGACATATCTGCAACTGCAAATGGAATCCGAAGAAATCAACGCTCAGCTCGCAGAAATGAGGAAAAAGAGAGACTCTGTAAATAGCAATATCAGTCGAAGCAGATTTGAAGCTGAACAGCTTGAAAATGATATAAAGCAATTGGAAAATGCCAATCTTGCTATTGAAGAGCAAATAAGTGAACTCAGCAAAGGCAAAGAAGCGGCTCTTTCAGAGGCAATGAAAAAATTCGATGAGCACAATAAGACAAAGTCCGCAGGTACCATATACAGCAACTACCAGCCAAGAAGAGTTACTCTTGAAAACCAGAGATCTAATGCTATCGGTAATCTGAACGCTAAACAGGCAAAGTATAAGAACGGTGAACTCGGAACAGGTCTTGAAATGATGCCTGCTTATATTTCTGAATTCAACGATCTTACGAAACATGACCTTATAAGCTATGAGGAAAAACTCAGAGTTATCAGGGAGAACTGCGAGACTGAATTCAGAGAGAGCTTTCTTGCTAAAATGCGTGAGAATATCGAGAAAGCCATTTCTCTTTTCAGAGATCTGAACAAAACGCTGAAGCCGATCTACTACGGAAATGATTCATACAGATTTGACTGGGAGCCTGACAAGAAGAAAAAGAAGCTTTATGAGATGATAATGTCTGATTTCAATCTCGGAGGCTTCAATCTGTTTTCAACCCAGTTTGACGAAGAGTATCATGATGAGATGAACGAACTGTTTTCAAAACTCACGGCGTCCGACGAACACGGTGATGATGTTATCCGTGAATACACAGACTACCGCAGTTACCTTGATTATGATATAGATATCGTTTCCAAAGACGGAAAAACACAGAAGTTTTCAAAGATATACCGCGAAAAGAGCGGAGGAGAAACACAGACTCCTTACTACGTTGCGATAGCCGCGTCGTTTGTTCAGCTTTACAGTATAGGCGAGACCATAAGAGTTATCATGCTTGATGAAGCATTTGATAAGATGGACGAAGAGCGAATTGAAAGTATGCTGAATTTCTTCAAGGCTCAGGATCTTCAGATAATACTTGCTGCTCCTACTTCCAGACTTGAACTTATCGGAGAGCAGGCGGACAACATAATTATGATATATACTGACGGCGCTCATAACAGCTTTGCGGAGGAATTCTCCTATGATGAAATATGAGAAAGCAATATTGGAACACTTGCTCGACAAATATGAGCGAAGCAAAAGCTTTACAGGTGATAATCGTATCGGACAGAGCTTCTCGGTGAAACTTGCAAAGTTATTTCCAAAATACGGTGACGAGGCTGAGTATGACTTATTTTGCAGCCTGAATGATACTGTTTCTGAGTTGGAAAGCATGGAGTATGTCACTTCAAAAAGGAAGAAAAACGGTATTGTCGATACCGTCACGCTCAATGTGCAACTCCTTGATGATATATACAGATATATCTCAAGAACTCCCAAAGCACAAACTAATGAACAACTGATAAGCCTTCTTGACACATATTCAGATAAAAACGATTTGCTGAAGAGATTCTGCGACGCACAGAAAATCAGGCTGTCACAGAATAAAAAAGCCGAGTATTTTGATGGAGATGTTACTGAATATGAAAAACTGCTGAAAGCAGTGGCAATGATATTTGACATCAGCGAGGAAACTTTCATCAGAGATTATTCTATCAAGGTTTTCGGAGATTCCAAGACTTTTGAATCCATAAAGTCAAAAGTGAAACGTCTTCTGTTTCAGTATGGAGATTTTCCTGAAGAAGATACGATACTGGAAGATCTGAATATAATTAAGAATCCGGGACATGTTTACATCAAAGGAAGTGCAGTTATAGTTATAAAAGGGCAGCGGCTTGATCTGCGCGAACTCAATGGAGATATTGCCATTTCCTCGGCACTCCTACCTGAGATAAGCAGTATAAACGTTACAGGCAGTCGAGTTATGACGATCGAGAATCTGACAACATTCAATGCCTTCCATGAAAAAGATTATTTTGCTGTATATCTTGGCGGATACCACAATTCCCACAGACGAAATTTTATTAATAAGATCTATCAAGATAATCCTGATGCTGAATACTATCATTTCGGAGACATAGATGCAGGAGGATTCTATATCCTTCTTCACCTCAAATCAAAAACAGGTGTTAACTTTATGCCGTATCATATGGGAATACCAGAGCTTCAGCGATTCAAGGCATACACTAAGTCTCTTACGGACAACGACAAAAAACGTCTCGCTGCTTTGAACGGCAGTGAGTTTTCCGACACTGTCAATTATATGTTGGAGCATGACTGTAAGCTCGAACAGGAAGCACTTGATATGGTGTGATATTACTTAATTCTAATTTCAAAACAGTTGTTTTTTCACATTGTCATTTGTGCCGAAATGCAAAACCATTGTATATTAAATAAAATCCCTGTAATCAGGCATAAAATTGCTCTGATCACAGGGATATTGTTATTTTATTTCCTGTTCAAGGTCATCGAACTCAGGCGAACTGAAAAATTCACCTAAAGTCATATCTAATCCGTCACATAGAATTTTTATCGTAGTTATAGAAGCGTTTTTCCGTTCCAGATTGAGGAGACAATAAACGTTTGGCGGCGTTATAACACAGAAACTTGCCTGTTCATTTGTTGCTAATAATTCATAAATCTTAACGACTCTTTTCACATAAAGAATCTGTAATCATATATTGTTCCATCATACTGTGACAACAATCGTCCGATTCGAGCTATTTCATTTGATGATTCAAGTGTACATGGCAACTTGGTATACAAACCAAAACTATTCCAATTCATTTTTGATAAACCAAGTATCTCTGTTGCAATTTGTGACATATTCCCATCGCCATAATACTTTATTATTTTCAAGGGCTTTGGTAATGATTTTCCTCCTTGAAGATAGCGATAGTTTTTACGTATTGATGGAGCTATTCCGTGCGTAAATAAATAAAATGAATTGTCATTCAATGGAAAACATAACCCCCGTCTAACTGGAAAAGTATCAACTTTTAGGCCTTTTTCAAGTTCAAAGCACCTAAAATTCGATTCGAAGTTTATTTCTAATAATACAATATCGTTGATACCAGCCAATCTTAAGCTTTTTGTAAAGCCATTTATTTCCTCCTGTTTAAAAGGCGTTCGTTTATGGATTACAACTCTTTTGGGCATCTCAGAGAAAGACTTGTAAAACATCTCCTTAATACTTAGCCCCATTCTGAAGGCTTCATCTTCTGATAGATAAGGATTATGCTTTTTATCATAAGTTACATCGCTTATTTTCGCCAGCTTATATTTTAATCCTTGACCTTCATATGAATAGATATGACTACAACCAATCACAATATCATTGGACTTCGATTGATGATTCACACTATAACCAATTCCAGCAAACGCTGTATCTTTATTTATATCTGAAATGGTCCATGGTATTCTACAAGATTTAACATAAATTGCCAATGATAATGCCCACATAATTTGGCACATCATAGAACTTTCTACAGTTTTTTGTCTTATGAATTGAGTCGCTATATTTTTCTGAGCTGCATACGCTTTAACATAATTGTGAAGATCAAAGCTGCTATTCTCGTTATTATACTCTGTAAAGATTTCATATTCTTCTGGTATATATATTAAAATAACATCGATCTGACTATCGTTGAGTATCGATATATGACGACAAATCATTTCACCAAGATTTTCTGCAGATTTCTCAATGTTTCTATTACCACTGAATTTTAGCGTTAGCCATTCTCTATCACTATATGCTGGAATTTCAACACCCATTTTATAAACTGAATAAAAACCAGGATAATTAATAACATAATCAAAATTGTAGTTAACTGATTGAGATGAGTTTAGATTTTGAATAAAACCATAGAAGGATTTTTCATAATTCTCAGGACATATAACACCAATTTTTATAGATTTCCTTGAAAATGTGTTGTTTAGCAAATAATCGGAAGGAGCATTATTAATCAAGCCACGCATCGGATGAAAATCTTTAGATATGGTATTGGTAGTGATATTGAAAAAAGCTAATTCAGGGTCTCTGCATTCAATACCATTAAAAACAATTCTTCGCTTGTCAAAGTCATTTGGTATTTTGAAGAATGTACTATTACTATGAACCCCTACAAATGCGCTATTATTGCTAAACTTAAAACTAAACATATCATCGTGATTTGGCAATTTCGCTTTGAAAATACAGTTCCCTAGTAATTTATTTTTCCACTCTTCAACATACAAATGATTATTTAGGTTGATTTTTTTCTGATTAATTCTTTCTGTAAAATAATCAGAAAAATCCTTGTGATCTTTTTTATTCAGTTTGTAATCATCAACATATTCATATGAGGGAGTTAAAACTATATATGAATAGTTTTTATCAAATAATAATGATATCTCTATTGCCCAAAAGGCTTTAATAGTTTTACCATTTATCCTTGTAAATAAAGGATCTTTATTCCGATCCCATATTCTTTTGCCACCAAAAGATAGATTGGCTCTTTGAGCTAATATGGCAGTTATTGCTTTAACAGCCATTTCTTTAAATACACCTATTCCAATAATTGATTCTCTTAAAAGCGGTGTAGTTTCGATATTTCCACATAAGTATCCTTTTACTGCTTTTGATATGCTTTCTTTATTTCCCCATGCATATATAGAATCATTATAAGGGACAGCGATTGTTCCTGCTGAAAATAGATCTTTACAAAACTTCCAAGGATTAGCGCCCTTATAATCGACCTTCATTTGGTAACATTGTTTCGGAACTGCAACTGGATATGCGTTTGACTCCACTATCTTTGATATTATATTTAACGGAGCAGAAAAAGATGTATTTGCAATTTCAGTTTTATTCCCAACTTCATCTTTAAGTTTTTCAACTTTATTTTTAAATTCTTTATCCATACAATGATTTGAAATGAGCAACATTGTTTTATCAAAACCATCTGTTGGAATATAAAATGCAAGCCTATCTTGTTGATTGATATAGTCTATCAATTCTTCAACTGGTTTGGGGCAATTTGAACCATATCCACACCAGTATAATCTTCCAGCACCAGGGAGGGAATAGGCTGCTCTTAATGCCTCCATTAAAGACTTGTCTCTTCCGCTATATCCGATTACAATTAAGTGACGTTTATTTATTTCGTGTGATAGTGCTTCAATTAATTTGGGGCTTTGTGAATCCAATTCAATTGCCGTATTCTTCAAAGCTCCATATTTATAATCACCATGAAGCGCAATACACAACAACTCTCGATCAACATCATTTCGATAAATTCTATCTTGTGATTCAAGTGTTACTTCAATAGGAATCAAATTATACTGGTTTGCAGTTTTGGCAATAAAGCCGTCAAAGTTTGTGGTCCACACACTCTTTACCCATTCTTTTTCTGCAAACATTGATAAAATATGATAACCTAAACTTGGCTTTTGCCCATTAATTAAGTTTTGAAAGTATTTTCGCCGATCATCTTCAATAGGGTATGTTTTTTCAGCATAAAAAGAATATTCTTCATCAGCATTTAATGCCGGATATGTTTTCTCGTTATCCAGCCAATTTTGTATTACTTTTTTTCCACTATCAGTTTTGCAGTTGCAGGCTTTTGATAATACTGGGTTTTGTGATGAAAACAATTCGTATTTCCAATCCCAAATACAGTCATAAGCTGACGGAACACCAGATTCAATTGAAGCTCCAGCTCCTAGAAAAAAAGAATGCTTTGTATCAAGGTTTTGTTTCAAAGAGCGCAGAAATTCGTCTATTGTTAAACATTTCACTTTATCACCTTCCAAAAAAGAAACTCTTAACGCTGTGATTTTTTTCAACATTTTTTGCCAAATCGCTTTATTAAATTGTACCATTTTTTCAATATCAAGTCAATGGTTTATATCAAAATCGCCTTTGATCCGTATTGTAGAAAAAATACAGAATAAATAACACAACTTACAATATATAAGCTTATAGCTACAAGTACTTTGAATTCCTTAAACTGTTATTATTCGATTATAAAATCTATCTTTCAATTTGACAAGCATTCACATTCAAATCCTCTTATTTGAATAATCAAAACCGCCAAGTTGAATATCAAGTCTTTTTCAATCAATAAATTATTCGACATTTCAACCTCCCCAATTATATTTACTCTAATATATCATAATACAATAGATTAACAACAAAAACCGCTTAGGAATAATCCTAAGCGGTTCTTTGGAGCTAGTGACCCGGCTCGAACGGGCGACCTGCTCATTACGAATGAGCTGCACTACCAACTGTGCTACACAAGCATATTAAATTTTTGAATTTGTAAGGTGCTGCACGGTTGTCGCTTTATTTTCAGTCCGAGACCTGCTCATTATTAATCCGCTGCTATACCAACCGTAATAAAAATATGTGTCGATTCAAGAATTATTCACTATAATTTTGTGTAAATCGCGTATCTATTGACTGCAAAAATGTGCGAAACCGCTTGACTTTTGGCTACGTTTATTGTATTATAGAGAGGACAGGAGGTGCAGTGTATATGTATATACCGCGTAAAATAGACAAGTTTCTCACTGATTGGAAATCCGAACAGGATAGAAAGCCACTTATAGTAAAAGGCTCACGTCAGGTCGGCAAGACAGAGTCCATAAGGCACTTTTCTACTGATAATTATGACAGCTTTATTGAAATAAATTTTGTTGAAGAACCAAAATACACGATGATCACTTCCGACGGATACAAAACTGACAATATTATAAAAAACATCTCGCTCATTGATCCGTCCAAGAAATTCATTGACGGTAAAACGCTTATATTCTTTGACGAAATACAGAGCTTTCCCGATATTGCCACAAGTCTCAAATTCTTCAAGCAGGACGGCCGTTTCGATGTGATATGCAGCGGTTCTATGCTCGGTATCAATTACCGAAAAATCGAGAGCAATAGCGTCGGCTATAAGAAAGACTTTACCATGCGTTCGCTTGATTTTGAGGAATTTCTCTGGGCGAAAGGCTATGACGATTCATTCCGCGAAAACCTGTTCAGCCACATGATTGAGCAGAAGCCGTTCAGTGAGCTGGAGCTCTCGGTTTGCCGCTCTTTATTCCTGGACTTCTGTGTGCTTGGCGGTATGCCTGCGGTGGTTTCGCAGTATATAGAAAACGGCACATTTGAAGGCTCCCTTGATACGCAGAGACAGCTTCTCGCAGATTACAAGGAGGATATTCGCAAATACGCAGAAGGCGTTGACCAGACTCGTATTCTTAACGTGTTCAATCGGATCGCTCCGCAGCTCGCAAAGGAGAACAAGAAGTTTCAGATATCAAAGGTCGCCTCTGGAGCTCGTTTCCGCGATTACCGCGGCTGTATAGACTGGCTCGTTGATGCTGGCATCGTCAATCCCTGTTACTGTCTAAACTTTCCTGAGTTGCCACTAAAGGGTAACTATGATGAGGATAAGTTCAAGCTATATTTTGCAGACAGTGGTCTGCTGGTGGCAATGCTTGATGATGAGGCACAGGACGACCTCCGTGCAAACAAAAATCTTGGCGTATATAAAGGCGCTCTCTATGAAAACATCGTTGGCGAAGCTCTTGTTAAGAGTGGCTGCGACCTCTATTACTATCGCCGTGAGGACTCCACGCTTGAACAGGATTTCTTCATGCGTACTAAAGATTCGCTTGTGCCTGTTGAAGTCAAGGCAGAAAATGGCAGAGCGAAGTCCCTGAGAACGCTGATAAACTCCGATAAATATGCTGATATTAAATTCGGAGTTAAGCTGTTCAATGGTAATGTTGGCTATTCGGACAATGTTTATTCATTCCCGTATTTTTGTACATTCCTGCTTAAAGAGTTCCTTCAAACTAAATAAAGGCTTCTAAAGGCGGTATTCCATACGCATAAGATCCCCCTGAACCATAGTAGTTCAGGGGGAGCGTTATTATCATCAGTTATTCTCAAGTTTAAGCATGGCTGCCTTTTTATCAATTCCGCCTGCATAGCCTGTCAGACTGCCGTCTGCTCCGACAACTCTGTGACAGGGAATTATTATCGAGACGGGATTATGTCCCACAGCGCTGCCGACTGCCTGAGCCGACATATGCTCAGCACCTTGCTGATTTGCGATGATATTTGCTATCTCGCCATAGGTCATTGTCTGTCCGTAAGGTATTGTAAGAAGTATGTCGTACACTACCTTTCGGAACGGCGTTGTGTGCAGACTTATAGGCGGAGTGAAGCTCGGCTCTTTTCCGCTGAAATAAATATCGAGCCAGTTGCAGGTCTGCGTGAATATCGGCAGCTTCACTTCGGAACTTTCTGCTACCAAGTTCTGGGGATAGTATTTCTGTCCCTCGAACCATAAGCCTGTCAGTGATTCTCCGTCACTGGCAAGGGTGATACCGCCGATAGGCGAGGTATAGTGATATATGTAAGTCAGATCATTCATCATTGCCCATACACCATTTAGGCACACACTCTGAAACAAGGCTGTCATATTGCTCCCTGTCAAAGCACCAGTTACACGTATATATCCAATCAATATTTCTGTCATCATGATAACACTTGTATGTATAGTTTATGTGCCTGCGGTACAATTCTTCTGACCAGTGTGTTGAAGTCCATTCTTTCCATTCATAACTGTCGACACGCATAAATGCTGCATCTCTGTATTTTATCCAATCGTCATCAGAATAGCTGTCTACAAACACAATACCGTGTTCTTTTCGTTCTTCAAGTCTTTCAATCGAGTGGTTGACCGTGCCTATCCGTTTCCAATATACAAATTCATCGTTTTTTTCGATTTCGGCAACAATAACAATGCAGGAAAAATCCATATCATCAGGACATGACAATATCGGAAGATTCAGTTTATCTTTTTTCAGAAGCCAGCGCATGAATCTGGCGTCGCCGTCATTATCAAACAAACCGGTCCATGTGACTGCAAGATCATGGGCAGGTGCTATCGGCTGTGAGATCTCACCCCAACCGTTATGCTGATACCATTTTATCAGGTATTGTTGTAATGGAATATTATCAATCATAAAACACTCATTTTCATATTTCTCAGATACAAGCATTCTCTTTATCTCAAGCGTATTCATCTGGCACCTCCCATTAATGATAACTCTTCACTTATCAATAGATTCCCTTTAAGCTATCACACCTGATATCTGATCTGAAAATAATCAAGATAAGCCTTGAAACGGTCCTGTGCAGTCAGCACTGTTTCCGTCAGCCAGCCACGTTCCTGTTCCCAGTTCTTTAGTCCGCGATAGTAGAACATCTTCAGATCATCGGATATAATAAATGGAACGATGTTATGGCACAGACACTCCTTCAGCATTATAAGTCTGCCGACTCTGCCGTTGCCGTCCTGAAATGGATGTATGGACTCAAACTGATAGTGGAAGTCAATTATATCTTCAAGCGCGATTTTTTTCAGGTCATTGTACTGTAATACGAGCTTTTTCATTCGTGCAGGCACTTCATCGGGAGCAGCAGTCATTTCGCCGCCGACTTCATT
>NZ_CAMKRR010000075.1 GCF_946415235.1 uncultured Ruminococcus sp. | reverse complement strand
ATGCTGATGTGGCACAGTCGGTAGCGCAACGCCTTGGTAAGGCGTAGGTCGTCGGTTCAAGTCCGATCATCAGCTCCAGCGGGGAGCCCCCGCAGGCAAGTTCGCGTCTCAGTATAATTGGGACGCGAATTTTTTTCCGCGCATGAAGTAGTATCAATATTGTAACACATACACACGCAGATAGCGGTAAATAAGCGTTTCTTCTATGGGAGGGAACGCTTATTTATTTTATCGGCAGATAAATCGTCATATACCTTTCAAAACCTGCTGTCTTTTTTCTTATGAAAGCTGCCGACCTAAACCGCAAGTTATGCGTTGACATTTCGGGAGATATGCGTTAAAATGTAGTTAACGGAATTGATCTTACTCAGAAAGGAATGAGTTTATGAAGATATTTAAACGAGTATCGGCATTTGCGGTATCGGCTGTTACCGCTATGACGGCTTCGGCAGCTCTGCCTGCACACGCAGCAGCTACTCCCGATGTGGTGGATTATTATGAGACCGAAAACAACTGGGCGAAGCTTTTGCAGTACACACTGTATTTTTACGACGCGAATATGTGCGGTACGGACGTTTCCGAAAACAACCGCCTTTCATGGCGCGGAAACTGCCATGTTTACGACTCGAAAGTCCCTATGCACCCCATAGATGACGAGCACACGGGCACAAATCTCCCGTCGTCGTTCATGTCCGAGTACAAGGACATACTCGACCCCGACGGTGACGGCTTTATTGATGTATCGGGCGGCTTCCACGACGCAGGCGACCATGTGAAGTTCGGACTTCCCGAAGCATATGCGGCTTCTGTGGTATCGTGGGGCTATTACGAGTTCCGCGAGGCTTACGAGGAAACGGGACAGGCTGCACACGCGGAGACCATATGCCGTTATTTCTGCGACTACTTCATGCGAAGCACCTTCCGCGACAAAAACGGCAATGTTGTTGCTTTCTGCTATCAGGTAGGCGACGGAAGCGTTGACCATTCCTACTGGCAGTCCCCCGAGATCGACGCAATGGGACGCCCTGCGTTCTTTGCCACATCCGAGCTCCCGACTACGGACGACGTTTCCGAGAGCGCGGCTGCACTTGCCATAAACTATTACAACTTCAAGGACACCGATCCCGAATACGCCGAGAAGTGCCTTGACTACTCAAAGGCTCTCTTCGACTTTGCCAATAAAAACGACAAGGCAGTAGGCCCTCCGGGTGAAGGACCTATGAGCTTCTACACCTCCAGCAAGTGGGAGGACGACTTCTGCTTTGCGGCGGGCTGGCTTTACCTTATCACAGAGGATCATGACTACCTTGAAGCCTGCGAGAAGTACATTGACTACTATGCTCCTCCCGGATACGTTCTCTGCTGGAACGATATGTGGAACGGAGTGGGTATAATCTTCGGACGCATACAGGACATCTATCCCGAGGTTTGCGAGGAGACCCGCGCTGCCATAGGCAGAGGGCAGTATGAGGTCCTTGACTTCTGGGAAATGGAAGCAAAGGCGCTCAATACCGTTATGACCAAGAAGCTGACTCCTGCGGGATACTTTCACCTTGATACATGGGGAAGCGCAAGATACAATACTGCTGTACAGTTCACTGCTCTCGTATACGACAAGTATCAGAAGGGCAAGGACAGATACAACGACAAGAACGAGGACTACACTTTTACGAAGTGGTCTCTCGGACAGATGGAATACATCATCGGCGACAATCCTCTCGGCAGGAGCTACGTTGTGGGCTACGGCGAGAACAGCGTAAAGTACCCTCATCACCGTGCAGCTTCGGGACTTACAATGGCCGAAGACCCCGCAGAGCACAAGCACGTACTCTACGGAGCGCTTGCAGGCGGTCCCGATGAGAACGACGAGCACAACGATGTCACAAGGGACTGGGTATACAACGAGGTAACCATCGACTACAATGCTGCCATAGTGGGAGCTGCTGCGGGACTTTATCTCTACAAGGGCGACAAGACCATGAAGCCCGAGGAGGACTTCCCCCCTGCCGAAAAGGTCGATGATACGGAGCTTTTCTCGGGTGACGATTTCTGGGCGGCAGGCTACTGCTCGGACGCTCCCGAAAAGACAGGCTCGGGCGTTACAAAGCTCACATTCTTTGTCAACACCGACTCCCTCGAACCACACGACGATATATCCATACGCTACTATTTCAGCATCGAGGAATTCGAGAACAAGGTTATCCCTGGAAGCTTCGTGCTGCAAAAGACCTACGATCAGGTAGAGACCGAGGTAACGGACAGGTCCGCAGTCCTCTCACAGCCAAAGCAGTACAAGGACGATATATACTATATTGAAATATCGTGGCCTGACTACGCTATAGCCAATTCCAACAAGAAGTATCAGCTGATTATCGGCAACTACTACGGCGAGAAGTGGGACTCCTCCAACGACTGGAGCAAAAATGGAATGATCGACCTTACCGAAGAGGGCGAGGACTACGACAATATCGTAAGCGGAGTTGAGTTCGCAAAGCGCTGCGAGAATGTCTGCGTATACGCTGACGGAAAGCTCATCGGCGGAACAGAGCCCGACGGCACGAAGCCCGCAAAGGTATACAAGGTAGCACAGCTTGTAAGACTGAGAAAGATGCTGCTTGGGGGCTCGCCTTTCAGCAGCAAAGACGCCGCAGAGCAGTTCGACTTCAACGGCGACGGAAATACCGATGTATTTGACGAGGTCGAGCTCAGAAAGCTCCTCATTGCACAGTAAGCTTTATATAAAATTTAAGGGCGCACACTGTGCGCCCTTTTATCATGCATTAAAGCTTATTCAAACTCGTATTCTCCGCTGTAGTTCTTTTTGAACTCCTCAAATACCTTTCCGAGAAGCTCGTCGTCGTTCACCGATACAAAATCATCCTCCTCGGGAGTTTCACCCGGAATGACCTCAAGTATCACAACTTCGTCGTCCTCGTCGTCAAAGGGCAGAAGAACTGCATAAATATGCTCCTCGTATTCAACTGTTCCGATCATCTCAAAAGAGACTTCGTTGCCGTCATCATCCGTAAGAGTGATGTAGTTTTCGATCTCCTCTTCTTCCTCAAGCTCGTCGAGCTCTTTTTCGTTCATATCGCTCATGGCAGTACCTCCGCTAAAATAATATATCTCATTTTAACATATATCCCCGCAAATTGCAATAGCTTCCGCTAATTTTTCATCACAAGGACAGTCCCTATGCCGTAAGCGCGGAACACCTCTATGCAGCTGCGGTCTATTATCTCTCCGCTGACCGCTATGGGAACAGCAGGCGGACACGGTACTTTCACTGAAGCGCATACTCTCCCCTCTGCGTCCTCTGCCGCTATCTCCTCGGCAGGTGCAAAGGCGGCTTCGCGGATGGCGCAAGCCATCTTCGGGAGCTTCATCTGAAATGACGGCTTTCTCCTTTCGTATCGGGAAGCTCCCGATACCGCGCTCTCGAGCGCGGCGCGAAGCCGCCCGAAGTCCGCGGCAGATGAAGAAGGCGACATAAGCAGCACAAGGAGCTCCTCGTCAGCGTATTCACATTCTGCGCCGTTTTCCCTCAGGAGCTCTGCAAGCTCGTTCCCGCTGAAGCCGCTTTCGGCTGCCTTTATTGTTATATGAAATGGCTCCGACTCCGCAAATATCAGCCTGTCCGAAAGCTCTTTCTTTAGCTCGGCGATGTGCGGCAGAGCCGCTGCGATATCGTCTTTTATCCTGTCCGAGATATAACCGTTGCATAGGTCAAGCGAAGCCATTATAAGATAAGACGGACTTGTTGAGCCGAAAAGGCTCATTGCCTGTTTGAGCTTAGGAGCGTACTCCTCACAGGACGTATGCAACATAGCCGCTCCCGTGAGCGCAGACAGCATTTTATGCGACGAATCGCAGCAAAGGTCAGCTCCGAGAGCTATGGGGTGCAGGCTTTCCTCAAAAAAAGCAAGATGTGCGCCGTGAGCGTTGTCCACAAGGAGCTTCGCTCCTTGCATGTGACAAAGCGCCGCAAGTGCCGCGATATCCGCAAGTCTGCCTGTATAATCGGGAGAAGTGACATAAAGGCAGGCAGGCACTTCCGAAGCCTCCAGAGCAGCCTCGACCTCGGACAGCTCTATCCTGCCCGACAGTATACCGCCGCTGTACTCGGGAAGTATCCACTGCACATCGAGCCCGAGCAGAGCAGCCGCATTGAGAAAGGCGCGGTGAACGTTCCTGACAGCTATTATACGGCGGCTCTCCTGTTTCATAAGCGCAAGCATCGCCTGTATGCAGAGCGTAGAGCCGCCTGCGGAATATACCGTTGCGGCAGTTCCGTAAAGCCGTGATGCGTTCGCCTCGCTCTGAGCGATGATGCCGTCAGCTTCAAAAAGACTGTCCGCCCCCTTTATCTCGGTGATATCGAGGCTGTAGAGCTCCTCAAGCCCCTTTACGGGCGAAACGCCCTTGTGCCCCGGCATATGAGCGCGGAGCGCCCCCGAAGCGGCATAGCTCCGCAGAAAGTCATATATAGGAGTATCCATTTTATCTCTCCTCAGATGTAGTATTGAAGTATCCTGAACATTTTCATACGGGCGCGGGACATCATCTGCGAGACCGCCTGAGGTGATATCCCAAGCCTCTCGCCTATAGCTACAGTGTCCTCGCCCCTGAAATAGTATAGCATAATTATTTCCTTTTGTCTTGTGGTAAGCTCATTATTAATAACTTTTAACATTATACTCCGAAGCTTCCTTGCAGGCTCGTCATCGTCATCACAGCCGATTATCTTTCGTATGCCCCTGTCGGCAGCTCCCGTAAATGTATCGGAATATGTTTCACGCTTCGACACTTTCGTTACGCCTCCTCTGACATGAGGTTAGATGAGCTATTATCTCGGTAAGCTCAAGATTCTCCGTATAAAGCAGACGTATACGGCGGTCGAGGTCGAGCTGTTTGGCGCGGAGAAAGTCCCCCCTTTCGTGAAGTGAATGCCGCAGGACAAGAAGCTCACTGATACGCTTCCTGACAAGTGAGCGGCTTTGAGTGTAGTTTCTGATAAGATCTGTCATGATTTGCCCCCTTAAAAACAAATAAAGAAGCACGAAGCAGCAGGTGCTGTACCCGTTCCGCAGCAATTCGCCGCGGGACAGCATAACCAATAGTAAGTCTTTGTAAAGCAGCTTTTGCGAACTAATGTTCTATTCCTTGTAATTATATTATAGAACATCTGTTTCTGTTTGTCAAGAGTTTTTTTTATTTTTTACGTAATGACCAAATGCAGCCTGTGCATATAGTTATTTTCGGAAGCTCTTTTCCCTTTCGTTGACAAAAGCAAAGCATTGTTATATAATTAGTGTATCCTCAATAACCGCCATAAGGCGGTCATTTCCCCGAACCCTGTTCGGAGAGCGCAAATTCTTTAAAAAACGGAGAATTTGCGCGGCACACTAATTGATGTCAAGCTCATTTTGCCCCAAAGGGCAAAACAAGGTGCAAGAAAAAGTGGAATACCGTTATTTTTTCTTGCACCATGGCAACTAAAAATTGGCTTTATAACTCGAAATAATGCCAATTTTTAGTTGTTGAGCTGACATTAATCAGTGTATCCTCAATAACCATACAGTATCTTAGCCATAATAAGGAGTGATTCGCCTAAGGGCATAAACTATGGAAAAACGTGAGATAAAACAATATGTATTCATAGCGGCGCTTGCAATAGCCGTCTGCGTCATAAGTCAGAACTTCTCGGTGGTCTCAAATTTCGTATTATTAGTCCTCGGAGCTCTGAAATCACTGGTCATAGGCTTGTTTATCGCCTATATCTTCAATATTATCATGAACCGCTTTGAAAAGCTGTACTTTCCGAACAGCAGCTCAAAGCTTACCGAGCGCACCCGCAGACCTGTCTGCATAGCGGCGACCTTTGCGATCACTACAGCTATAATAGCCCTTATAATCTACATCGTGGTCCCCGAGATCGGAAATGCTTTCGGCGTTCTGTATGCGGAGATACCGCCTGCCTTTACTACAGCAAAGGACTTCGTAACGGGCAAGCTTAAGGAGTACCCCGAGATACAGCAGCAGATAAGCTCCCTTGAATTCGACTGGGCGTCTATCGCAGGAAAAGCCTCAAAGCTCCTCACCTCGGGACTTGCAGGTATACTCAGCTCCGCAGTGGGCATAATAGGAGGGCTCGCCTCAACTGTGACGAACCTTGTGCTCGGCATAATATTCGCTATATACCTGCTTCTCCGCAAGGATAAGCTCATACGCGACGCAAACCGTATAAGGCGTATATATTTCAGCGAAGATTTCAATAAAAAGAGCACAATAGTGCTCAGAACCGCCAATACTACCTTCCAGAGCTTCTTTGTGGGACAGTTCGTGGAAGCTATAATACTCGGCTCGCTCTGCTTCATTGGCATGAAGCTGCTGAAGCTGCCATATGCGGCTATGTCGGGAACTCTCGTTGGCGTTACCGCCTTTATCCCCATAGTCGGAGCTTTCCTCGGCGCAGGCATAAGCGCCTTCATAATCCTCACCGTTGACCCTATGCAGGCACTGATATTCGTTATCTTCCTTATCGTGCTCCAGCAGCTTGAGGGCAACATCATCTACCCGAGAGTAGTGGGCGGAAGCGTGGGACTTCCCAGCATATGGACGCTTGCAGCCGTTACCATTGGCGGCGGGCTCTTCGGAGTGCTCGGCATGATACTTGGAGTACCGCTGACGGCAACGCTGTATAAGCTCAGCTTCCGCGTCCTTGAAAGCAGGGAGGAAGAGCTGGGGATAGCCGTTCCCGGGGATAATAAGCCGCAAAAGCCCGAAAAGCCAAAGAAACAGCCCGTAAAGTCCAAAAAAGCAGACAAAAAGAAGTGATATCACATTGAAAGCGGTCACGGGAGTTCCGTAAAAACGACCGCAAAATATAAAAAGGAGAATGATATGAACAAATTCCAGACCGAATTTATGAACGCTGTAAAGGACATTCAGCAGCACTGTGTTGCAGTCGCATTATGCGAAGATCACGCTTAAAAAGAAGAAGAGCTCAACTCAGTGACTTCTGAAATAATATACCGTATAATGGAGCTTATTGACGGTTACAGTGAATTCAGCATGGGCAAACTGGATATAATAAATACGGATACGGGAGAATACTTAAAGAAAGACCCGTTTATCGAGCTTCATGACGCCGCTGCGGGATTTATCAAGGATTAAGGTGCGAACTGCACTGAAGCATTTGTGCTGATACGGCTTGAAGTTCTGTCAAATGCACAAATCCGTCAAACAATTTCATTACATTTTGATACGCGGCAGATTTCATGCCGCGATATTCTTCTATTCTCCGTAATTCAGAAACTATTCTGTCACGGTCGGGAGCGGACTTTGTAATCTGATAAAACGAAATACCCCCGTTTTTAGTTTTATCTATGCAACACAGTGTTTGACAATCGCTTTGCAAAGTGGTAAGATTACTATAGATATTAAAATTTAAAGGAGTAATGTGCTATGGTCAATTCATGGGCTAAGGAATGGGACGGCTTTACAGAAGGACGCTGGAGCAGCAGTTCCATAAACGTCAGAGATTTCATCAAAAAGAATTACACTCCTTACGAGGGCGATGAGAGCTTTCTTGCGCCGCCTACAGAGGCTACGAAGAAGCTGTGGGAACAGGTAATGGACCTCTCCCGACAGGAGCGGGAGGCAGGCGGAGTTCTCGACATGGATACAAGGATCATATCCACAATTACTTCACACGGCGCAGGCTATCTCAATAAGGATTTAGAGCAGATAGTAGGCCTACAGACAGACAAGCCCTTCAAGCGTTCTCTCCAGCCCTTCGGCGGTATCCGTATGGCTCAGCAGGCGTGTAAGGAGTACGGCTATGAGGTGGATCCCGAGGTAGTGGATATATTCACAAAGTACAGGAAAACTCACAATCAGGGCGTATTCGATGCGTACACTCCCGAAATGAGACTTGCACGTCACTCGGCTATACTCACGGGACTTCCCGACGCTTACGGCAGAGGACGTATAATCGGCGACTATCGCCGTGTAGCTCTTTACGGCGTGGACAGGCTGATCGAAGACAAGAAGCATCAGATAGATACTTCTCTCGTGAGAATGACTTCAAAAAATATCCGTCTCCGCGAAGAGCTTGCCGAGCAGGTCCGCGCTTTGCAGGAGCTGAAAAAACTGGGTGAGATATACGGCTTTGACATATCAAAGCCTGCGGCTAACGCAAAGGAAGCCGTTCAGTGGCTCTACTTCGGCTATCTTGCGGCAGTCAAGGAGCAGAACGGTGCGGCTATGTCTCTCGGACGAACTTCCACATTCCTCGATATATTCATTCAGCGTGACCTCGACCGCGGTATAATCACCGAGGAAAAGGCACAGGAGCTCATCGACCACTTCATCATGAAGCTCCGTATCGTAAAGTTCGCGCGTACTCCCGAGTACAACGAGCTCTTCTCGGGCGACCCCACATGGATAACGGAGTCTATAGGCGGCGTTGACGTTGACGGTCACCACCTAGTAACGAAAAACAGCTTCCGCTATCTCCACACTCTCGAAAATCTCGGAACAGCTCCCGAGCCCAATATGACCATTCTCTGGTCAACGAAGCTGCCGAGAAAGTTCAAGGAATACTGCGCCAGGATGTCTATAAAGACATCATCTATACAGTACGAAAACGACGATATGATGAGGGTAGTCCACGGCGATGACTACGCTATAGCCTGCTGTGTATCCTCAATGGTAGTGGGCAAGGAAATGCAGTTCTTCGGCGCGAGAGCCAACCTTGCAAAATGCCTTCTCTACGCTATAAACGGCGGTGTGGACGAGCGTCTCGGCTTGCAGGTAGGTCCCAAGTTCAGACCTGTTGACAGCGAGTACCTCGACTTCGACGACGTATGGGAAAAGTACATGGATATGATGGAGTGGCTGGCGGGACTGTACGTAAATACCCTCAATGTTATCCATTATATGCACGACAAGTACAGCTACGAGAGACTGCAAATGGCTCTCCACGACAGAGATGTAAAGCGTTACTTCGCAACAGGTATCGCCGGACTTTCGGTAGTCGCAGACTCACTTTCGGCTATCAAATATGCTAAAGTAAAGCCAGTCCGCAGGGACATTGAAATAAAGGACAAGGCAGGAAATGTTACAGGCGTTGCAAAGAATGTAGTTGTTGACTATGAGATAGAGGGAGACTTCCCCAAGTATGGCAACAACGACGACAGAGTTGACCAGATCGCAGTAACGGTAGTCCGCAAATTCATGGACTGCGTAAGGAAGCACCACACCTACCGTGACAGTGTACCAACTATGTCCATACTCACTATCACTTCAAACGTGGTTTACGGCAAGAAAACGGGAAATACTCCCGACGGACGCAAGCAGGGAGTTCCCCTTGCTCCCGGAGCTAACCCCATGCACGGCAGAGATACTCACGGCGCTGTAGCTTCGCTCTCGTCAGTAGCAAAGCTGCCTTTCAGACACGCACAGGACGGTATCTCCAATACCTTCTCCATAGTTCCCGATGCTCTCGGCAAGGACATGGAGGTATTCACGGGAGACCTTGATCTTGACAAGCTCAGAGGAGAATGATATGGGAATCCCCGAAAAAAACAGCTCCCCTGCGGAGCTTGCCGATCTTATAGATCAGCTCATGGCGCAGGGAAGCGGTCATGTAAATATAGTCGGAAACGGCTCGGAGCTGAAAGTGAATACCGTGAAAAGCACGGATATATGCGGCACAAAGGGTGCCTGCTGTCAGCCCACTGAACTCGAACCCGAAGAAGAATAAGTCGATTCATAATTAATATTCATCGCCGTAAGGCGATACCACAATTATGCATTATGAATTAAGAATTATGAATTATAAAAAAGGAGGATTTTTATGGATAACCGGAAACAGGTCGATAACCTCATAGAATTGCTTGACGGCTACGTTGAAAAAGGTGGTCATCATCTCAACGTAAACGTATTCACACGGGAAACTCTCCTTGACGCGCAGGCTCACCCCGAAAAGTACCCGCAGCTCACAGTAAGGGTTTCAGGCTACGCGGTAAACTTCGTAAAGCTCACAAAAGAGCAGCAGGACGACGTTATCTCGCGTACTTTCCATTCACATCTGTAAAATAAACCGAACATAAACGAGCTCCCTGCCAAAAAACTTGCGGGGAGCTCGTTATAGTTATAACAAGAATCACACTATCGCCTGAAGGCGATATTTTTTATCATTCCAGAGAATCAAAGTCGCCTACAAGGTAATTCTGTATCCACAGAGCGTCAAGGGAAGTTATACCTGTTCCGGGATTATAGACATCTCCGTTTACAACTCCCTGATCTGTGATATGATTGGTATCCGTTCCTTCAAGACCGTACTTATTTGGATTTGCAAGCGCCTGCATGATACGCACTGCGTCGCCCATTTCCACCTTGCCGTTGCAGTTGGCGTCTCCTGCCACACGGTCAACATACTTGTCGGGGATATCCTCGACCTCTACCTCAAGTATCGACTCATCAAATTCTGCATCGGGATCAAGTCTCATGAATTTGAGCCCGTACTCGTTTGCATATTTCTCGGCAGTGGAGTCCTTATATCCGAAGATTATGGTCTTATTGTTTCCTCTGATAGAGCTTGGCTCAAGATAGCAGTCAGGATTGAGCACCGCAACTCTTAATCCGTCTTCGCCGCTGTAGGAAGAGTTGATACCAAGTCTTTCCACGTACTCGACGCTCTCGGGAAGTACCATTCTGTTAAGCTCGTCAGAGTATACCGCATAGGTCTTTATGCTCTTAACGGAGCTTTCTTCACTGAATTTTATCTTTTTAAGATACTGACAGCGATAGAAGGTAAGTGTATTTATCGCTTCGAGCTTTTTGCCGAGCTCTACTTCTTCCAGTGCGGATAAGTACATGAACGAGCCGTCCCATACCGTTCTGACATTATCGCCTATCTTTACCCTCTTGACTATGGAATCATTGCGGGCAAGACCGCTGACTGCAACAACGGGGACTCCGTCTATCTCGTCGGGTATGATGAGCTCCTCCGTGTTGTCCATTCGGCAGCTGAAGATCTCATAGCCGTCGTCTGCTTTGCACCACCTCATGGTATCGCTGGTGAACGTCTCACGCTCCGGCTTCTCGGAGGGATCGAGCTTCTTTACGTATTCGCCGTTTTCGTACTGCTCGGGCGTACAGAACCTTATGTTGTTTTCCTCCGCAAATCTCTGAGGAGCAGAGCCTTCCTCGCATACTATTATGAAGCTGCTCCAGTCGCTGAGGTTTTCTTTCAGTACGCACCGGGGGTTCTTTATTATTATAACCGTATCGGCTTCCTTCGGAGCGTCCTCGCTCGTATACGGCGAGACGGGACAGCCGTTCAGCTGGCTTATGCCTGCGGGTATCTCAATGCTGCTGAAGCTTTTGTCGAAGAAAGCAGTGCGTCCTATGCTTACGAGCCTGTCCCCAAGCTTTACGCTCCTGAGAGACTCGCACTTTGCAAAGGCATTTTCGCAGATATATTTCAGGCCGCTTCCGAAGCTTATCTCCGATAATGATGTGCAGCTTTCAAAAGCAGACTCATCTATTTTTGCAAGACTGTCGGGGAACTGTAAGGAGGTCAGTCCCTTGCATAATGCAAAAGCATTTCTGCCTATGGTATCAAGCTTTCTGTTGAAGAGCACCTTTTCCATACTCTCGCAGCGATAGAAAGCGCCGCTGCCGATATATTCCAGCGCTTCGGGAAGCTCGATCCCCGTAAGCTCTGTGCAGCCTTCAAAGGCATAGTCTCCGATAGTTTTTATATTCTTTCCCAGCTTGACGTTCTGTACCTTTGTCGCATAGATCGCTGTCGCTTTTATTTCGGTAACGGGAATGTTCTTTACCTCATCAGGGATAACAATATCAAAAACAGATTCTTTATTCTTGTACTCATCTGTCAGCGACCTGACAGATGCATGGTCTTTGTATATATCATAGACGATGCCGAACTGCGTAAAGCTTTCGGGCTTGGTAAATTCATCTGTATCCACAGTTATGCACGGTACGGACTCGGCATATACAGTACCTGCCGATGCGGAATATGCTCCGCCGACAAGCAGTACAGCCATAACTGCTGCGATCAACTTTGTCTTTTTCATGTTACACTTCTCCTTTTTCTATTCTTAACCCCGATAAGATAATTTTAGCTTAGATCAAAATATTCTGAACGAAGTTCAGGTCAGCGGCTGCCTTGGGGCAGTCATTGCATACACAATAATTATAACATAATCATAAAAATATCACAATACTGCTACCCTATAATTCACAAATTGTTAACTTTTTGTTAACAGCAGCAATTTATGCACAGTATACCGTCCAAAAGCCGCCTGTCTGACGTATCACTATTGCCGACAGCATACAAAAAGGGCGGATATCATCCGCCCTTTACCGAAAATGTTCAATTGCGAACGGACATCTCATCTCGAAGAATTGTCCGCATATATGGCAAGTATTACCGAAGCATCAACTGCATCAACGAGCTCGTCGTTGTTCATATCCGCACGTGCACGCTTGCCGCTGTCGAGTTTCCCCTGCTTTCCCGAAGATGTGGCTGCATATTCCTGCATGACAATTGCGGCGTCAACTGCATCAATTATGCCGTCGTCATTGAGCTCGCCGTGCTGCTCGGGAAGATAGGCATAGCTGTACTCCTCAAACGAACTCATAAAGAGCTGCGTCCAGTAGTAGATACCGTCATGGTAAGCACAGCCTACACCGATATACCTGTAATTCGGGTTGAGTATACTGTCGCGGTGAGCTGTGGAATTCATCCAGCCGCTCATTACGCTTTCGGGTGTAGGAGAGCCTTTTGCGATATTCTCAGCGATATTCGACCATTTGAACCCCTGCTCGTCAAAGACATCGAGTCCCGACGTACCGTTGCTTCTCTGATGGCTCCAGAACACTGTAGTCTCTTTTACACGGATATCCGCACTCTTATTGAGCCGAGGGATCATTCTGAGCTCTGTAAGGCCTCTGCTCCGTCTTTCCTTATTAACGAGCCTTGCTACACTGTCAGTATACATAATGAGATTATGCTCGCTGACAGCCTGCTTTGCCGTTTCGGTCATGACCGTATTACCGACTGTAGCTGCAAAGGTGGAAGGAACTGTAATATAAGCTAATGTAATAACCACCGAACTAAGTAATGCTGCAATTTTCTTCATAGTAATGCCTCCTTTTTTCCCCGCCGCATGACATAGCAGTCAGAAACGGAGCTTCCAGAAAATACACACTTAACAATACCATGACTAAAATCATATCCCAATCAAATTATAGCACAGTCTACTACGCAAGTCAACATTTTATATATATTATTGTCGGTATATACAATCGGCAGTAACACCTTTTATCACATCAAACAAGACAGGCTGCACCCGAAAGTACAGCCTGTCTTTTAAGCATCTTCTCGATACGATTACTTGATCTCGATTGTAGCGCCAGCCTCTTCAAACTTAGCCTTGAGCTCGTT
>NZ_CAMKRR010000074.1 GCF_946415235.1 uncultured Ruminococcus sp. | reverse complement strand
TGTCTCTTTTATTATACACTACTTCAGAGGTTTACACAAATTTTAGGATAGACTCTGAAAAAATGACAAAAGTGCAGAAAAGAAAGATAAATACAAAACAGGGACTTTTTACAGTCCCTGTTTTTCATGTCAATGACAAGCTGCTTTCATAAGCTGAAACTATTTGAAAGCTCCTCATATGCAAAGTTTTATTATTCAGATCGTAACATTATATCCGACCCAGTCAGCGCCCTTATCGTCATTAAAATATTCTTTCGGAACAATTACCTGTGCGAGGCAGACCGACGCCTCATCATCACCATTTTGATTTCCGTTATACATAATGAAAGCACCTAAGCTGCCTGATGAAGGCAATATAACATTCACCATATATTTTGGTCCATCTGAACCCGCCCCCTGAAATATCCATCTCATAAGCAGAACATTATTCTCGAAAAAGCTATCGCTGTATTTCTCAAGATAACTGTTCATTACCTTTTCATGGCAGAACTGCTCGAGATAGCTCTTCAGCCCGTCAGTATCCTTAATAATAGCGGAGATGTTTTTATTGCTGTTTTTCCAGTCAGCATTCAAATTTACGTCGTTATGAAAATCGGTATACCAGTCAACCTTATTACGTATTCCGGTATCTGAAAACTTATCACCGTCCTGAACCTTAACACTGGTGAAATTATCGGATCTATCGCCGATATAGACCATATCACTGCCATTCAGCTTTAAGTAGACAGTTTTCTCGGAGTTTTCATCAAATGGATATTTAAGCACGACTGTATCTCCGTTAAGCTCCCATTTTCCGATCGTCATATAACTTAGAGTATCTTTCTCATAGCACGCAAATTCCCCGTAATCATTAAATGTTATTGTAAAAGATGAACTGTTTTCATACACGAAAGTTTTGCCAAGCAAATCTTCCGAAGATTGCTCATGCATAAGCTTTTCAAGCTCGGCATCTGATTTGTTTATCAATTCATTATAATATACACGGATATAAAGCTTTGCAAAAGCAGTACCGTCATATACAAATACCATATCGTAATATCCTCGATCATCTCCACCATCGCCATCGCCAATACTAGTTATTATCACTCCATCTTTTAAGGAAGCCACTCCATATGCAATTGGCATACTGTAATTTGCAGTCTCATAGTAACTCTGATCGTCCTTGTGCTCAAATAAGTACATTTTTATTCCTGATTTTGTGTCCGTATCAAGAGTAACTGTGATTGCTTCTTGTAAGCCAAAAATACAGCGAATTCCAGATAGTGAAGGCTTTTTTGAATTAAACTCATCAGAGCCATATAAACTTCCTGAAAGACTGATACCGCGTATCACAGGCATATCAGTTCTGTCATTTGGAATAGATAACAGTTCTCCCGAAAGCTTTGCTGTTATTTTCGACGTAGTTGTTGTAGTTATTACAGTTGTCGTCGTTACAGCTGTTGTTGTCGTAATTGCCGCTTTGGGATTCTTAACATACTCAGAGAAGCTAAGATTGCCTCCAACAGATACGTATGCATAATATGTGAGAACACTTGACGCATCTACTGCATCTATAAATCCGTCACCATTGACGTCCTGTTCAGCAAGTTCGCTTTCAGCGGGCTTGGCAGATGATGTCGAATATTTTGCGTAGTTAGCTAGAATTATGGAAGCATCTATGGCATCTATCAGTCTGTCACGATTTACATCACCGAGCGGTATATTCATACATTTCAGCATAAGGATATTATCGATACGTGGAGTATCCGTATCATTGACTCTAAGATATTCAAATCTTATAGTTATTTCATCTCCGATTTTATAGTGAATAAGCTGGTCTTTGATAGCACTTGAAAGGAAACGATATTTTCCATGATTTTCAAATTGAATTGTAAAATCATCGATATCTTTTATTATGTCTGTAAACATATCATTACCGTAATATTCCAATGTAGTAACGAGACTTGGAGTTACGGAAACTGAAGTAGTTGTAGTAGTATATGTTGTATTTGAAGCTGTTGTAGTGGTTCCGGTAAGCACGGGATATAACGATGGAGTGCCTATATAATTTTCATTATCCCAGTCTTTATCAACTGATACTGACTTTATAATATCATTTTTTTCAGCTTTTGAAAGCTGATCTTTATTAAGCTCACAGAGGATAAATCCGTAATTCGGATATTCAATATCTTCAGTAATATCAACACCGATATCTTCAAGTATAGGTTTTGCAAGATCTTTTTTAGCTTTTTCCGTCAGTTCTTTTGAAAGCCTTTCATAATTCACGTTAAAGTACTCTCTTTGCATACTTAATCGCTCAAGTTCTGTATACTTTAATACGTCAAGGCTGTCATAATACTCTTTACTGAGTTCCTCAGCCTTTTGATGCGCTTCACCTTTAACTTTGTCAAGTATTTTAGCATCATAATTGAACAGTATCCTTACATCAACAGTCTCTTCAACGCTGTCAAACTCAGAACGGGTATTGTCAGTTACTATCGCAGCATCTGTACTCATAGTTGCTAACGAAGCACAGGCGAACATTACTAATGAAGTAATAACTGCTAAGGCTTTTCTCGTTTTTTTCATAATAATACCTCCCTTTAATATCGCAGGCAAATCATTAAGCAGGACACTTTAGGAGAATAATCTGCCAATTTTTAAGCTTCCAATTGTTAGACGTATGAAAAGAGTAAAACTCTCACACATAATAATGCTATCGCAAATATTTATCGTTCATCTTATGTAATTATAATGGCAAAATATATTACTGCAACTTACATTTTTATTTCATTTACATAAACTTCACTACTTTTATAATACTATATAAAAACTGATAAATCAATGTATCTTTATTAATAATATAATTATTATAATATGCGCTCTTTTTCGTAAGTTCTGTAAGTGTGCCGCTTTTATGTTTATTGAATACTATCGTATAAACGTAGTTATACTATAAACTCTAAAGTGTTGCAATACTTAGATGATAGTGTATAAAAAACTGCCGTACCTTATCGGTACAGCAGTTCTCTTTTCATCAAACATAAGTCAAATACATCTAATCTATCATCTTTACACAGGTCAGCAGCCTGCCATTGTGATAAATGTGTATTTGGAACGGCAAGAAGCCATTTCTGTAATAATACAACATCGGTTATGTTTAGCTCACCATCACCATTTACATCACCCTTGACATATGTATATGGTTTCCACAACTCATTCAGCCATTCAGTTCTTTGATGAATATAATTTCCGACCTTGTCAACTGAATCCATAAACGACGCGCCGCTTGTTGCATAATTGAAAGCAAAAGAGTAATTCGCACCGCCGTAGGTGTGCCATCGAACATTGTTCATTTCAGCCGAGGGACGGATATTTTCAGCCAATTTAAGTAAATACGGATTATCACTATCGGTCAGTGATGAGAGATACGGCTCAAATCGTTCAAAAAAAATCTCTGCCACACGCTTTACGAAATTCTCATTCTTATAAAGCAGTCCTATCCAACTGATGCCGACAGTAGGACGACCGCTTCCTGATGATGAAGTCTTTCCTCCGTCCTCATAGCCGTGTATGGGAAAATATGCTGCAAAGAGATTATCAGGCTTATACGAATAGCCGATATTTCCGTCTGAATTAACACGCAATGTCGGGAAGTTATTATATGCAAGGTCAAAATCCCACGCAGGACTGAAATGCATCTTGCCGTCACCAGTAAAGTCCGAATCCTTCCAAAGATAAAAGCTGGAATATGTGGCATCAATATTTTCGCTGATCTCCTGCACAAGATATGCGATAATAAGTGATTCCTCATCAAGATAGTCGCTGTAATGCTTGCCTTTAGCATTATATCCATTATCAGAGTAGATCGCATCCTCCATATCCTGCACAAAAGAACGGATATATTCGACCTGAGATTTTGAAGCATACTCCGGACCGTCAATGCCTATAGCCTGTCCTCTTGATGTTACGAAGCCGCTTTTACATTTATAGCCGTATCTGTTCCATTGCTGAAACTGCAACAGATAACCTTCCGTTATATCTTCGGGGCTATTGGGAATATCATAGTATTTATAGCTGTTTTCCTTGTATTCATTGGCATTGTCAGCACCGACTACTTGTTGCGAATAGCTGTCAAGATCATGGCTGTTCAGCTTTTCGGTCACTTCCTCAAGGTCACGGATATTGATACGGTTCTTCTGTATCTGCACACGTTCATAAAGCTGATAAGCGCCACGATAAGAGCCGTCTGCATACAGATCAACGAATACAGAATCCATAACACATTCCATTCCTGCCGCTTTGCACATTTCTTCTGTCAGCTTATTTCTCAGCATAGAATGATCGAGATAATTCGCCAATAAAGTCCACTTCTTAGCTTTCCCCATATCATATAGGTCTTCTTTTTGCGGCAGTTTCAGGTTGTACGGCTTCTTTTTACTGTAATCCCATGAGGAATTTACGTGTGCCGTGAGCTTTTCAATGTTACCATTGTACTCAGCACCGCCCTCTGCATTTAGCATGAGAGCCCTACCTGTCTCGGTAATACTTCGGTCATGATCAAGCGCATCCAATCCGCCGTGCGATGTTGACAGATAGATACAGCCGAGGTTGGACTGCATGATTTTTAGCGTTCCGCAGTCTACATCTCCGACAGTGATTTGAAATGTATCGGCATCACTGAGCAACGAAGTTATTTCTCCCGACTGCACATGCATCTCCTGAAATGAAATTGTAATCGGGCAAACCACACTTTACTCATTACATATTCAATCTGTTTGGTGACACGAACGCACGTACTGTGGCCCAACCTGCATAAACCGAACGCTATAATGAAAGCATGGATGACTGTCTTGTATACGGGCGCTCTGTCCCAAAGAGGAAGTCGTCAGTCCAATTACTGCTTTCAGTATAGCTTATGTAACAAGTACGTGTAAACCCTTACTGGCATGCAAGGTTTTACCCGTCAATTATATTGTAACAGGGGAGATAGTGTAAAAAACATCGGTCTCACGATTAATCGTGAGACCGTTTTTGTATATTTTTCAAATCATACAATCTTACTGAAAAAACTCCCCAAACTCCTTTTTTAATACGGATCACATACTCATGCTCATGGGCAGTATTTCCGTTAACAATATCCGTCCATATTGTCATTGGTCTGTAGTCAAAAGGAAAGCACTTTGAATTTTCACCTGAGAAAGTATAAACATAGTCTTCGGGCATATTTTTTATAACTACGCCATAAGCGGAATAAGAATCTCTGTTTTCAAAGCTATATGGAAGTTCACAGCTGTATGTCTCATATGCCGATGTGTTCCATTCTGCGATCTTATCAATAAGATCTGCATCTACATCATACTTATCAAGAGTATATAATTCAATATCCAGATCTTTGACTGCTTCATTGCTAATTTCATCAACAATTGTGATTTTTATAGGGAACCTGCCTTCTGTCGGAAATTGTACAACTTCTTCAAGCGTTGGTCGATTAGTTGTTGTTATTGTTGTTGATGGAACAGGTTTCGTGGAAGTAACGGTACTATGCTTGGTGGTGTCAGTAACATCATTCGTCATATCAGTTATTGTTACAGAAGTATGGGATAGAGTCGTTTGGAGATTTTCACCTGATACTGATAATGTTGTTTGCGATGTATTGATATCATTCAAAAATACTGTTTCTGAGGAGATATTTGAAACGGATGTGCTTATTGCTGTTACTTGGGAAGCATTAACGTTTGTGCCGATTTGTGAAGCTTTATCTGATGATACTGTATTTACTGTTGTTGCCGAAGCAGTTGTTTTATTCATAGAAGTTGTTTTGATGCCTGATATCACAGCAGTTGATGTTTTTTTAGGATCTGAGGTTGTAGTTTCGGAAATTTCGGTTATTATGGAAGTTTCATTATTCTCGGGAAGATTTTTGCCGGCATTACTGTGCCATATCGAAACATTAATAATAACAGCAGCACAAATACCTGAAAGTGCATATGATATATGTTTTATTGTTGCCGCTCTTTTTTCACGCCGGCTGATTATCTCATCACTTCGTTTTAGCACTCTTTCAGCAACTTTCAATGTAGTCTCGTCATATTCCCTCATATCTGAATCCCTCCTTTTCCAAAATATTTCTCAAGGATTCCTTCGCACGATACAGAAGATTCCGTATCTGCCTTTCGGATTTATTCATTATCTTCGTCGTTTCGGTGTTACTGAAATTCTCAAAATACACAAGATACAATACTTGTCGATAGTCATCATTCAGTCTTTCAAGCGCTTTGAGAAGCTGCCTTTTTTCTTCATCTTTGATATAATTACGTTCAATATTTTCTTTATCGGCGATGTTATAGAAATCATCTATTGAAACTTCGGAATGTCTTGCTTTTTTCTTGATGCTATTAAGTGCAGCATTTTTCCCTATCGTAAAAAGCCATGTTTTAAAAGTACATTTACCTGAGAATTTAGGCTTATCTGAACATATTTTTACGAAAGTGTCCTCTGCAAGCTCCTCAGCAGTACAGAAATCATTAACAAAGCTATTTATAAAGAGAACAAGACCTTCTCTGTAATCCGCTATTATATCAATAATGGCATTTGTATCACCTTCAAGGAAACGGCGGTAGCTACTTGCACCGTTATCCATATAAAACTCCTTTCAAATGCAATATCAATATCCCTTTACTTATTAGACAACCAAAACAGTGATTTGTCTCACCCTAATTATATATTTTTCTGATTATTTTGTCAAATAAAAAAATTATGAAAACAGGTGAGACAAAACCACTATAATGTTGTCTAAGTAATGAAAGCCCGATGAGGGTAATATGTATATACATAATACATGAAAAAAAGGGGATTTCGTTATCCGAAAGAATATCTGCAAAGCGGGATTCCTCATTTGACCGCAAAGGAGGTCTTATTATGAAAAAAGCGAAGATTTTATCGGTATTTCTCTCGATGTCATTAGGCTTGACATCATTTACAGCTGTTCATGTAACAGCTGCGGCAGCTGATGCTCAAACCAATCAGCCAACTTCGGTTGAAAAGGAAGGTTCTGAACATAATTACGTTACCACAACAAAACCCGAAAAGCAGCCGAATGTTACAACAGAAACCACAGCTAAACGCCCAACACTTGAAGAGGTTGTTGAATTTCCGACAGAAGGCAAGTATCCTGCTAAATTCACAGTTATTGATGAAGTCAGCAAGGAAGTTGTCAAAGATCTGGATATTGAATTATATACTCTTGATAAGTATGATGTAGATGCAGATCTTATTGATAAGATCGCAGAATGGAACACATCGGAATACAGAACATACAGCTGTGAGCTTCCCTACAGGTTTGAAAACAGAGATTCTTATTCTGCTTATGGCGTAGTTATAAAAAATATGCCCGAAGGCTATGTTTATACCTTCTCAGGTGAAAATTCAAAGTGCTTTCCTGTTGACTACCGCCCAATGACTATATGGACTGATGATGTTAACGGAAATACTGCCCATGAGCATGAATATGTGATCCGTATTGAAAAAGAAGGTACCGAGCATAATTATGTTACTACATCAAATTCAGCTCCTGACGTAATAACAACAACAACTACTACAAAGGAACCGATAAAAGGTGATGCGAACTGTGACGGTCAGCTTGATATGTCAGACGCAGTTCTTATAATGCAGTCTTTGGCAAATCCGGACAAATACGGTGAAAATGGAACATACGAAAGACATATCACCGAACAAGGAAAGAAAAACGCAGATATGGACGGCGATGGACTTACAGTAGGCGATGCTCACGTTATACAGAAAAGACTGCTAAAACTTGAGCAATGACATTTAATTCTCCATTCTCCAATATAGCAAAAGTCCTCACACAGAGGACTTTTGCTTTTATAATATCACTTTATTCATATTGTGATACGAATTATAGTAAATAGCAAAGAGTATTATATCAGCTATAAAAAGGATTTGAATTTCTCTGAAGCATTTATATAAGTATAATTTATATATTCTCAAAATTTTTTCTAAGAAAGCAGCAAAAATGCTTGACAAATGCTTCAATTTGTGATAAAAAATTATGGTACTGCGGAGCTACTGTTAATAAAGTCCGCCTCGGTTAGTCTGAGCCGTGTAAAATTTATCAGATATTATGCGGATATGGCGGAATTGGCAGACGCGTATGGTTCAGCTTGCGCTATGATAGTGAAAAAATATCGGTCTCACGAATATGAGAGACCGTTTTTATTTTTCATAGATTATCTTAATATCATAATAGCAGTGCCCGTCGTAATTTTCAACTTTTTCATGGATACAAAAACAAAAGTCAATTGCTGAATCCTATTCTCGACCAAAAACGCCCTACATTTTTATGTAGGACGTTTCCGTTTGTGAAGTAAATAGTCTATGACTTATGATCTATTTTTAAAGATCCATGCCTTTTGTAGATACAAATCCATCATCCGAAGACGTTGAAGCTATATAATAACAAGATATATTTTCAAGAAATAAGTCCTTGAACTCTTCGGCAGTAACATTAATGATCAAGTTTTCAGAAGCTTCACTGTAATCATATTTGATATTTTGCTTTTTAAGCTGCTCGATAGCTTCTTGAATCATTGCTTTTTTGTAAGCTTTTATTGCTTCTGCTAAAGCGGTGTGAGGCTCAGTGCTAAAATCTGCGATATCAGCTTCTACCGCGTCTCTCAGAAATTCGCCATTTACGATATACTTTGCAAGGAATTCCTCACCGTAAAACTCTACTCTTTGCTCGTAAAGCTCTTGCGACCATTTTATTCCATCAGGTGTTCCTGTTGTATACAATAGCTCACCGTATTTCAGTTCGTCACCGTCTTTAAGTATCTGATGAAGCTTTTCGTCAAGTAAGTTATTATCGCTTACTGCTTCATTGTACTCAGTTATTGTTTTACCGTTATACTTGTAGTTTTCATCGCTTTTGAACTTAGGAGATATAGCTATAACAGTGTTTTCATCTGTATTTTGACTCAGCAATGTATATAACTCAGAAGAAACAGGCTTTCCGTTCCATGTCTGTCCAAAGCCAACGTCCTGACTTACAACAGCTTCATTGTTGTTTTCCTCATTTTCAGAACTCTGATTACTATCTGTATCATCAAGTCCGAGAAGCTTCTTCTGTATTGCCTGTGCATCACCAACTGTCAGTCCGTCACCATTCATATCGCCGTTGAGCTTGCCCTGTTCGGTAAGATGATGCTCTGCTGTGCCGTCTATACCATACTTATTAGGATTTGCAAGAGACTGCATTATTATTACTGCATCAGACAAATCAATCTGACCGTCACAGTTTGCATCACCTTTAAGCGTTGATTCATTCGTATTATAATCGTAACTCTGCTGATAAATAACTAAATTTTCATCAATACCTTTCCCTTTAACATATGCCTGTATTTCTTCAAAAAATCCGTCATATGAAATAAATATCTTTTCAACGCCATCTACCGCACGAACATATGTAAATCCTGAAATGCCGTTAGAACGCATATACTCATTTATGCTCTCGGCATCTTCTTTTAAGCTGCTTTCAGTATCAGAAGAATCTGCGATGTCAACAACTTTTACAGTAAAGCTCGCATTTTCTGAGTCTGTAACTTTTACGGTGTATGTACCGGCTATATCGCTGCGGAAATCAGTGCTGAGAACAACCGAAGGCGACTTAGGTATATCAGACTGATAGTCAAAAGCAACATCCGGATATGTATAAACAACAGCTTTTTCATCGCCCTTTGACATTTCTATCTGTATACCAGTCAAGTCGATTTGTTCGCCGAGCTTATATTCAAGTTTGTCAGGAAGTGACACTATTTTGTATGAAGCTTTGATAACCGCTTCATGATCCTGACTCTGCTGATATACTACCAAACTTTCGTCAACACCTGTATCGACAACGTAAGCTTTTATCTTTTCTAAAAATCCGTCATAAGTAATAAAAATCTTTTCGATGCCGTCATCTTCATGAATATGTGTAGATCCTGAGATACCGTTTGAGCGCATATACTCATTTATGTCCTCAGCAATTTCTTTTAAGGTGCTCTTTTCGTCTTCTTCAGATGTATCAGCAACGTTTTTACCGGCTTCATAGACTATAACACTCTCGTCTATACCTTTTTCTTTAACATAGACTTTTATCTTATCTTCATGGGCAGAATATGTAACAACCACTTTATCATCACGTACAAAAGCATCACCAGCAATGCCGCTTCTAAGCATAAAATCGCTTATATCCTTAGCATATGCCTTTAAGCAGCTTTCTTCAGCGCTCTTATCATTCTCGGATTTATCGGAAACAATTGCATAGTCCTCACTTTGCTGATATACTATAAAGCTTTCGTCAACACCTGTATCAACAACATAAGCTTTTATCTTCTCAAAAAAGCCGTCATATGAGATGAATATCCTTTCAACGCCGTCTACTTCACGAACATATGTAAATCCCGAGATACCGTTGGAACGCATATATTCATTTATGTCCTCGGCAGTTGCTTTTAATCCGCTATTGTTTTCTTTTGTAGTAATTTCTGCCATATCGGAAACAACTTTATCCCTCAGAAATTCGCCATTTACGATATACTTTGCAAGAAATTCCTCACTATAAAAATCGACTCTCTGCTCATAAAAATCTTTTGTCCATTTTTCACCGTCAGGTGTACCAGTTGTATACAGTGCCTCACCGTATTTTAGCGAATCACCTTGTTTGAGCAGCTGACCGAGTTTGTCATAAAGCTGAGCATTTGATACGGCTGCTTCATTTTTATCTGTTTGTGCAGATACACTTGAACTTACGAAGCCGTGATCCGATCCGCCATTGTCCTCTGCAGATACCGAGATAGCAGCGTATGAAGTTGCTGTGATAATCGCTGCCGTTACAGCTGCAATTATTCTTTTGGTTTTACTCATAAAAATCATCCTCTCATTTAAATTTTATTCCTCTGGGGAAATTAGCTCTTTGATAGTATCTATGCTCGTATTATTGTTCCTGTAAAGGTAATACCCCTCATCCTCTTCAAATTTTACCGCAATAGCCACAGTAGCTTCTATGTTTTTAATTTTAAATGCCTTAGCATTATATATAGGACCAAGTCCCCGCATTTCAGCTATTCCTATATATTCACCTACATTATCGGGGGATATTCTGTACGTACTTCTGTACAATGTAATATCATCTCCGTCTAAAATTGCAAGAGGATATTTTTTGTTCATAGGCTCAGGTGGAACATTGTTGTCACCGCTGTTAGTTGTTGTCGTCGTAACAGGTTCTGTTGTAACAGTATGTGTTGTTGTATGTATGGAAACGTCATCGCCATTACTTGTAGTCGTATTTACAAAAGCCATGTCCTCACCGTTTGATGACGTAGTTGTATATTCAAAGCCGGCATTTCCGCCTTCACTGCTTGTCTGAGTAACAACTGATGAAGTGGTCGTTACCATATGAGGAATTGCGGAAGTAGTCTGAACTTTAGTAGTTACCGGTCGCGTTGCATCAGAAATCATAGCCTGAGTATGTGCTTCTGTAACTGTTGAAATGCTCGTGGTTGTTGCAGAAACCCTTGAAGTTTTGGTTATAGCTGAACCTGTAGAAACTGTAGTGACGTTTCCTGTCACTGCTGATGTAACCGCTTCGGTCGTAACCTCGACAATATCCAAATCTGACGTAATTAACGGAGTTTTATCAAAATGCTTCCAATAACCGAGCCCAAATCCTACAACAATAACAAAGCAAGCTAAAATGGGCGCGATACGTCTGAGTGTGCGTATCCGTTTTTGCTTCTTCTCCTGATATTCGTTATATCTGGAAAGTAAGCTCTGGTACATTTCATTATGACTCTTCATAATCAAAGCCACTCCTTTCCAGTTCAGATTTTAACGCTTTTTTAGCGTTGTACAGAAAATTCTTGATCTGCTTTTCCGACTTTTTCATAATCAAGGCCATTTCTGAAATGCTAAATCCTTCAAAATAACTGAGAAACAGTACTTGTCGGTATTCAAGTTTCAATCGGTGCAAAGCCTGATGCACCATGCGCTTTTGTTCACTTTTTATGTAATTGCCCTCGATGCTTTCCTCGACGGCAAGATATTCCTGTGATTCCAGCGGAACAACACTGAGCTTTATATGCTTTCGGATATATTTTGCCGTAATATTGCGTCCGATCGCATATAACCATGTCTTGAAAGAGCTTTTTCCCGAGAATTTAGGACGTTTTATCATTAATTCATAAAAGGTGTCCTCTGACAGATCCTCAGCCATATGAATATTCTGGACAAAGCTGTTCAGATAAAGCATCAGCCCTGTCTGGTATTCATCTACTATTTCAAGCATTCCCTCATTGTCGCCCGCAAGGAAACGGCGGTAGCTACTTTCACCGTTATCCATCGGGGACCTCCTCTCAGGTGCACTTGTTTTATCCCTTTACTTATTAGTACCATTTTTTTCGAAAAAGACTAAGCAGTTTTAAAAATAATTTAATTTTAACAATTATAGCATAAATTTGAGACGATTACAATATATTTCTTTTCAAAGGGAAATAATTATTTTCCAAAAAAAGCTTGACAAACTCTTCTATTTGTGATAAAATATTATGGTACTGCGGAGCTACTGGTTATACAGTCCGCCTCGGTCAGTCTGAGCCGTGTAAAATTTTTCAGGCATTATGCGGATATGGCGGAATTGGCAGACGCGTATGGTTCAGGTTACGTTACGTCAGTGTAAAAATTAATTTCGCATTACTTATCAGCATTTCTGTGGAGCAACTTGTAATAAGTCCACCTCGGTCAAGAGTCGTACCGTGTAAAAATTTTCGACTCAATTATACAAGCGGATATGGCGGAATTGGCAGACGCGTATGGTTCAGGTCCATATGAACGCAAGTTCATGCAGGTTCAAGTCCTGTTATCCGCACCAAATTCAAAGAGTGCCTTAGCAAAAGTTATGAGGAAGCATCAAAAAGCTCATAAAGTTTGCTGGGCACTCTTTGTCATTGTATCACATATCTGATGTATTGTCAATCAGGCTCGATTTCAATTATCGAGCCGTTGTTGAAGCTGCCGTTCATATCGAAGCTTATGTCGATAGACTTGTCCTCGTTCTGGTGAACTGTGACCTGACGGACAAGCATTTTCAGGTTGACATTCGAGATGTGTCTGTCTGCAAGTATAGTCTCTATCAGTTCCGAAGTATTCTTCAGTTCTTCACGGCGCTTCTTGCATACCTCATCATAATGCCGAAGATCAGCTATCTTCTGTTCAATGGAACGAATCTCCGCTTCGCGCTTTTCAATCATATCATTGTAGATCTTAGCATGGTCACCGTCATTGATGATAAAAACTATCTCCGACCCAATTGTAAACCGCTGTGTCAAGCGCAATTCAAAGGCTGAGACTCCGTTGCTGAAAATACCAAGCGCTGAACCTGTTATACGTGACGCAACCGACTGGCAGGCACGCTTCGAGACGGTCAAGAGCACTTTTTCTTCCCGAGTTGGACAGATATCCAACGCCGCGCTGAACAGAAGTATCATCGCTTACAATGAGAACTCTGACGACGAGCTTCGAGACAAATGCCGTGAGGAAACTGAGACACTTGCTATCCTCACAGGACTGGAAATAGACTCTGCCAAGAGCGGTGTGAAGCCTGATCTGACGGAGTATCTCGGCACTAAGACTGTCGCCAAGAGCAAGTTCCTGAAATACAAGAGCCTGCTTG
>NZ_CAMKRR010000073.1 GCF_946415235.1 uncultured Ruminococcus sp. | reverse complement strand
CCGCCGATCCAGCCTGTGTGCCAGTAGTACTTCTTCTGCTCGAGCTTTCTGCCTGTGAGAACAGCCTTAGCGCAGTTGATAACGATAACGTGGTCTCCGCAATCAACGTTGGGAGTAAAAGTAGGCTTATGCTTGCCTCTGAGAATGTGAGCAGCCTTGGCAGCAACACGGCCGAGAGGCTGTCCTTCAGCGTCGAGGATATACCAAGTACGGCTTACTTCTGCGGGTTTTGCCAGTGTAGTTGACATAATTTTTTCCTCCTGTAATAAATTTCGGACGGAAAGCGGATTCGGAAACAAGAGGCAGAGCCTCTCTCAGAAGCTAAAGGACCTGCCTCTTGCTTCCCGAAAAAACGCCTGTTCCGCCGCAGTGCAAGAACTATTATACACCATGGTGAGAGTATTGTCAAGAGGTTTTCGGGGATTTTTTTAATATATACCCTGTTTTCTCTTTAAATCTCTCACTTATGCTCTTGTTCTCTCTCTTTCTCGTGTTTCGTTTCAGTTTTGCAAAGTAGAAAAACGGGGAGCTGTTTCGCCGAATTGTGTGCATATTGTTAGTTATTAGTTGTTAGTGATCAGTGCATAGTAAGCAGAAAATGTAGGGGACGGCGTCCTCGACGTCCCACTGTTTGATAATGCAGGGGCGAACACTGTTCGCACGCCGAAAGCCGTAAAGCTCTGAATGACACACTGTAGGGGCGGATATCTGCATCAGTTGGTCAAACAACAATTAAATCTGCGGGACGCCGAGGGCGGCGTCCCTTACAATCGGCCGTTTGAAAAATCACGGGGTATTTGCGTGCAAACAGCGTTACATATTGCATTGTCGGTCAAATCAAAGATATGGGGCACTGATTAATTGTTCACCCCTGCAAGCTAAAGGTTAACGGCTGGTTACGACTGACCATTTTTGAGCATATTACAGTGGCAATCTAACCATTTATTGCTCTTTGGCCGCAAGCCTCATTGACATATATGCATAATCATGATACAATATAAACACAAAAATTTATTTTTTTGGAGGAATTAACTATGAGAGGAAAAAACTTAAAGAAGCTCGTAGCAGGCGTTATGAGTGCAGCAATGACGCTTACGGCTTCGGCATCTGCTGTTAATGCGGTAGCACCCGCACAGTTACAGCTCACAAACAGCAAAGTTGCTGCATCGTCAGAGGGCAAGGTAGTTTACGAATGCGGCTTCGAGAGCGAGGCTGACCTCGAGCACTGGTCAAACAGAGGCGGTGATGACAAGACCGTTCTCTCTATCTCTGCGGACGCTGCAAAGAGCGGCGACAGCGGACTTGCCGCTACTGACAGAGGCGACACATGGCACGGTCCCGCATTCCGCATGGACGGCTTCCTTGAGCCTGACACACAGTACTATTTCTCATGCTCGGTAAGAGGAGAGTGGTACACTAACACAACTCTCAGCTTCCAGTTCAGCGTGGACGGAGATACCTCATACTCCAACCTCAAGCAGAACATTCAGGCTACCAGCGGCGGCGGAAACGGCTGGGCTGAGATCAAGAACGTACCTATAAGCTATTCCGAGGGTATGGAAGGCGTATACGTATACTTCGAGGGTGGACAGGAGTCCATATTCATTGATGATGTCAAGATCACAGAGGCTCCCCGTGTTGAGATCGAAAGCGATCTTCCTTCACTCAGTGAGATATACAAGGACAAGTTCAAGATAGGAACTGCCCTTTCTCCCGAGGATATGTCCTCACAGCCCTTTATGGATCTTCTCCAGAAGCACTTCGGCGAGAGCATCACAGTCGGCAACCAGATGAAGCCCGACTACGTTCTCAACAAGACCAAGACACTTGCTTATCTTGAGGAGACAGGCGACGACGAGACACCTCAGATAAGCTTCTCACAGGCAAAGCCTGTTCTCAACTATGCAAGAAAGTACGGTATCCCCGTAAGAGTTCATACACTTGTATGGCACAGCCAGACACCTGAGTGGTTCTTCAAGGAGGACTACGACGAGAAGAAGGACTACGTTTCTCCCGACAAGATGAAGAAGCGTATGGAAAACTACATAAAGAGTTTCTTCACAACACTCACAGAGCTCTATCCTGACGTAAACTTCTATGCCTGCGACGTTGTGAATGAGGCATGGACAGACAACGGAACTCCCCGTGAGGCAGGTCACTGCGGTCAGTCAAACAACTACGCTGCTTCCGACTGGGTAGCTGTATTCGGCGATAACTCATTCATCGACTACGCATTTGAGTATGCAAGAGAGTACGCTCCTGAGGGCTGCAAGCTCTACTACAACGACTATAACGAGTATATGACAGGCAAGCTCGACGCTGTATGCGAAATGGCTGAGAGACTCAAGAAGGCAGGCAATATCGACGGTATCGGTATGCAGTCTCACCTTGACGTAAGACAGAGCCTTGACGCAGCATTCCCGTCACTGGGTATGTACGAGAGCGCACTCAAGAAGTACATAAGCCTCGGCCTCGATGTTCAGATCACAGAGCTCGATGCTACAGTACAGGAGCACTCCGACGACAAGTATTTCGATGTACAGGCTAAGTACTACAAGGGTCTCTTCGACCTCTACGAGAAGTACAGCGACAATATCTCCGCTGTTATCTTCTGGGGAATCACAGATCACAAGAGCTGGAGAGCTTCACAGAATCCACTCATCTTCGACAAGGACTTCATGGCTAAGCCTGCATTCAAGTCCATCGTTGACGGCAAGACAGCTTCCGACCCTGTAAGAACTACTATCGCAGGCGATAGCAAGGTGACCACAACCACCACAACATCTGCGACTACAACAACCACTACCACAACTACAGAGGATAAGAATACAACAACTACCACAACTTCGACAACAGAGGACAAGAACACAACAACAACTACTACTACCACCACTACATACGCTTTTGATCCTATCACATTGGGTGACGCTAACTGTGACGGACAGATCGACATGGGCGACGCGGTTCTTATCATGCAGAGCCTTGCAAACCCCAACAAGTACGGCGAGAACGGTACAGACGAGCGCCACATCACTGCACAGGGCAAGGTAAATGCCGATGTTGACAAGGACAGCGAGGGCATCACTTCAAACGACGCTCTCCGCATACAGGAATACCTCCTCGGCAAGATAAAGAGCTTTGACTGATAGGCTCCCGTATACTAATTATAATTATAAAAAGGCTGCACTCGGGTGCAGCCTTTTTTGTGTCTTAAATATGCTTGCAGACAAACAAAAAAAGCACATATGAAATAACAAAATGAAGAACCAAATTATTAACAAAATATTTCTGTGATAATTGTATTTGCCTAATTTGTAATATTTTGTTTAATAGCACAAAAATATTATACCTAAATAATAATAAGGAAACATAAATCCCGATCGTATGCGGAACTCATTGGCATATGTACTAATTATCCTACCAATATTTCTATGCAAATATTGTTGCATTTTGCACAAACTACCTTGACATTTTTTTACATATATGCTAAACTATAAGTGTCAAATGCTTTAGGGTTACTGCACTGGACCTTAAAGGCAACAAACCAAAATTAACAATATTTTCAGGGAGGGAAATATCATGTTCAATTCTTCAAAGAATGTGAAGCGCTTTGTAAGCATCTCTGCTGCGGCAGTATGTATGCTCTCATCGCTCCGCATAGCTCCGCTCGACAACTACGCTGTTGCTGCGGACAAGACAATGACAGCTTTTGAGATAACAGAAAACATGAAGATCGGCTGGAACCTAGGTAATACTCTCGACGCAAAAGCAGGCGACGAGAAGGGCGATTTTACTACAGCAGGCCTTGAGACAGAAACCTGCTGGGGCTGCCCGAAGGCAAGTCAGACACTGTTCGACGCACTGAAGGCTAAGGGCTTCAATACAGTCCGTATCCCTACAACATGGTTCCAGCACCTCGACTCAGACAATAACATCGACCCCGAGTGGTTGGCTCGTGTAAAGGAAGTTGTTGATTACGGCATCAAGAACGATATGTACATAATCCTCAACGTACACCACGAGAACTGGATCAACAGAGGAGATCTCCTCAACGCATACGACGACATCAAGCCCAAGCTCCTCAAGATCTGGAGCCAGATCGCAGAAGAGTTCAAGGATTACGACCAGCACCTCATCTTCGAGTGCATGAACGAGCCCCGTGCTGTCGGCACAACATATGAGTGGTGGGCAGCAGAAGCAGTTCCCGAGTGCGACGTTATCAACAAGCTCGAGCATGACTTCGTTGACCTTATCAGAAGCACAGACGGTCCTTACGCAAAGACCCGTCTCCTTATGCTCCCCGGCTACTGTGCAAGTGCCGAGCAGACATTCCTCAAGGCTATCGATATCCCCGATGACGATTACGTTGCGGTTTCTATCCACGCTTATACACCTTATGATTTCACTATGAATACAGCCGTAAAGGATCACTCTGTATTTACAGGTGCTTACGCTCAGAACCTTTCCGATACTCTCCAGGGTATGCGTGACCTCTTCCTTGATAAGGACGTTCCTGTAGTTATCGGTGAGATGGGTACATCAAACTTCGGCAACACAGAGGCAAGAGTTGAATGGACAAACCTCTACTTCACAACAGCTAAGAAGTACGGTATCCCTTGCTGCCTCTGGGACAACAATACAGTTTCAAATCCCAAGGATCCCGGCGAGTGCCACGGATATATCGACCGTGAGACAGGTCAGTGGCATGAAGCAAGCCTTCCTATCATCAACAAGATGATGGAGATCATGGCTGACGATTCAATCAAGTGGGGCAGCGAAAGAAAGATACCCACATATTCACATCAGGACCTCTCGGCAGGCACTGTATTCAGAGATCAGGCTGTAGAGATCGACGCTTCCAAGTCAAAGACCTATGAGAACACAACTCCCGGTCAGGAAATAGCATGGTCACAGCTTGAGGGCAAGGAAGTTGCTATCAAGTACACAGGCGCAACTCCTATCCTCGCATTCTCAGACGCTGGATATGGCAACTGGACAGAGTTCAAGCCTTATGTAGTTGACGAAGAAAACGGCATTGCTTACTACCTCGTAGGCAAGCAGCTCCCCGCTGCATGGACCGATCTCTCAACAGTGAACCATATGCAGGCAAGAACTGACAAGGTCACAAATATCGAGAAGATAGTTATCCTCGACGCTCCCGAAGTTGATATCGAGGTCGAGGTAGACAAGACAAAGAAGTACAAGATCGAATTCGCTAACGCTCAGGCAGGCGACGACCTTATCCTTACATTCAAGGGCGAGAAGAACACTATCACAAACGGCTGCGTAGGCTACAACGGCGACGGCTGGGAGCAGATAGAGTGGAAGGGCACAACAGATGCCAACGGCGACCTCACAGTAAGGATCGCTATGGACAAGTTCCCCGCAGGCATCACATCTGCCGAGTGCCAGATCTGGTATCAGCCCGAGCTCGTAGACCTCGAAGGCTACAACTTCGGTGCTGCTGAAGCTGAGACAACAACTACAACAACTACTACAACCACAACTACAACCACTACTACAACAAGCGAGACAACTACCACAACTACATCTTCAGCAACAACATCCACAACTTCAAGCGAGACAACAACAACTACTACCAAGAAGGGCGACTCACCTCATACAGAAGGAGTACTCTATGGTGACGCTAACCAGGACGGACAGGTTGACCTCAGCGACGCTGTAAAGATCATGCAGTCTCTTGCTAACCCCAACAAGTACACACTTGACGGCGACGGCAAGCTTGCTGCTGACGTTTACGGAAACGACGGCGTTACAGTAAAGGATGCTCAGGTCATCCAGCTTTATCTCCTTAACCTCGTTAAGGCTCTTCCTGTTACAGGAGACGTAACAACACCCGAGATCGACTGAGAACAAGTCAGATAAGATCCATATACCTCTTAAAAGCAGCTGCTTATGCAGCTGCTTTTTTTGTATTATTACCTGTATTTACTTTTAATGAATTGTGAAACAAAATTAATTAAATTTTTCCTATTGACAAATGCCTGCAAATTATTATATAATTATAGCGGTATCGCAGGTATAAAACACAAAAACATATAATGCGATTTTTTATGCAATATTATAAAAGCAATAGATATATATAATGCTTTAACAAATAAACGAAGAGATCAAAGAAAAAGGAAGACAACAGAATATGCTTACTGATTACCATTGTCACATTCTGCCGTTTATGGACGACGGGGCAGAGGACGTGGAAACAGCTCTTGAGATGACGGAAATAATGAAAGAGCAGGGAGTTGAGCGTATCATAGCTACTCCCCATTTCTATGCCCATGAGGAGCGTTCACTTACGGATTATCTGCTGAGGCGCGAGGATGCTCTGGAAAGCATCTGGGATACCTCGGCCGTACCCGATATAGTTCTCGGCGCAGAGGTCGCCATAGAACACGGTATATCAAAAATACACGGTATCGAACAGCTCGCCTTTGAGGGCTCGGATATGATACTTCTCGAACTGCCGTTCCGTGACTATGAGGACTGGATGTCGGAGGAGATAAATGCGATCTCCTCAGAGCACGGTCTTAAGGTGATACTGGCACACGTTCACCGTTATCTTCAGTATTATTCGCCCGAAAATTTCGAAAAGCTACTCAAAACAGACGCTGTTTTTCAGTTCAACAATGACGCTTTCCTTGTACCCGAGGAGAAGGAGCTCCTTGAAAGGATGCTGGCAGGCGGCAAAAGGGTGGTGTTTGGCAGCGACGCGCATAATACCGAAGGCAGGCGACCAAACTGGGATATGCTTACAGAGAAATGCGATCCCGCTGTTTTAAGGGCTTCGGACGAGCTTCTTGAGCCCGGAAGATTGATCGTTACTGCACAAAATATATGACAGAAGGGAATATTGGCTCCGTGAGGGGCTGATGGGGGCAAGATCTTGAAAAAATTACTGGAAAAGTTCAGCTTCAGAAGAGCTATACTCGTTCTGGCGGACGCTTTTATAGTTGTTGCCGCATCGCTGATAACTAATTTTGTACTGTCATTCCACGGCATGGACATAAGCAGGTCGGGAGTACTGATAAGCTTTATAATAGGTGCGTTCACCTGCTGCTGCTGTCTGTTCATATTCAGCGCCTACAGCAAGCTGTGGAGATTTTTCAACAAGCGGGATTATCTTTCCTGCGTTTACGGAGTTGTTTTCGGCTTCCTTGCTTCGGGTATAATCGTTTATATCATCAGGAAGCAGGTACCGCTGGGCTTCATGTGTCTCCACGGAGCACTGACTCTTGCAGGAGTATGCCTGTTCAGATTTTTGTTCAAGGAAACCTTCGTGACTATCAAATCCGCGTCAGCCGAGGGCGATAAGAAGCGCACCATGATAGTGGGCGGCGGTCAGACCTGCAGAATGATACTCACAGAGATCATGAACGCACAGAGGTGTGTGTCCGATAATATCTCCGCGGACTATGAGCCCGTATGTATCATCGACGACGACAGGAGCAAGATAGGCACGGAAATACAGGGCGTTACCGTGGCAGGCACTACCAATGAGATAATAAAGTATGTGGATCAGTATCACATCGAGCAGATAATCTTTGCTATCCCGTCATGCCTTGACGACGAGAAAAAGAGGATACTGGACATATGCGCGGGAACAAATCTCCCCGTAAAGGTAGTTCCCTTCATTGGAAACCTCATATTCAACGACAAGGACAATCCACTGCTATCACAGATGCATGACATCAGAGTGGAGGACCTCCTCGGACGAGCTCCCATAAGCTTCGACAATGAGGATATACGCAATTTCATCAGTGGCAAGACCTGTATGGTAACAGGCGGCGGCGGTTCCATAGGCTCGGAGCTCGTGCGCCAGATCGCAAAATACGATCCCAAGCAGGTCATTATCGTGGATATCTACGAGAATAACGCCTACGATATACAGCAGGAGCTGATAATGGAGTACGGCGACAGCCTTAAGCTCACGGTGCTCATAGCTTCCGTCAGGGACTATGACCGCATGAATTCCATTATGGACAGGTTCAAGCCCGATATCATCTTCCATGCAGCTGCCCACAAGCACGTTCCCCTTATGGAGAATTCGCCTATGGAAGCTATCAAGAACAATGTTATCGGCACATTCAACGTAGCAACGCTGGCACAGTTCCACAATGTAAAGAAGTTCGTTATGATATCCACCGACAAGGCGGTAAATCCCACCAATGTCATGGGAGCTTCAAAGCGCTGCTGCGAAATGATAATACAGTATTTATCCCAGCAGCATGACGGCTGCACAGAGTTCGTAACAACGCGCTTCGGCAATGTTCTCGGCTCACACGGCTCGGTAATCCCCCTTTTCCGCAAGCAGATAGAGAGCGGCAAGCCCGTTACCGTAACTCACCCCGACGTCATAAGATACTTCATGACTATCCCCGAGGCAGTCAGCCTCGTTATGGAGGCTGCCGCCATCGCACACGGCGGCGAGATATTCGTACTGGATATGGGACAGCCCGTACATATCGTAAAGCTGGCTGAAAACCTTATCCGTATGTACGGCAAGAAGCCCTACAAGGACGTGGAGATAAAGTTCACTGGACTGCGCCCGGGTGAAAAGCTGCGAGAGGAGCTCCTCATGAACGAGGAGGGGCTGAAGCAGACTTCGAACAAGCTCATATTCATCGGAAAGCAGATAGAGCTCAACTGCGATTCCTTTATCAGGAAGCTCCGCAGACTTCGCAACGCTGCAAACCACAACCTCAACGAGGAAGCTGTAAAGGCGCTGCACGATATAGTTCCGACCTTTACGACTCCCGAGGAGTTCAACAGAGCGGAGCTCATAAAAGAACACAAAAATCTCAGAGCTATGACAAGGGACTGATCTTCAGTCCCTTTTGTATTGCCGAAAGGAGAGGCTTATGATATACCGTACACCCGAATACTGCCGTGATTTCCGCTGTATCGCGGGAGAGTGCAGGGACAGCTGCTGCAAGGGCTGGGAGATAGACATAGACGAGGCTGCTGCCGAAAGATACAGAGCTGTAAAGGGCGCTTTCGGCGAAAGGCTGCGGAATAGTATAAAGGACGGCTGCTTTGTGCTCACTGAGGACGAGCGCTGTCCCTTTCTCAATAAAGACGGGCTCTGCGATATATATACCGAGCTGGGAAAGGAGAGCCTCTGCCATATATGCTCGGAGCACCCGCGGTATTTCGAGTGGTTCGGCACCGTAAAGGAGGGCGGTACGGGGCTTTGCTGCGAGGCCTCGGCGCAGCTGATACTCTCACGCCCCTTTGCGCTCTGTGAGGAGGAAGTCCCCTTTGAGGAAGCCGCAGGCGAGTACGATGCGGAGCTCTTTGATATGCTGTATGAAGCCCGCGAAGCCATGCTTCAGGCGGTAAACGACGAGGATACGCCCTTTGCGGACTCGCTGTGCTCTGTCCTTGATATTGCCGAAAAGGCGCAGAGCTTCATAGATATGCCCGTGCAAAGAGAAGAAGCCGCCGCTGACAGCGATAGAGCCATGCAGGAAATATTCCGCTGTTTTTCGGAACTTGAACCCATTGACGGGAACTGGATACCGTACATAAATGAATGTGCGGGGAAGCTCCGCGGAGCGCCTCCTGCCGAAAGGGAGCATATCCCCTATTTACGCAGGATAGCAGCTTATTTTCTCTTCCGATACGTCATGAAGAGCGTATACGACGGGAATGTTCTCGGATACGCCGTTTTTTCGGTGCTGAGCGTTATTTTTACGGGTCAGCTCTTCCGCTGCGGAGCTGTCGAGCGCGGGAAGTGCGGCTTTGCCGAATGTGCCGATATCGCAAAGAACTACTCAAAGGAGACCGAGTACTGCGAGGAAAATATGGAAAAGCTCCTGAGACTCTTTGAAACGGAGCCCTTTTTCTCGGTCAGCACCCTGAAATGCATTATCAGGGACACTTTCGTGGAAAATGCGGACGATATCTGAAAAAGCTGCGTGAAATGCGAAAAATAAGTGAAATTTGTTGCAATATCCCGCTCATTGTGCTATAATGTATGAGACTTAAACTTATATTCAATGAGAGGGTAATAATATGTTTGAACGCAAAAAAATAGCCGCATTCATAGCAGGTCTGCTTATATGCGCGTATGCGGCAGCTCCTGCGGCAGGCGCCTTTGCCGAGGAAGAAAAAGACGATATCCCCGTTTCGGACGACCTGAACGAAGCAGGGGACGAAGCTGCCGACGAGACATATATAAAAAGCGGCGACTTCATGTACTCCATGACCCATGACGATACCATATGCATAGAGGACTGCACAAGCACCTCCGAGACCCTTGCCGTGCCTGACAAGATAGACGGTATCGCCGTTACAGAGCTGGGAAAGAAGGCTTTCGGAAGTGATCCCGCCAACAATACCTTCACGGAGATATCCCTGCCCGCTTCCATAGAGTACATATCGGGCGACAACCCGTTCATGTACTGCACAAAGCTGAAAAAAATAACCGTTGACGGGAAGAATGAGAACTTCTGTGCCGAGGACGGCATACTTTACACAAAGGAAAAGGACAAGCTCATATGCTATCCCACGGAAAAGGAAGGCACTTCCTTCAAGGTACCCGACAGCGTAAAGGAGCTGGGTACGGCGGCTTTATACGATGCAGAGCTTGAGGAGATCACTCTCCCCGACGGACTTGAAAGCATAGGCTTCTTTGCGGTATCCTGCCTGCCGAGACTTACGTCCATAGACATGAGCAATACCAAGGTAGAGGAGATAAATCCATACGCATTTTCAAGCTGCTCTACCCTCAGCGACGTTAAGTTCTCCGAGGAGCTGACGTACATCGGCGGCGGAGCTTTTTCGGGCTGCCCGATACTAAAGGAGATCAAATTCCCCGACGCCCTTGTTGAGATAGGTCAGTATGCCTTTGTGAATACGGGACTTACAGCCGCTGTCATTCCCGACAATGTTGCCGAGATTGGCTACTGCGCTTTCGGCTATAATACCAATACCGTGGGAAATATCGTTGCCGACGACAGCTTTACCATGGTGGGAAAGATCGGCGGAGCCGCATATAAATACGCTACCGACTCCGATACGGAGTACGATTACAAGAATAATTTTACCTTCCTCACTCCCGAGGAGTATCAGCAGGAGCTGGATTATCTCAACGTGGAAAGAGTAAAATCGGGAGATTTTGAGTACGGCATCTCGGACGAGGGAACTGTCCTTACATGCTGTTATTCAAGTGAGGACGTTATAACCGTTCCCGCTGAGATAGACGGACATAAGATAACAAAGATATACCCCAGCTGCTTCGGTCTGACAAATGCTTCGGAGATAATACTCCCCGATACCATAGAGGAGCTCAGGGAAATGGCTTTCTACAATTGCCCGAACCTGAAAAAGATAACTGTCCCCGCAAGTGTAAAGGTCATAGGCGACCGTGCCTTTGACGGCTGTACCGCTCTTGAAGATGTGGAGTTCCTCGGCGCTGAGACCATTGGAGACCGCGTATTCTGCAACTGCTCGTCACTTAAGAATTTCAAGGCCTCGGGCACTGTAAAGGAATGGAAGGACGAGGAGCCGTTCATATTCTGTACTGCTCTCGAAAATATAGAGATAGGCAGCGGCGACGGCATTTTCTGCTCGGAAAACGGCATAATGTACAACAAGGACAAGACCGTGCTCGCGGCTTACCCCGCGCAAAAGGAGGGCAGGAGCTTTACCGCTCCGTCATCTGTGACCGAGGTAGCTCAGTCTGCCTTTGCAAACTGCCGTAACCTCGAAAGCGTAAAGCTTCCAAATGTAAGGATAATAAACGCTTACGCCTTTGAAAACTGCGAAAGCCTTACATACTTTGACGTTTCAGACAAGCTCGAAAAGCTCGGCTCAGATGCCCTGTACTGCTGTACGGCGCTGAAAAGTCTGCGTCTGCCCGAGTCTCTTACGGAGATAGGCTCATATGCCTTCGGATACTACCATGACGAGAACGCTGACGTCGAAAACGGGGAGCCCGATGACGTTCTTATGGAGGGCTTCACACTTTATGCGCCAAAGGACTCTGCGGCATACAAATACGCACAGAATGAGGGCATCAAGGTAGTAACGGGTACTACAAAGTTCTTCGGAAAGAGCGTATCTTCGGGATTTGTATATACCCTTGCAGGTATCCTCGGAGCTGCCGTGCTCGGTATTATAGGAGTGCTTACAGGCAAAGCCGTGAAAAAAGGCAAGGCTGAAAAGGCTGCGGCTGAGCGTAAAGCAAAGTCGGCAGAGCTGAGAAAGAAAAGGGAAGAGGAAGCTGCCGATGAAGAGGAGGACGAAAGCGTTGAAGAAGATAATGAATAAGCTCGCTGCCGTTTTCGCAGCAGGCGTGACCGCTGTATGCTGTCTGCCGTCGGGAGCCTTTGCCGACGAGCTTCAGGGCGCTGAGGAGCCCCTCTACGACGGCTCTTTCTACTATGAGCTCAATGATGACCATACCTACACCATAACAAAATGCGTGGCTATCACCGTTACGGAAGTACCGTCCATACGCAACGGTACGGCTATAACCCGTATCGGCGAGGGTGCTTTTGCGAACTGTACGGGCATAGGCGGACTTACTATCCCCGATTCTGTCACAGAGATAGAGAAGAACGCATTTTACGACTGCCCCGCGCTGAAAAAGATAACTCTTCCCCGTAAGCTGAAAAGCCTCGGAGATCATGCGTTTTTCGGCTGCTCCTCCCTCGAAAGCATCGAGATACCCGATACCGTAACAGTGATAGAGCCTTATACCTTTGCTCTCTGCGACAATCTGGGCGAGGTAAAGCTGGGTGACAACGTTATCGAGATAGGCGACTATGCTTTCTATCAGTGCGGCAGGATCAGCAGCTTCAGACTGCCTGCTTCTCTTGAAACTATCGGCGACAATGCCATGGGAAGCTGGTTCTCTGTAAGTGATATAGACACTTCCGCGAACAGCAGCTTTGTCTATGAGGACAATATGCTCACAGACAAGGAAAAGACCAAGATATACCGCGCTTCCGCCGAGGCAGAGGGAGAGCTTGTCATTCCCGAGGGAGTGAACGAGATATGCTCGGGAGCTTTCTCCGCCTGTACAAAGATAACTGCTCTGCATATGCCGCCTACTGTCCGTACTATCGGCGACGAGGCTTTCAGACAGTGCTCGGGACTGAAAAATGTTGATTTTTCGGAGGGACTTGAGACCATAGGCATGGGCGCGTTCCTGTTCGATCAGAATATCCTTTCGCTGAATATACCTACCACCGTAAGGAAGATAGATGAGCTTGCCTTTGCGTACTGTATGAAGCTCAACAAGATAATACTTCCCGAGGGAGCAGAGACCATCGGCAAGGAAGCCTTCCTTGTGTGCGACGAGCTGAAACAGATCAGTATCCCGAAAAGCGTTAAGGAAATAGGTGAAAACGCCTTGGGATACACCGTCGAGAACTCGGAGCGTCAGAAGCTTGAGGGCTTCAATATGAGCGTATTTTCGGGCTCGGCAGGTGAAAAGTACGCAAAGTCGGAGAAAATAGACTATACTGTGACCGACGTCAATATAAAAAGAGTTGCTTTCATCGCCGCAATGATCGGTCTTATCATTGCAGCTCTGGTATTTGCCGTTACACTCATGAAGCGCAGCAAAAAAACTGCCGATGCAGGTGCCCGCAAAGCCGCTAAAAAGGCAAAGGAGCTGGAAGAGGAAAAGAAGTACAGGAAGATAATGGCAGATGAGGAACAGTCCTCTGCCGACGAAGAAAAAGAACAGGAAGTATCGGAAAGCGAAGATGAATAACACTTTCCGCACAGGAAATACAAAAGGCTGCCCGAAAGGCAGCCTTTTCTTGGTTTATGATGCAGCATCTCACTGCTTTTTTATTATATCGTTCCTGCCGATCTGCTTTCTGTCGATGTTTTTGAGCAGTAAGCCTGCATTAGCTCCCTCGGATACGGAATCGCAGGTCTTGCGGAACTGCTCTATGCCTGTTATTACAGATGGTGTCTCAGTGCCGCCGCGGACTATGACAACTTCATCGCCCACATGGAAAACTCCGCCTGTGACCGTTCCTACGGCTACGATGCCCTTGCAGCTGATAGTGAAAACATCGCCTACGACAAATTCTGCGTAGGTTCCGTCGGCTACTCCCGACTGGGGAGTATAGTACTCCTCATATTCGCGGAGCTCCTTCTCGTCGTCGGTCATGAAGCCTGTATCCGCAGAGTCGCGGTTGAAGAGCTTGTCCTTGATATTGTCCAGTAATCCCATAGTATCCACCTCTTTCGGAAAATATAATAAATGTTTACTTTGAATGTATGTCCCTTTGTTCCACTGCAAGTCGGTCGCAGCGCTCATTTTCGGGGTGTCCTGCGTGACCCTTTACCCAGTTGAAGGTAACGTCGTGCTTTTCAAGGAGAGGCAGGAGCTGCTCCCAAAGGTCCACGTTGAGAGCGGGCTTTTTGTCAGACTTTATCCAGCCCTTTTTCTTCCAGCCGTATACCCAGCCCTTTGTTACGCTGTC
>NZ_CAMKRR010000072.1 GCF_946415235.1 uncultured Ruminococcus sp. | reverse complement strand
TTTTCTCCATGTTCCGAATAAGCATATTAAGCTTGTTTTTGACGATATTACAGTATTTTTGCACGGTAAAACCTCCAATCAGATGTGTATATCTGATTAGCTGCGCCGCACGTTTTTGACTTTTTGTCAATACCTTTTTGCAAAAATTTACATTATATACATAAAAAATAATCACAGGAATTTTTGATTCCTGTGATTATTTTACTTTTCCTTAGCTTAATGACATTACGCGAGTGCGGGGGGGGTTTGATTTATTCGACAGAGGATTCTTTGACTGCACATTTCTTGACAATTTCGGCCATATTTTCAGAAAAAAGTGTTGACATTAAAATTTCATCTTGCTACAATAAATATGCTGAATTAAACTTCGAGCCAATATACCAAAACCTATCAGAAATTTAGTAAAAAAACCGATAACAAAAATTTTTTTAGAAAATATGTCCGCTAAGTGTTTCAAAGAACGATTATTATGATGAACATGTTCAAAGGAGTGAAAAAGGAATATGACAGACAGTCAGCTTAGGGAGCTTATGAAAGGTCCTTCTGATGTGTGGCAGCGTGCGCTGTATGACGAATACTGCACCTATGTCTATACGATAGTTTCAAACAATCTCCGATCATGCGGAACTGCTGAGGATATCGAAGAATGTGTGGCTGACATATTCATTGACATATTCCGTTCGCTTAAATCCGATAAAGTATACAGCGGCGACCTTAAATGGTTTATATCCACTATCGCGAAAAGAAGTTCTATTGATCTTTTCAGGCGGCTTTCACTGAAAAACAACAGGACAGTACCGATTGACGATGTCACGCCATTTTATGGAGTCTCAGAGAACGAGCTTGAGAGCACTTCCGAGCGCATGGAGCTGAAAGGGATACTCATGGACTGCGTGAAAAAGCTTGGAGATCCCGATTCTTCTATCATAATACGCCATTATTACTATGGCAGGTCATCGGTTGAGATAGCTTCGGAGCTCAATATAACAACAAGCTCGGTACAGAAAAGGATGCAGCGAGCAAGAAAGAAACTGAAAAACCTGCTGTTAAAGGCAGGCGTAGATGCGGAGTGGTGAAAATGAAGATAGAGGAATTGTTTGATGATAATATCCCTGAGTTCTCCGACAGTAAAGAGGATGATTCTTCTGTTTTTACCGATGAGGTCAGGGAAAGGATATATTCGCGGATACAGCGCAAGCTTATATCCCAGCAGGACGAACGGACATACAATGACAGTGTTTCGGGCGTTGAAAGGTATAAAAGATCTGCATTCAGAAGGATTATCGACGTCTCTGTTTCAGTTGCCGCAGCCGCTGTTATTGCCACAAGCTCAGTTTATATCTGTGGGAAGAGAAATAACATCAAAAACAACAAGAAAAAAACTGTTCTAAATTCACTTGAGTATTCCGACCATACTGCCATCGCAAAGCTCCTCACTGAGAATTTCATTTCAGCCTCGGATTATATCAACGGAGAAGTTGCAACAAAGGGGAGCGGAAGGTGCTTCTCACAGTACAGCTCACGTAATTCGGAATGGCGGGGAGAAGATGCGGAGTATTATCTGATCGACGATGAACGCTTTGAAAGCTGCGGAGAGATATATGATACTTTCCGTGCAGTGGTCACAGACGAGTATTTTGATACCCTGAAAGACAACGGAGGCACATATCTCTGCATTGGCATAGATGAGGCAGTCAAAGGCACGGATAAAACATCTGCACCTGTTCTGGTGGATTACAACGGCAGACTTTATACCACAGAGGAAAATACCTATGAGACCACCGAAGCTCCATCAGAGCCGAAGATACAAGACAATGCAAAATACGATTTCTCAGCCTGTGTTGAAGCGGACAGAGAGTATGTATTTGATTTTGTCTGGAACGGTACACAGTGGAAGATCAGCAATGTGAGAACTGCCTAAACACAAGAAAGGACATAAAATGAAAAAGATAATATCATTTTCGGCAGCACTTGTTATAATGCTGTCCGGAATATGCGCCACTTCATGCGGCAAACGAACAGAAGAAAATAATAATAAAGAAAACAGCAGCATATCAGACGACATTTCCGGGGACGAGCTCTCCGGAGTTGCCAGCCTCGGTCAAAAGGTAGATGTAAGCGGTATTACCGGATACTATACTGCGGAGAAAGTAAATATGCCTGCTGACGTTGAATATATTTATTCGGTATGTGAAACTGATAATGATGAGCTTCAGCTGATGTATTCGGTCAGGAACCCGTACGAGAAAAAAATATACCTGGCAGACAGGGAGCTGAGCGTTTTTTCCTTTATCAAAAGAGAGCTTCCCGAAGAAGTGATTTCAGCCGATTATTATGAGATCATGACAAGTGATACGGATACATATTCCAACGCCAGCGTTATCTATCTGATTGAAGATCACGGCGGATTGAAACTTCCTGAAGAACATGACGAGAATTATGATTATGATGCTTATTACGACAACTGCGCCGAGTCATACCTTCTTGTTAATTATTCCGATAATAAGATAGTCAGCAGCTTCACCCTTGAGCTGCCCGAAGCCGACGGCTACGGAAGTGACGGTATAAATGACATTCTTGAATTTGACGATCATCTGCTTGTTGTATACGATAACAGGATATTGCTACGCATAAACAAGGCAGACGGCTATGTAACTCAGATAATGGAAACCGAAATAATTCATCATTGGTATCGGCCACTGGTTATTATGAAAGACTGCAACGGAGAGACTTATGCCATTCGCTTGAATGCTGATGAGTTTGACAGAGAGCATCAATATTTACCTGGTGAACAAACCGGCATGAAGTATGAACTTTGCAAGCTGGAAGGGAATTCACTGGCAGAACCGCTTATAACCATTGAAGAAAATGAAGGATATCCTCAGAAGGGTTATGGAAAATATAAATTCCTTTTAAATAAAACAGATGCTTTATACGGCGTATGCGGCGACGGCAGCATGGAGGAAATAATCAACTGGGAGAATTCCAATCTTGATTTAATGGAGGTTTTTCCTTTAGGAAATGATGAATTTCTCGGCATAAAGGAAAAAGCAACAGCATACGGCAGCGAAAGCGAGTATTTTAAGCTTAAACCCGGTGACGTCTCGGCTCTTGCAGAAAAAAGCGAACTTACACTGGGAGTTGTTATGTACGATAAAGGAGTCACAAATGAAATTGTGAAGGACTTTAATCGTAATAATGACAGGTATCATGTAAGAACTGTTGTGTATGGCGATCCGGATGAAGTAGTAGACGACGGATATAAAGACAACACCATTGAGGTGATCGATAAAGCATTTTCACAGCTCTGCGATGACATTCGGAACGGAAACGGTCCCGATATCGTTATGGGACTTGGATACGGCGATTATTGCAGGCTTGCAAATAACGAAGCGCTTGTGGATATGGATCAGTTTCTCGATGGAAGAAACGGATATACACGTGATGATGTGTTCCCTGCAATCATTAAGTCAATGTCAGCAAAAGACGGAAAGATATACGGACTTCCGGGTTCATTTTACTGCGAATCCCTTATCGTAAAAAACAAATTCTGGGACAAGCCCACATGGACTATGGATGAGATGCTGGAATTCTATGATAATGCACCCGATTCTGCCGCTCATATGTATGATGACACAAAAAGATTATATATGTTTGCAGATATGCTCGCTTCTGCATACGGCGTAATAGACTACGATAAGGGCGAATGCCATTTTGACAGCGATGACTTCATAAAGAGGCTTGAATTTGCAAACCGCTTCCTTTCCGATGATGAAGGATTTGATAGCGATCAGTATGCGTGGTTCGGTACTGACAAAACCCTTGTTATAAAGGATAATGTGAATTCACAGATAAATATTGTAAAGGATCTCCAGGGCAGCGGCGAGGAGATCAACATGGTAGGCTACCCCACTGATGACAGTGAAAGAGGCGGAATGATAAATCCGGAGTTTTTATATTGCATTACATCTTCTTGTCAGGATAAGGACGGCGCATGGGAATTTGTTTCAAAAGCTCTTACATTCCCTTATGATGTGTTTTCGTGCTTCAAGCCTGAAACCAGGAATATACTTAACAGTGAGATAGGCGTCGAGCATACCGCAAGCGGTATACCTGTTCCCAGTCTTACGGCTGAACAGGCTGATATGCTGTATGATTATTTGTGCAAGTGTGATAATACAGCAGTTGAATACGATCATGATATGAGTAACACTATCCTTGAGGAAGCCGATAAGTATTTTGCAGGAGAGTGCTCAGCAGAGGATGCTGCAAAGTCTATACAGAGTCGTGTATCTGAGATAATGAAAAAGTATAAATAGATATGGACAGGATTTTATGAATGCCAAAGGACAGTTCAAAGCTGTATAACGGACAAATAACATTCCTTAGTATGTATTCTGTAAAACTTCATAAGCCGATAACTTAAGATGTGCTTCGATACCTCAATAGCTTCTACAACTACAACTGTTCAGTCAACGATCGTAACCACAACTACCGCTTCGACAACCACTACAACTGTACCTGCTACTAAAAAAGTGCTCGGAGATATAGACGGAAACGGCATACTCGACGCAGTTGATGCTTCAAAGATACTCGGCAGCTATGCTAAGTATTCAACTGGTTCGAAAGCTCCAACAGAAGACGATTTAGCCGTATGTGATGTAAACAAGGACGGATATATAGATGCAGTAGATGCATCTAAAGTGCTTGCGTTTTACGCACATACATCTACAGGTGGAAAACTTACTTTTGAAGAGTTTATAAAAATCAAGTAAAATCCTAGTACCTTTGTAAGCATCAAATATGAGTCACGTAGGATACAAAATACACTTGTCAGTATTATAACATGACTCCTATCATGCAGAAAGACTGCAAAACAATAGATTTGAGGACGGCTCTCGCCGTCCTCTATATAAACTAAATAACTTCAAAACACATTGCCTAAAAACTGTTTTTACTACTTATACCACTTTTTTCACGCAAAAGACTTTTCTGAGATTATTGCCAAAAGCTGTTTCGTGTGCTATTTCGAAAGCTGAATACGACGCGCAGAGCATAATGGGTAAGCAATCCATTATACGTTACTTCCTTGATCCTGTCATTAAGGGATTCGGGAATAGTTTGAAGGAGAAACAACCATTACGATTTTAAAAAATCCAACTTTATATGACAAAAGTTCCGAACAATAATGCATTATTAACATCATAAAAAACGTCCGTTGCAGCTGTTATGCTTTCAACGGACGTTTGATTTTACTTTTTATTTATAAATTCTTCCATAGTTTTTATTGCAGCATCTGATATCGAAGCGTAAGCATAATATGCAAGTATATTGGAAGAATCCACAGCATTTACCTCGCCGTCTTTATTAACATCGGCGGCAGCCTTCTGATCGTCTGTAAATCCACCTTCCTGATCTGTGGATATGATCGCATAGTACCTAAGAACATTTGAAGCGTCAACGGCGTCTATGATACCGTCACCGTTCACATCTCCCAGTGAAAGTTTCTTTTTCAGTTTTATTACAAGATCTTCATGCTGTCCGTATTCCGTAAACGAGAACTGATAGCTTTGCGACGAGTATTCATAGCCCTTAGGAGCTTCATTTACAAAGACCTTATAATTGCTTCCCGTATACAACAGGTTATCGTATTTCATCACGGGTATATCCGACGTATTCCACGAATAGGAGTAGCTGTTGTTCTTTGAGCATACAAATTTGAGCTGTACATCGTTTATCGGTTCACCCGTAGCTTCGTCAACTACTGATATATCGGCAGAGCAGGCGGTTTCAGCTGTAGGAGCTTCCTCAATAAGGATAATTACCTTATCACGCTGCAAGCCGTTCTCGACCTTGAATCGGATACCGCTGCCGCCTTTTTCGGAGTTCTGCTCCAGCTCATCAAGTGAAAATCTTTCACGCAATGAAGTAACGCACATATATTCACTGCCTGTTTGCAGTACTCTGTAGCCTTCCTTGGGCGATATCCTGAAAGTGTACTCTCCGTCCGGCAAAGCGCCTTTTCCTAACTGAAATGATGACAGACCTGATGCATAACAGTATCTGTAGCCGTTATCATCATAAATACCATATGATTCAAGTGGAAATTCCTTTTTTCCGTAGTTGTATACGCTTCCGTAGCTTGTAGCGTTATCCTTCTGGGTACAGATACAGCAGTCAACATCTACATTTCCATACATATATGACTCATGGAGAGGTACGGCTATTTTATCAGTATCTCCGCCCTTTTTGAAGCTTAGCTTTATACTTCCCGCATTATTGTACGAATACATTGTCATCGGAAACTTTAAGTAGTAATCAGCGTCGGGATCATATTCTATGTCTGTAAAGGTTTTTACAGGTTCTTCGCTGACATCCCAGCTTGCAAGCTCGGTCTCGGTATTGTTTTCATCATTTGCGCGTTTTACGATAAATGCTGTAAGCTTTTCAGGCGGCAGAAAGGTGTTAAGATCATAAGCTGCTATTGTAACGGCGCAGTGCTCTTTGTCAACAGGGATCGGGTCTTCCTTGGGGAGCTCGACCTTTTTCAGCTTTGCCGCTTCCTCCTCGGAAACAGTACGCTTTGCTTTTATAACAATATCCTTGTGCTCTCCGAATTCGGCAAAAGTAAAAGAATAATCGGTCTCGGCTTTATAAAACGGAGGAAGATACTTCACCGATAATTCATATTTGTTGTTCAAAGTACGAATATCGTCAAGCTTGATCGGTTTCTCTTTTGTTGTTGTCATTATTACAGGATCGTACGAACTGAATCTGTTTGTGAATTTAAGCACACAGCCTTCAATGAGCTCTCCTGTGTCCTCATCAATGACGGATATCTCCGCCGAGCAGCTGTTTTCAGATGTCGGAGCTTCTTCAATGTAGAATTCGATCTTTTTGTCTGCCACACCGTTTTTTACGTTGAAATCTATGCCTTTTGAAAAATCATAATCGAAATAATCGTCCTCGTAATACTTGTGCGGGGCGACGTATAATGCAGCTTCTGAATTCTTTTGTACAAAGCTGTACCCCTCGGCAGGCTTTACATAAGCAGTATAATGACCGTCAGGAACTACGAAGGCTTCTCCCGAATCTGAAAAGGCATTTATGTATCTGAATCCCTGATCGTCTGTGATATACGCTTCTGCGATCTCGTCTTTGTCATATGCGCTTGTAATTGATGAATAGTTGCTTCCGAAAGATACGAGTCTTCTTGCAAAATGGAGCTCTGTTCCGTTTGAGATACCGAAGAAAAATCCAGGATATATCTGCATACTAAAGCCACAGATCACAATTTTGTCCGTGTTGTTTTCGTTTCCGATGTTAATATCAGTTTCTTCGGGCAGATAAAAGTATTCAGGAATGTTTTCAATAATTATTTTGTAGCTGGTATCATCACTCAGGCTGAGCCTGGAAAAGGTCTGCATATCAGATGATACAGGATCCCATTCATCCAGTACCTTTCTGTTTTCCCCGCTGACTTCCACAAGCTTCGCTGTTATCCCCTCAGGAAGCTTATAATTTGGCGCGATAATTGATATCATCGCACAGCCCTCTGAAATTTGTTCTTCTGCTGACTCTGCGGCATAAGAGCGGAAAATGCTGTACTGAGCTCCGTTATAAACCGCTGAGTTCCCCATAATTGCGATAGCTGACATTGCTGCTATCATTTTTCTGATCATCATAGTGATCCCTCCTTATATCATGATAAGTATATTATATAATACTTCTTAAAAAAATACAAGCAGAATCTATGATTTTACATTCTATTAATAAACTTATAAAAAATTAGAAAAAAAGTCATTTTTATGCGCTGAAAAAACGATATGGATTTTTGCTTTATCAGATCATATTTGCACTTTTTTTATACGCAGAAGCTTCCGGAGCCTGCGCCCAAATCATTGAAATTCTGAACATAGCGATATAAATTACGACAGCTCCCATAGGGAGCTGCATCATTTTAAATATTAAGCGTCAAATAAACCGTACCCCACAGGATACAAGCGAACCAGAACCACAGCAACATAGAATACGATATCTGAATAAAAACAATAAGTCCTCACGGCTTTCAAGCTGTGAGGACTCTGTTGTTTCAGGAAGACAGTATGTACGAAAAAGCGTATACACTCCGACTGAAATCAGTACTCAGGATACAGCAATGCTCTGCATTACAGAGATCACGTATATCTTTAATAACTTCACTTATTGAAGCATTAAAATCAGTCGAACTGCATCTTATGCGGAATCCGCTTTTCCTTCTTAACATATTAAAAGCCATATTTAAGTCATATCCGTTACAAGCTTTTCTGCGTCTTCTTTTGACAGTGGTCTGCCCCAGATAAAGCCCTGTATATAATCGCAGCCTATCTCCCTTAGAGTTTCAAGCTGATCCTCATCCTCAACACCTTCTGAGATAACATCAAATCCCATTATATGACCGATAGATATAATAGCGGCAACATATTGCCTGGATGATTCGCTTGTATTCATCTTGTCAATGAACGACTTATCCACCTTCAGCAAATTTACAGGGAAGCGGTTGAGATAACTCAGCGAAGAATAGCCCGTTCCAAAGTCATCGATGGCGATTCTGATACCCATTTCTTTCAGCTGATCGATGCATTGCAAAGCTTTGTCCACAGAATCTATCATAATAGATTCCGTGATCTCTATCTCCAGCTTGTCCGCGGGAACACCGCTGATTTCAAGCACTTCGCATATTTCATCGAAGAAGTCATTTCTCATAAGGTGACGAACAGACACGTTCACACTCAGTACGATATCCGCACCAGTTTTTTGCAAAAGCTCACCGAAGAACACTGCCGCCTTCCGGAATACCATGTCGTCGACCTTATCAATGAGACCAACCTTTTCCGCAATGGGAATAAACTCGCCGGGACTGATAAAGTTGCCGTCAACGTCCTTCATTCGTGCAAGCGCCTCAAATCCTCGAAGTTTATGGTCCATATCAAACTGCGGCTGAAGATTGTAGAATAGCGTCTCTTTTTCAAGCGCATCACGAATTTTGCTCTCAAGCTCTATCGTGCGCTCAACTTTTAGAAGATCAGGCGTAAAGTGTATAATGTGATTACTGCTGTGAGAACGCTTCACCTCGTGCATTGCAGCATCTGCATAGGAAACAAGAGTGTCCTTGGTATTCGCATCATGCGGGAACTCTGCATATCCGAAGCTTGCAGTAACATACAAGTCAGTATTATCGACCGTAATACGATTATGCAGTATAGTTTCATACTGCTTGATAGTATTGAGAATATCTTCTTCCCGCTGATAATCACGAATGATCAGAACGAACTCATCTCCGCTGACGCGGGAAATAAAATCAAGCGTACCGGAAATGCTATTATCTGCGATATTTTTCCAACGGGAAGCGATTTCATTCAGGATAGCGTTTCCTGTATCAAACCCCATTGTATCATTTATGCCCTTGAAGTCATTGATATCAATGGAAACAATAGCAAACTTATCACCTTTTTCAATCAAAGCTGCAATCAGCTTTAAACAGGCAAAACGGTTAGGAAGACCTGTGAGCTGATCGGTCACCGCCTGATCCCGCATTTCCTTTTGGAATCTTTCAACACGCTCATTGTTTAAATAAGCGGATGTGATAGCAATTATCGTCAGCAGATTTCCGAAAATACCGGGAATACTCGTAAGCTTATGCTGTACAAAGACCCCCATCAGCACCATCGGCATCTGAACGATCTGAAGACACAAAGCCGTGAAATATCCCTTCTTTCCGTAATAGAACGCCATGAAGAGAACGCAAATTTCCGAAACCACTGAAAAAACACCTGCAAAAGAATAAAAAGGGAGCGGTATACCAAAAATCGGTATCTCAGCTTTTGAACGAGCTAAAAAACTCACAGCAATCGACCCTGCCAGATAAAACAAAAGCAATATAATATAACCACTCAGAGGTGCTTTCTTACGTGCAGAAAAACGGTTTATTGTCTTTTCCAGTATCTTCTTATTTCCTGTATCCTTTTTCATTAATTCCCAACTTTCAGGTATAAATATGATGTTTGTTTTTATTATACCATATCCGCTCTGCAAATTTGTGAACATTTTATGCTTAATTCTAAAATTTGGAGCTATGCACTAAACAGCAGAACAAGCTTTGACTATATTTTCGCCTTTGAAAAATAAACAGCTTCTTATCTCAGCTGTGCAGATAGGCTACTTCATAGGCAGAAAATGGTGGAATAATGGTATAACCAGTGAAGCGCTGAATGCCATTATTGAATTTTTCTTTAATGAGGTGGGCATGGAACGCATCGAGGCAATTCATGACACACGTAACCCGAATTCCGGAGGCGTGATGAAAAAGTGCGGTATGAAGCACGAATGCACCCTTAGAAGAGCTTTCAAAGGCAATCATGGCATAGGCAACGCCGAGATGTTCAGCATATTGAAAAGCGAAGGTATACAGGGTAAAAGCAGCCATAGGCTCTTTTGCAGTCATATGTGCTTGGAAAGATAAAGTTATTTTACTGGCAAACATTTCAGAATTGTAATATACGGTAATATTAAAAGACGGACAACAGACCTGCAATATGATATACTATGATCACAGAAGCGGAAAGCTTTCAAATACACTAAAGGAGCAATTACTATGAAATCAACTATAAACCAGATAACAAAGGACTTTATCGAGAACAGAGACACTATAAAGAAAGCAGCAAAGCTTGATAGCTCATATATCTATGCCGTTGCAGCAAATGTTTTCTGTTCAGCAGGTGTCAAGGCTGATGCTGACAAGCTTGCCAAGTGCAAGAAGATCATCAAGAAGAATGCAGGCTTTGCTTCTTATCTCAAAGGCGTTATTATAACACCCTTTGCAGCTAAGCTCTGCGTGTCGGCTGACCCCGAAACTCAGTTTGAAAAGGTAATGGCTATGTATGGCATACTCAAAAAACACTTCAGAAGATCCGAGTATCTTGCTCTGCTTGCAACTCTCCTCGCTGAAAAAGCAACTGAAGAAGAGGCTGAAAGAATTGCTGCAAGGGGACGCGCTCTCTACGATATGATGAAGATGGAGCACCCTATACTTACTTCAACTGAAGACAATATAATGGCAGGCTTTATGGCGTTTTCGGAAAAGAGCGACCAGCAGCTCATCGATGCTGCTGAGAAGTGCTATTACCTGCTGAGGAAGAAGTTCTCGGACAAGAACGCTGTTCAGACTGTATCCCACATACTTGCTATGACAGACGGAGCTCCCGAGGAAAAGGTAGACAGATTGATCAGAATGTTCGATATGTTCGCAGTAGCAGAAAGAAAATATGGCAAGCACTATGAGCTTTCCACTCTTGCGGCAATATCCGTTATTGAAGCCGATGAAAAGGAACTTGTTGACACAACGGTTGCCATAGACGGACTTCTTGACGGACAGAAGGGCTACGGAGCTTTGAGCCTTGACAAGAAAACAAGGCTCATGCATGCAGCAATGCTCACGGCTGACCTCTACGAAGATACCGATAAAACTCAGGCGGCTGTATCCGCTTCTGCTCTTGCTATTATCGCAGCACAGGAAGCTGCAATGATGGCTGCTATTGTTGCTGCATCAGCAGCTGCAAACAGTACTAACTAATATAAATAACACATTATCTACGGAGGTTTTATTATGAGAACATGTTTAAGATGTAAAAACAATATGATTGAAAATTTTAAGATCAGCAGTAATGGATTAAGAATAACAAATAAGGCCTTTTTTTCATCTCCTATTGCCGAATTGAAATGTGCTGTATGTCCTGAATGCGGATATTCAGAAATGTATGTTGATGACCTCAAAAAAATCAAAGATGTTTCAAATAACAAAGAATGATAAGGCTTACTGGTACATACACTGATAAAGGACGACGCAAGTCGTCCTTTTTGTCATATTATGCTTTGATCTCGCTTCCGCCCTATTCAGCAACTGTAAAGCCATTTCACAACCAAAGAACTTGATATGAATGATATGTCATTAAGATGTGTAATATTTGGGAAGAACGCTTTTCATTCCTGTATGTTATATTACAATGAACATATTCCTGTAATTATATAGTTAAAAAAGCTCACGACGAAAAACTTTTCGACATCATATAGTAATAACACTTCAGTTTTTCTTTTGAGATATTTTACAATACATTCACAAACTTGTATGAATTGTAAATTTTGAGAGCTGCATATTGTATTGCATAAATTTTGATGGTATAATAAATATGCCATAAAGGCAAATGATATATTAAAGGAGAAAAACTATGAAAATCAAAAAAATGATCGCAGCTGTAACTGCACTTGTGCTCGTTGGTGGAGCATACAATGTTACAGCAGAAAAAAGCTTTATCAACAGCGTTTTGGCAGCTGACGCCGAGGATTCTGTTGAGGTTGTCAAAGATGGTATCGAGTATACTTTAAGTAACGGTGAAGCTGTCGTCAATGGGGTTGTTGACGCTTCCATCGTAGATCTCGTTATACCTGATGAGGTGGATGACTGTCCTGTTACAGAGATAGGCGAATTTGCTTTTAATCCATATTATAATAAAATACATCCGCATATTAAAACATTAACTCTGGGTAAAAATGTAAAAAAGATATGCAATTCAGCTTTCAGCGAATGTTATGAGCTTGAGACCGTTACTTTTAATGATGAACTTGAAGATATTGATGATTTTTCTTTTGCTCGGTGTTACAGCTTAAAAGAACTTAGAGTGGGAAGCAAACTGAAGCATATAGGGTTAGTGGCTTTTAATGCGTGTGTAAATCTGAAAAGTTTTGAGATAGGCGAAAATGTTGAAGAGATAGAAAGCGGTGCTTTTGAAAGATCAGGTATTGAAGTCTTTGAAGTGCCTGAAAGATTTACAGAGATTAAAAATGTTTTTGATGCTAATAACCGGAATAAAGATGATAGCGGTATCGTTAAGATAAATAATCCTGAGTGCAGGCTATTTGGTGATGAAGAATCTTGGAAAAGTACACTGATAGTTTGTGATGAAGAATCGATTGCAAAACAACAAGCAGAACGTTATAATTTGAAATGGTGTACTTTTGAGCAGTACGAAAAGGGTGAGTACGAGAAACGTGAATTGTCACCACTTGATGATTTTATATGTTTAAGAGATTATGGCATGTGGTTTGATGAAACTGATGGCGGACTCAAGATCGATCGTATTCTTATGTCAAAAGATGGTACGCTGATCATTCCTGATGAAGTTGCTGGTATACCTGTTGTTGAATTCGGAATTTTTGATGCTGAACAAGACATGTTCTCAATTGATTCTATAACCGCAGAAGATACAAAGAAGATCGTTCTCGGCAAAAACATAAAAAGATTAGGCGAAAATGCATTTGAAGATTTCGATAATCTTGAAGTAATTGAGGGCGGCGAAGGTCTTGAAGAAATAGGCAAAAACGCATTTGCAAATCTGCAAAATTTAAAAAGCATATCATTCAGTGATAATATCAATGATATGAAATTCGATGTCACAGATCGACTTATATGCAATATGGCATATGGAATGGAATTTGAAGAAGTTAATGGTAAGCTCGTGATCAAAGAAATAAGTGAAAATGCTGTAAAAGACGGTACCCTTGTAATACCTGATGAAGTACAGGGAATGCCTGTATCATATATAAACGCAGCCGATACAAAAGAACTTATTTCATCAACTGTCAGCAACGGATTAAAGCTTGATTTTTATATCCTTCCTGCGTACAGGTCCAATTTTATAGCAAGTGAAGTAAAAGAAAATATCAAAAAAGTCGTTATCGGAAAAAATATAAATGTGATCCCTGAAGAAACATTTATTGATTGTACAAATCTTGAAAGCATTGAAGGCGGAGAAGGCATTGAATATATAGGTGAGTCTGCTTTTCAAAACTGTACAAAGCTTGCTTCGCTGAAACTGTATGACAATGTCACTGAAATAGATAACTCAGCTTTCAGAGGCTGCACTGATCTTAAAACGGTTAAGCTTGGTAGTGGATTAAAAGAAATGAAAATGTCTGCATTTAAGGATTGCGGATCACTCGAAGAGATCAGTTTACCGAATAAAATTACCGAAATAGATTCATATGCTTTTGAAGGTACAAATATGAAGGCTATCATTATTCCGGAAAACATAAAAAGTATAGGTGTAGATTCGTTTACATGGAAAGATAACTCTCCCGAAAGCAAAGCCATAGTTAAGATCTACTCTGCTGACTGTGATTTTTATTCAAATTCCATAGACCTTGACAAAGTTGATAAGATATATGGATATGCAGGTTCAACTGCGGAAAGAATTGCAAATATAAATTACAAAAACTTTTATGCTTTCGGTGACGCTAACTGTGACAAAGGCATTGACATGAGCGATGCTGTGCTCATAATGCAGAGCCTTGCAAATCCCAACAAGTACGGACTTAACGGTACCAATGAACACCATATAACAGAAAAAGGTATCGACTGTGCTGATGTTGATAAAAACGGCAACGGTATTACCGCAAGCGATGCACTTAAAATACAGAAGTACCTCCTCGGGCAGGAAAAATTTTCATAATAAAAACAAACACCGCACAGTTCATTCAACGCTATGCGGTGTTTTTATAATCTGAATATTGCCGGCATAGTTATGCTTCCCCTGATAACGATATAACATATGAAAGCTCCCATTCGGGAGCTGTATCATTTTAAATATGTGGAACAATGGTAAATATTGATATATAGTTGAAAAAAGTAGTCGTTATCCTGCCGAGTCAATCCCAAATTCTGTGTAAACGAAAAATAGTGCAATAAAAGAGTATATGA
>NZ_CAMKRR010000071.1 GCF_946415235.1 uncultured Ruminococcus sp. | reverse complement strand
GAGCTTCGGGCTTCTTTTCCTCTGCCTTTGCGTCCTTTTTGGGAGCTTCGGGCTTCTTTTCCTCTGCCTTTGCGTCCTTTTTGGGAGCTTCGGGCTTTTTGTCATCTGACTTATTTTCTTTTTTTGTGATCTCGGGCATTTTATTGTCCGAACTTTTTTCCTTTTCAGGCAGCTGGAGCTTCTGCTCGGGCTTCACCTCAGGCTTTGCCGCAGCAGGCTTTTCTTCAATATCTGAAATATGATTTGCCTTTACAGCTCTGACCTTTACGATCTTTGCTTTCTTGGGAGCTCTACCACTCTCTGCTGCTCTGATCTCGCCTGAGCAGTAGGGACAGGTCTCGTATTTATCAGCATCGTAAATATGCTTTTCGGGACATCTTGTCATTTTCATTCTGTTATCACTCCATGTATCATTTTCTGCATTCCAATTTTTTACCAAAAAATGAATTCAACAATATAATTATATCATTTCGTCGATAAAAAATCAACAAACACAGCTGCCGTCACTGAATTTTTGTAAAAAATAACAGAATATTACTTCCGTCAAGTCTAAAAACAGGGCTTAAACACTCATTTTTTGTATCCCCATTATACATTATGCACAAAGGGAATAAGTTCCTCAGCTTCATATGTGATATGCAGGACTTTTAAACAATTATTTCCGCATGGCTTCCGCCGTTTTTTTCCTTGGTAACTACGATCTGCTTGTCTATGCGCTGTTTGAGCGCCTGTACGTGGGAGATTATCCCCACAAGGCGGTTTCCGTCGGACAGCCCTGCAAGCGCCCGCATCGCCTGTTCTATGGAGTTCTCGTCAAGAGAGCCGAAGCCCTCGTCCACAAACATGGTATCCAGCTTTATACCGCCTGCCGAGCACTGTATCTCATCAGAAAGTCCCAGCGCAAGCGACAGCGAAGCCTTGAAGGACTCGCCGCCAGAAAGAGTCTTAACGCTTCTCACCGAGCCGTTGTAATGGTCGATAACATCAAGTTCAAGTCCTACCTGTGTACGCTTGTCATCGTATTCTGTGCGCCGCGTAAGGGTGTACTGACCGTCCGACATGACCCTCAGACGTATATTTGCCCGCTGTATTATCCTGTCGAAATAAGCGGTCTGTATGTACGTCTCAAGCATGAACTTGCTCTGCTCCGAGAGCTTTCCGTTGGCGGTATCGGACAGGTTCTTCACCCATGCATAGCGTGATTCGAGCTCTGTCAGCTCCGATGAACCGCTTGATATATTTTCAAGTGCGGTGCTGTTTACCGTAAGGCGTGTGTGAAGCTGTCTCAGCTGCGCCGACAGTCTCGTTTTTTCAGCCGTGAGCCGCGCTCTTTCCGCAAGCTCCTGCTCACCGTCTATGTCGGTAAGATCGTCGATATGCAGTTTGAGCTGGTCAAGCTTTCCCGAAAGCACAGAGCGATCCCTTTCGTTTTCGTTTACAGCCCTTTCGGCAGCTTCATAGGAATTCCTTATCTCGGTACATCTCTTTTGCAGCGATAGCACGTATATCCCCGCATTCTCGCCGCTCTCGAACCTCAGTCCGCTGCGAAGCTCCATAAATCTGTCCGTCATTTCCACAAGTCTGCTCTCGGCAGCGGCTCTCCGCACGGTAAGCTCGGAAAGTCGGCTGTTGAGCTCATTTATCTCATCTTCCTGCTCGGGTATGAGCTTTTCCAGATCTTCCTTACGTGCTGTTCTCTCCTTTTCAGCCGCAAGCTGAGCTTCTATGCCTGCCATCCTCGCTTTTACGGCAACTCTCTCCGTGATTATCTTATCCCGCGCGTTTTCCATAAGGCAGTCGCCGAGAGCTTCCTTCACGCCCTTTTCCGTATCAGCGCGGAGCTGTTTAAGCATTCCCTCGGCTGTATCGCATTTGCTGCGGAGCTCCGCAAGCACCTTGTCCGAGTCGGAGACAGCCGTCATAGTACCTGTTTCCTGCTTTTCCAGCGACATGATATCACTGTCGAGCCTGTTCTTCTCGGATATTAGCTTTTCCGCTTCCGCGAGCTTCCTTGAAAGGCCGCTGAGCTCCGCAGCACAGCTTTCAAGAGCACTTTCGCAGAGCTTTGCCCCCTCGTCAATACCGCAGTCAAGCAGCTCCGCGAGCCTTGCAGTCAGAGACTTTTCAAGCTCGTCTGCCTTGACCTTCATGGCAGATGCCTCTGCACTGTTCTTTTCCGCTGCACGGCGGGCTTTTTCAAGCTCTGCTCTCATGCGCTCAAGCTCCTGCTCATTGGGAGCTCCCACCTGCTTTTTCGCAGGGGAAGGATGCTGAACAGAACCGCATACGGGACAGGGCTCGCCCTCCTTCAGAGTATCCGCAAGCACACCCGCCCTGTCATCGAGGAAGGCTCTGTAGCTGCGCTCATAGTTTTCGGAAAGATATGCCACTTTTTCTGCAGCTTCGCGGTAGAGCTCTGCCGCTTCCTCATGCTCGCTGCGGCGCTTTTCACGTTCGCTTATATCCGCAGAAAGCTTTTTCAGCTCTGCATGGCGCTTGCCGACGCTCTCCTGACTGTGAAGTATCTTTTCCTTTTCAGCGTCAGCTCCCTCTATCTCGCTGCGGCGCTTTTTCAGCTTGTAGACCTCGCCCGTAAGAGCTTCGCACTTTTTTACAAGGCTGTCGTGTTCAGCCTGATATTCCTTGTATTCGGCGGTCTTTTCCCTGAATGAGCGGCTGCTGTTCTCATAGTCGCCTATGAGCTTTGCAAGATTATACAGCTCTGAAGCCCTGCGGACGAGCTCCTCGCGCTCTGCGTTGAGCTTCGCCGTACTTTCAGCCGATATCCCCAGCTCTGCGTACTCTTTTTTAAGCTCAGCTCGCTTCTTTTCACTGTCGTCCTTGGCTTTGACCTTATTTTCGATATCCTCTTCCAGCACTGAAAGAGAGCTCCTAACCTCCGCTATGAGCTTTTCCTGCTCTGCCGCCTTGGCATACTGCGGCATTTCGGCTTCAAGGGCAGCTATATCGTTCCTCAGCCTTTCAAGCTCGGGCTGACGTGCTTTCTCCTTTTCAAGCTTTTCGGAAAGGAGCTTGCTGCGCTGACTAAGGTCCTCCAGCTGACGGGCAGTCCGCTCATGCTCTGCGAGCATTTTGTTCTTTTCCTCCGCTTTGGAGATTCGTCCGTTGACCTCTCCCAGCTTTGCGTCAGTCTCCTCGCTCTCACGGGTAAATATCTCTGTCTGAGCCTTGTCCCGCATTATAAGTTTATTTATAGTATCCCTGATGAACTCAACAGGCGGGAGCTCCTCTCTGAGCTTCTCCACCTCTTCATAGTACTCGTCGTCCTCGCCGCAGGATATACTGCTGACGTACTGTCTAAGTCCCTCGCGGCGCCTGTCACATTCGGCTTTCAGGGTGACGCTTTCCTGCCTGAGAGCCTCCTGAAGGTCCTGATAGTTCCTTGTCTTGAATATATGTCTGAGTATCTCCCGTCTCTGAGAGGTATCCTCAGTAATCAGCTTCATGAAGTCGCCCTGTGCGATCATGGCTATCTGCTTGAACTGCTTCTCTGAAAGCCCTATTATCTCGGCAACTGCCGCGTCAACATCTCTTTTTCCCGACACTGCCCTGCCGTCGGGATAGGTGAATACCGAATTTGCAGGCTGCTGTGCAACTCCTCCTCCGCGTTTTGCCTGACGCACATAAGGAGGATTGCGGTTTATCTTATAGCGCTTGCCGCCGTAGTCGAACTCCAGCTCCACATACGTTGGAGTATCAAGTGAAGCGTATTTTGACCTGAGCATACTGTCGTCGCTGCGGTTCTCGCCGCTGGCGCTGCCGTACAGCGCATAGGTTATGGCGTCGAAAATAGTGGTCTTTCCTGCGCCCGTATCTCCCGTTATCAGGTAAAGCCCCTTTTCACCGAGAGCTCCCAGATCAAGGACAGTGAGCCCCGAATATGGTCCGAAACCCGATATTTCAAGTCTAATGGGTCTCATTTATCTCCCTCCCATATCTTCTCGATAAGCGACTGTGCAAGCTGACGCTGCTGCTCGGACATATCGCCGCCGTTGCTGTATCTGTAGAAATCCTCAAAAAGCTCTATGGGCTGCTTGTTTTCAGCCTCAGCCGTGCCCGTACTGTCATGAGAGCTGCGTGTGCGGCGGTTATCGTATTCGATCATCATGATATTCGGGTAAACTGTTCTGAGCTTTCCCATGGCTTCGGGGATCTCTTCGTCGTCCGTAAGGATAACGCGGAGATAGTCTCCGTTATTTCCGCTCCTGCTGAACTCAGCAGAGCATATCATCTCAAATTCGCCCCGTATCTCACGCATATCGCGCATAGGAACAAGGGGGACGGTCCTTATATCAAGGCATCCCTTTTCGCGTATCTCTGCGACAGTCACAGACTTGACCTGAGCGGCTTCCGAGAATGAATATTTCAGCGGAGTGCCGCAGTAGCGGATACGCTCGCTGCCTACGTTCTGCGGTCCGTGGATATGGCCGAGAGCTACGTAGTCAAAGCCGTCAAAGGCAGAGCTGTCCACATTGTCCGTACCGCCCACGGATATCTCTTCGGAATCGCTTTTCTGAGCTCCCGTAACGAACTGGTGAGTTATTATGATATTCCGCTTTGTAAAATCTATATCCATTGCATCGACTGCGGCATTTACCGCGTCGGTATAGCTCTCGATAACACTGTCGGGGAAAAATCTTCGTACCGAAGGCGGCTTGATAAACGGGAGCATATACACGCAGAACTCCCCGTACTCATCGGTGAGAACCGTGGGGACAGTGCTTCCGCTGTAAACCGGTGACATATGTATGCCGCTCTTTTCCATGATATGGCAGCCGAATGCGATGCGCTCCGCAGAATCGTGATTGCCGCTTATTGCGAATATATGGTCGGTCAGTGACGAAACTCTTGTGAGGAAATCATCAAAAAGCCGCACAGCCTCCGCAGACGGAACAGGCTTATCGTATATATCCCCTGCTATAATGACAAAATCAGGCTTTTCGGCAGCTATGACACTGCATATCTCATTCAGGATATACTCCTGATCGTCCGTGAGAGAAAACTCATTCAGTCTCTTTCCGAGATGAAGATCCGATAAATGTATAAACTTCATAAAAACTCCCCTTACCAATTGCTGTTAATAAAATTATATCCCGTTTGGGCATTAATGTCAACGAAACCGATACCTGATAAAATAAACAAATGCACAGTCCTAAGACTGTGCATTGTGACGATTATTCTTCGTAGTTTTCGGGGTGCTTGGGCTTGCGCCTGTAGCGTCTTTTGTCCGTATCAACTACCTTTGTGGCAGGATCAACGCCGTTCCAGCTGCCCCGCTTTGAGGAGTCGATCTTCTTTTGCTCTTTCTTGCTCATTTTATCATAAGATACGAATTTATCCATTTTTTCCCTCCGTTAAGTCTATTGCGGACAGCTGCTCGTAATTCCCGTAGATTGTCTCATACTCGCCCATGGGGCTGAAGCCGTACTTCTCGTAAAGTCCCTTTTCGCCGCTCATGATGTATACCTTGTCATATCCGATACCCTTTGCGTATTCAAGAACTGTTTTTATCATTTTCTCAGATATTCTCTTTCCCCTGAAAGCCTCGTCCACAAAAACAAAGCCGATAAGAGGAGTATACGGATACTTCGGAGCGAGCTCGTCCTTCTCGGTAAGAGTGCAGAAGCCCACAGGCCTGCCGTTTTCAAAGGCGGCAAAAACGCGCTCCCAGTCCCTGAAAGAACCTCCGCGCATGAGCTCCGCAAGATATTTTCCTGCTCCCCATGAACATTTTTCGGCAAAAGCCGCAGCGCACTCCCACTTTTCATGTGTATCTGTCATTGTATATATTTCCATTTTTCCTCCTGTAAATCAAAATTTAGCTTTGCTAAATTTTGATTACTCCTCTCCTGCCTTGAAGTTATAGATAGGCTTGATGACTTCGTTTATCTCGACCGTATCACCGATATTGTCAACTATATCCTCCATTGACTTATAAGCCATAGGACACTCGTCCAGCGTCTGTGCATTGACCGATGTGGTGTAGATACCGTCCATCTGCTTTTTGTACTCCGACACTGTGAAGCTCTGTTTTGCCTGCGAACGTGACATAAGTCTGCCTGCGCCGTGAGGTGCGGAGAAATTCCAGTCCGGAGCGCCCTTTCCTGTACAGATAAGGCTTCCGTCACGCATATTTATGGGTATGAGGAGCTTCTCCCCCGCCTGTGCCGAAACAGCTCCTTTACGGAGTATCATCGTCTCAGTGTCGATATAGTTGTGTATCGTCGTGAACTGCTCTACGGCATGAACGTGCATACCCTTAATTATCTCGTCCATCATCGCCTGACGGTTCAGCATGGCAAACTGCTGAACTATCTTCATATCGTGGATATACTGCTCAAAGAGCTCGCCCTCGCAGTAAGCAAGGTGCTTTGGGATATCGGTGGTCTTGGTGTTTTCAAGCTTTTTCAGCTCTGACTGTATCTGCTTCTGCTTTCCCTCAGCCTTAAGACGAGTGATAAGCTCGTTTATCTCCTTGTCCGAGCTCTTGTTAAGACGTCTGTAAGCCTCGTTCTGGTAATACTTTGCGACCTCAACTCCGAGGTGACGTGAGCCCGAGTGGATAACGATATATATGCTTCCGTCCTCACCCTTATCGGCTTCGATGAAGTGGTTTCCGCCGCCGAGAGTACCGATGCTCTTTTCCGCACGGAGCAGATCAATATGCTCTATGCAGTAAAGTGCTGCAAGATCGGTCTTTTCACAGTAGCGATGAGGCTTTTCACGTATAGAAAAGCCAGAAGGTATTTTTTCGTAGATAAGCTTGTCGAGCTTCTGAAGCTCTATATGCTTTTCCTTTAATCTTACGGTCTCCATGCCGCAGCCGATATCGACTCCCACAAGATTTGGTATCACCTTGTCCGTAACAGTCATGGTAGTACCTATGGTGCAGCCTGCGCCTGCGTGGACGTCAGGCATAATGCGTATCTTTAAACCTGCACTCATGGGCTGGCTGCAAAACGCGATGATCTGTGCAATGGCGTCCTGTTCGATAACCTCCGTGAAGACCTTGGCGGAATTGTATTTTCCGTTGAGTTCTATCATGATATCTTCCTTTCCGAAGCTGCCCGAATGCATAAAAAAAGCACTCCCGCAGGAGTGCACAATGCTCTGTATATGCAAAAGCTCAGCACATGGCTGAACACTTCGGGCAAACTCCATGCTTATTTACAATAATATTAAGTTTTGGCATCAGAAAATATTTTGAGAATATTGTCATGGTGTTCACCGTCCTTTCATAGAATATGGGTCTATTATAATCGTGTGCAGACTTAAAGTCAAGGAATATGAAAAACTGTAATCAAACTGTAATAATTAGCCGAAGAGGATAAAAACACTTCTTTTTGCAGCACACGAGTTCCACAAACTATTCAAAAGGTTCATACGAACTTATATTTTTGAAATACCCTTCTGTGCATTATGCATAAATGCCATACATTCTTTATACGAAGCGTAATTATTTGTGGTGTATTGACAAAGAAAAAGAAATAATATATAATAATATCATGCAGTTGAAACACGTCAGCTGCTGTAGTTTGGTGCTCCGCATAAGCACATTTTCTATGATATGGAGGTTTATATGTTCAACAGGATCAATCTTATGGCTCTCTCATTTGAGGACCTCAACTGGGGCGTCATCATCCCTGCCGGAATAGGTATCATCCTATTGTTAATAATCATTCTTTCGGGATACATCAAAGCTCCCCCGGATACAGCCTACATAATCTCGGGACTGAGAAAGAAAATAATCATCGGTAAGGCAAGCATCCGCATACCTTTCTTTGAGCGTGTGGATAAGCTGAAATTACAGCTCATCGCCGTAGATGTAAAGACCTCAAGTGCTGTTCCTACCGCAGACTATATCAACATCAATGTTGACGCAAACGTAAACGTAAAGGTCAGCAGCGACCCCAACCTCATAAAGCTGGGCGCTGAGAACTTCCTCAACAAGGACACCGCTTATGTTGCAAAGGTTGCAAGAGAGGTGCTTGAAGGTAATATGCGTGAGATCGTTGGTCAGATGTCTCTTGAGGCAATGGTAAACGACCGTAAGGCATTCGCCGAAAAGGTTCAGGAAAACGCTGCTCCCGACCTGAACAGAATGGGACTTGAGATAGTTTCCTTCAATGTTCAGAACTTCACGGACGATCAGAACCTTATCGAAAATCTCGGTATCGACAATACCACAAAGATCCAGAAGAAGGCTGCTATCGCACGCGCCGAGTCCGAAAAGGAGATCGAGATCGCCAAGGCTCAGGCTAAGAAAGAAGCAAACGACGCAAAGATACTTGCAGAGACCGAGATCGCTCAGAAGAACAACGAGCTCGCTATCCGTCAGGCAGAACTCAAAAAGGAAGCTGACACACAGCTTGCTATCGCTGATGCTGCTTATGAGATCCAGAAGGAAGAGCAGCGTAAATCCATTGAGGTATCGAAGGCCAATGCCAACATCGCCGCTTCCGAAAAGGACGTAGAGCTCAAGGCTCGTGAGGCTGAGGTAACCGAAAAAGCCCTCGAGGCTCAGATCAAGAAAAAGGCTGAAGCTGACCGCTACAGGGCTCAGCAGGAAGCCGACGCAAAGCTCTATCAGCTCAAGAAAGAGGCTGAGGCTGACCGTTTCCAGAGAGAGCAGGAGGCTGAGGCTCAGAAGGCTGAGGCTGAGGCTCAGAAATTCGCAAAAATGCAGGAAGCTGAAGGTATCGCTGCTGTAGGTAAGGCTGAGGCGGATGCTATCCGCGCTAAGGGTCTTGCCGAGGCTGAGGGTATCAACGCAAAGGCTGAAGCTATGAAAAAGTACGGCGAAGCTGCTGTGCTCGAAATGTACTTCAAGGCTCTGCCCGAGGTAGTAAAGAACGCCGCTACACCTCTTGCAAATGTTGACAAGATCACAATGTACGGCGAAGGCAATTCAAGCAAGCTCGTAGGCGACATCATCGGCTCTACCACAAAGGTGACCGACGGCCTTTCAGCTGCAACAGGCGTTGACTTAAGAGCTCTGCTGGCAGGCTTCCTCGGCGGCAAGGCAGCAACTGCCCCAAGCGCTGAAAATAATGATACTGGTGAGTATACATCATCGGACAATACAGATTATACCGAATACTCAGGTTACGATACTGATTCTTCCGATTACTATACAGACACAGATCCCGATTCACCTGAATTGTAATATATTTTGCATAAAACATCATCCCCCTGACGATATGCGGTCGTCAGGGGATTTTTGTCGTTTTGTTGTAATAATGCTGCAATCCCTTTGTAATTTTCTACTTCTTTCCACTTCCATATTGAGCAAAATTTGGTTAGTCTATTTGTATAGTTTTCACAAAGTTTTACAAAAAGCATTTACAAAAGACGAAATATAGGATATAATGATAGTAGCATCAAAGTGCAATTCGATCTAAAAGATAGCAATATTTGGTCAAATCCTCTGAAACAGGGTTCAGAGGGGGGGTATTATAATGATTAAACATCTTTCGGGTGAATTTGAAACTGTTGAGTACGACACTCAAAAATATGCAATGCTGTACGATAATGTTCAGACTGAGGAATATCCCGTACACTGGCATAACGCAGTCGAGCTTATCATGCCTATGAAAAATGAATACACAGTCACAGTCAACGGAACAGATTATTTCATTCCCGAAAATGATGTTCTCATCGTTCCGCCCTGCGAGCTGCACAGTATGCCCGCTATTCCGGGACGGCGTATCATTTTTCAGTGCGACAACAGTATTCTCGGCGAGATAACTGCGCTCGAGCCCGTAATGCGCTCACTCAACTCGCCTGTCCTCATTTGCGCGGATATGGATAAGGAGCTCCATGTGCTCGCAAAAAAAACCATGCTGGATATACTTTCGCTGTATAACTCAAAATCCGAGCTTGCAGACGTTAAGATATATGTCAAGGTCATTGAGCTTTTCATGGCTCTGAGAGAGTATCAGCTCGAACAGCAGAAGATAGTTATGGACTGCGACGACGATAAGATCGACGAATACAGCGAAAAGTTCGGTACTGTGCTCAAATATATCGACAACAACTATATGTACGATATCACTCTTGAGCAGCTTGCCGACGTAGCAGGCTACAGCAAGTACCATTTCTCGCGTATTTTCAAGCAGTACAATGCTATGTCCTATTTACAGTACATAAACGCAAGACGTACCAAGGCGGCAGAGCTTCTCCTGCTCGATCCAAGCGTGCCTATCACAGAGGTAGCTATGCGCTCGGGCTTCAAGAGCCTGACCACCTTCAACCGCATCTTCAAGGAGATAAAGCACTGTACGCCTACGGACTTCAAAAAGCTGTATGCATTAAGGTAAAAGCAGACCGCACATCATAAGATGTGCGGTCTGTTTTGTTTTAGTCTGTATTATATAAAAATTCCAATTGTTCTGCATCGGGGAGTTCGATCACTTCCACATATTTCAATACTCCGCCGGAATAAAAAGCTGCATATTTCATATCTCTTGTAAAGGCAAGCATACCCGAAAAAATAATATTATCGCACTCAATGTTCAGAGCAAACTTAAACGGTCCGTCATCAGCTATTTCCATGTAATCATCAGGAACATCGGGAATAACTGTTTCTGTGTCATGTTCTCCGAAATCATGGCTTTCGATATAGTTTAACAGCTTATCCTTTTCTTTTCGGCCGAGCAGTCTCCTGTTTGCCCCGTGGAATGTCGAAACACTTACTTCTGCTCTTCCGTCTTTCAGCCATGCTGAAATTGCTTCCATATAATTCCTGCTGTTTTGCGTCTTTTCCTGTAATTCATCGATTAATCTCACATACTCGTCCCGGTACGCAGCGTCTATATCGTTCAGGCTTGTTTTCTCACCCAGTATATAGTATCTTATATTTTCATTAAAGCCTTCCATACCCGAATGGTTTATCTCAATACGTATCACATCGAATGATTTTTTAATGTATTCGTCATCAATAATGTAACCAACGCGGAAAGCCATTGTTTCTCCTGCCTTGAAGTCAACCTTGAAAAAATCGCCCTCGTATATTGAACGATCCCCATTGAAAGTATACGCAGTCGCTTCCGTAGAGGCAGCAGGGTCGAGCTTATCTCCGTTATAATTGTAAAGATCGACACGCGAGGAGTTCATATACAGTGATCTCTCCTCGTCAGCTGTGTTTGTCACTTCCATATCTGCAATGATATATGTGCTGTCACAGGTGAGGTCTCCGTTTTCGTCGCAGGAATAATGCCCCTCGGGAAGAATATCCATGCCCTCTCCGCTTTTGGTGAGCTTGACCGATTTTACAAGGTATTCCCAGTTTTCAGTCTCGCAGGTCTCACCGAGTTTTACGGTATATTCCTGTTCTCTTTCTGTCACGAACTGAGTGATGTCATTTTCCTGTGCGATTATCTCCTTTATGCCGCTGTCAAAGACGTCAAAGTCTATCTTATACCACTTACTGTTCTCAGTGAGAGGCATCTGACCACCTGTCTCAAAGTCCATCATACTCTCCTGATAGGATACATAACCGTCGTTTGCAATGTGAAGATCGCAATCTATCGGCGGAGTATCCCCTCTTGTCCATTTGATATCGTACATCGGGTCCTCAACATCAGCTTCCTTGTCTCTGCTAGCTTCCTTCTCAACACTTTCGCCCCAGTCGAACTTATTGAGAAAGTCGGAAAGCTCTGCGTATGTTTCGGCTGAATAACAGCCGTATTTGCCGTCACCTGCGTCAAAGCTGTAGTCGAATGTACTGAAATCCCCGAACGGACAGCTGTGCTCGGCATCGCTGGCAGCGCTGCTGCCTGCAATATTGCTGTTCTGCCTGTGAAGCAGTACTCCCGTAGTACCAATGCCTGCCAGCAGTACCAAACAAGCAGCAGCTGCGCTCACAGTCCTTATAATTCGGCTTCTGGGAGCAACTCGCTCTGTACCGCTTACAACCTCAGCATATCCTTCCTCATTGTCAATGCGTGTGATATTATTTTTCTCCGCAGACTCGCAAGCCCTGATGATACGCTCTTTCATATCCTCGGGCATCGTTATCTTATCTGCCGCCTTTTTAAGCTTTTTATCCATACTACATATACTCCTTTCTGTATTTTTCTTCAAGCATCCTGCGTCCTCTTGAAAGGCGCATTTTTGCTGCCGAAGCACCTATGCACACAAGCTCCGCTATCTCGTCCACCTTGTATCCTTCAATATAAAACAGTGCAAGGACTATCCTGTACTTTTCGGGCAGCTCCATAAGAGCGTCAAGTATTCCGCTGTCCTCTTTTGTTACCGCATAACCGTCAAGCAGCTCCTCGCTTTCTGTGTAATGGCGTTTACGATATCGGAGCATATCGCGGCATTTATTATTAGCCACAGTGATGAGCCATGCTTTTTCATGCTCGCTGTCGGCAAAATCAGGCGACACGGTCACATACCTGATGAAAGTCTCCTGCACAGCGTCCTCTGCGTCAGCTGTATTTCTCAGCATAAGCAGACATATCCTGTACAGCATATCTCCGTATTTTTCGACCGCCTCGCGAGCGCAGCCGTCTTTCAGCATCGTTTCATCAACTCCTTTCACTGTAAACACGTTTAGTAATGCAGTATGGTCACATTTATTATAACATTTTCCCGTAAAAATGAAAAGACAGCCGATTTTCACCGACTGCCTTTCAGGGGATATTAAAATTTGGAGAAATCTTAATTAAGTGTGCCGACCACCGATTCTGTGATCGGCACGTAATGTCTTTAAATACTCTTGTATTCGATTAAGCTCTTGTATGAACCTGACCGCCTGCAAGTGTCTTGCCGTGAGCTGCTGCCATGTCAGAAATGTTTACGTTCTGGTAACCATTCTGTGCGAGCCAAGGAAGAACTTCTTCCATAGCTGCTGCTGTTGTAGCATAGTTCTCGTGGCAGAGTACGATAGCACCCTCGAGTGAACCGTTCTGTGCAGCCTGCTTGATCTTGTTTACGATAGCATCCTTAGAAGCATTGTTCCAGTCCTCTGTGTCGATTGCACAGCTGATAAGCGGTACATCGTAAAGAGCTGACTGAACTGTTCCGTTGCTCTCGAGATAAGGTAATCTCATGAGGTGTGAAGGCTCAGTGCCGATGATGCTCTTGAGCTTGCTGTTGCACTGCTCCCACTCGCTTCTGATCTGAGATGAACCCATAGAACCGAGGTGAGGATGTGTCTGAGTATGGTTAGCAACTTCCATACCGTTCTCAAACTCATACTGGATCTGCTGATTTGTCTTGATCCAGCTTCCTACGTTGAAGAAAGTAGCTGTCATGTTGTTCTTGATAAGAGCATTGATGATTCTGTAACCAGGATCAGATGTAGACTGAGCTGAAGCACCGTCGTCAAATGAGATAGCGCAGAGCTTCTTAGAAGAATCAACACCAGCGCCGCCTGTGCTTGACTTAGGAGGCTCACCAACTGTGCCCTTGCCTGTTTCAACTGATGACTGAACGCCCTCAGTACCGGCAACAACTTCGTCAACATAGAAGTTCATAAGGTCGCCGGAATCCTGGACCGTCTCGATATAGAGGATCATATCGCCTGAATTCTCAGGGATAGTGAATGATGTGTTCTCAAGCTTTGTCCACTCGCCGCTCTTACAGTCAGCCTTAGCTATGCTTGTGTATGAAGCACTGTCGCCTTCGCCCTGCTGGAGTGACATCTGGATTGTAGCTGTCTTGCCTGACTGCTGGAGAACAGCAGCGCTGAAGCTGTATGTCTCGCCAGCCTTGAAGTCAGAACCGAGTGTATAAGCAGCGCCGTTCCACTCAGCTGATCTGCCTGATACATAAAGTGACTTGCCTGAATAGAAGCTGTCTGAGCTTACATCTACAGAAGCAGCACCTCTGCCCGACCAGCTGTCTGTGCTTGAATCGAACGAGCTCTTGAAGATCGTCTTTGCAGCGGGCTTTGTAGTTGTTGTAGTTGCTTCAGTCTCTGTCTGCTTTGAAGAAGTCACAACAGGAGTTGTTGAAGGAGCTTCTGTAACAACAGTCTTTATGTTATCTGAATAGCTCTCAGGGAGAGTCTTTACAAGACCGAGGAGGTACTTCTGGATAGTCTGAGCATCGTTTGTTGTGATGCCTGAACCTGCCTCATAAACGTCTGCGTTGAACTTACCCTGCTCTGTGAGCTGGTACTTGTTCGGATTAGCGAGTGACTGCATGATGATTACAGCGTCAGCCATATCTATGCCGTTATCGCAGTTACCGTCGCCCCATCTTGAAACCTTAGCGTTAAGAGCGTCCTTAGGAGCCATTGTTGTAGTAGTAGTTGTTGTGGTGGTAGTAGTTGTTGTGGTAGTAGTTGTTGTAGTTGTAGTAGTTGTTGTTGTAGTAGTTGTCTCCGAAGGAGCAGGGATCTTCTGAGCAAGAGCCAGAATGTCATTGTAGAATGACTTAGGCTGATAGTTGCTGAACGGAAGCGGTGAACCGCCGTTCTCACGATATCTCCAGCTTCTCTCATCTGTTGTACCCCAGAGAGTTACAGTTGAGATGTTAGCTGCGTGCTTCATAGCTACCTCAAAGATCTGAGGATAAAGCTTGTCGTTAGAGCCTGTGCTGTTTGTGATATCGAGCTCTGTAATCTGAACGTCAAGTCCGAGTGACTCGAACTTCTTGATAGCTGTCTCAAACTCGCTTGCTGAAGGATACTTGGAATCAAGGTGAGCCTGCATACCGATACCGTCGATATAGTCGCCCTCCTTCATGACTGTCTTAGCCATATTTACAAGGTCGTTTGTCTTTGCGCTCATATACTCATTATAGTCGTTGAGGTAAAGCTTACAATCCTTAGGTGCATACTGTCTTGCATACTTGAATGCGTTTACTACGAACTCAGAGTTGCCTTCACCGTATACTCTTACCCAGTTGGAGTTGCTGCCAGGTCTCATTCCGCCGCCGTCGTTAACGAAAAGCTCGTTACATACGTCGTAAGAATGGAGATTAAGGTTCGGGAACTGTGACTTGATAGCGCTGAATGTGTTCTTTATCATGCTCT
>NZ_CAMKRR010000070.1 GCF_946415235.1 uncultured Ruminococcus sp. | reverse complement strand
ACTCGCAGTTGAGGAAGATGGCAAGACACTTGCAGGCGTAAAGGTAAACGGCGGCGACGCACTGGGTGAAGTAACAAAGACAACATTCACAGGCAACAATACACAGTTTGAAGGCCTTAAGGACGGTAAGTACAGTCTCGAAGAGACAGCAGCACCCGACGGCTACACAACAGTAACAAAGTTCACATTCACAGTCAAGGACGGCAAGGTAACAGATGTAAGCACCGTAACAGACGGCAAGGCTTATGTTGACGAAAACGGTCACCTTGTAGTCGAGGATACAAAGTCTGTGATAACCATTGACAAGCTTTCACTCGGCGGAGAGCCTATCCCCGAATTGGCAGGCAAGGCTAAGTTCACACTCAATGCCAAGGGCTCATCGAACGACCTCGGCGGTGTAACAGTCGGTGAGGGTTCGGCTGCAAAGACAGCTTCAAAGGGTGCTAAGTCAATTGAGTTTGAAGGCAACAGTGCTAAGCTCACAGGCCTTAAGGACGGCGTTTACTCACTTGTTGAGGACGCAGCTCCCACAGGCTATTCAGTAGTTACCGAGTTCACATTCACAGTTGAAAACGGCAAGGTAACAAAGGTAGACACAGTTACAAACGGCAGGACTTCAGTATCTGAGGACGGTAAGAGCTTCAAGGTCGAGGACGCTGCATACGTAAGCATAAGCAAGAGCGATATCACAGGCGAAAACGAGATCGCAGGAGCTACTATCCAGATCACAAACGCTGATATCGACTGGACTTCTATCCTTGAAGCAAACAAGGACGGCGAGTTCGTAAACGTATACGACAGCGACAATAATATCATCGGTATCCAGTGGGTATCGGGAAGCACAGCCAAGATCGTTCAGGCACTTATCGACGGTAAGTACAAGCTGAAGGAAACGGGCGACAAGTTCGAGAACGGCGGCAAGACATATGATATCATCACCTCCGAGCTTGAATTCACTATCAAGGACAGCAGGATCGTTGACGCAAGCGGCAAGGATCTCAAGACTGAAAATGATATGGACGCTGAAAACGGCTATTATGTAGTTGACAAGAACGGCAACACCATTGAAGTATGCGATGCTGAAGCTGTTACAACTACAAGCACCACAACTCCTACAACGACCACAACTACAACTACAACAACTACTACCACAACTACATCAACAACAAGCACTACAACTTCAACAACCACAACCACAACAAGCACCACAACATCAACAACCACAACCACAACAAGCACCACAACATCAACAACTACAACCACAACAAGCACCACAACTTCGACAACCACAACCACAACTACTTCAACAACAACTACAACAAGCACTACAACTTCAACAACTACATCCACAACAACGAGCACATCGGCTTCAACGACAACAACGACAACTACCGCACCTGCTGCAAAGATCAATATCAACAAGGTAGACGACATTGCAGGCAGTGAGGTAAAGGGCGCTAAGCTCACACTCACAGGTAAGGACAGCTCGGGCAGGGCTATCACCTTCAGGGACGGTCAGCTTGAGGTCGGCGAAGGCGGCGAGGCTGTAAACAGCGTCGGAAATGCACTCGTATGGATCTCAGGTACAGAGAAGACCATAGTTACAGTTGAGGACGGTACATATACCCTTGTAGAGCTTCAGGCTCCTGCCGAGTATGAAAAGGCAGAAAGCGTAGAGTTCACAGTTGAAAACGGTAAGGTAGTAAAGGGCGGCAAGTCCGACGATACAGTTGAAATGACTGACAAGCGCATCGTTACGACCACGACCACGACCACAACTACCACCACAACTACTACAACAACTACAACAACAACTACTACTTCGACAACAACTTCAACTACAACAACCACCACAACAACAACAACCACACCTACTACAACAACTACGACGACAACTACCACCACAACACCTACTACAACGACTACAACATCTACTACAACTACTACAACTACCACGACTACAACCACAACTTCAACCACTACTACAACAACTACAACCACGACGACCACTACTACAACTCTAACAACATCGTCTACAACGACCACCACAACTACAACAACTACGACTACCACAACTACTACCACAACCACTACTACAACGGATCAGAAGGGTCAGGAGCTGACAGGTACTACTACAACAGTTACCGACGACAGCCATCAGATCTCAAGAACAACTACATCCACAACTTCTTCGGAGACTACAACGACCACGACCGAGTCCGAAACAACAAATACAACAACAACCACTACAACCACAACTACAGCAGCGACCACAACAAAGTCCAACGGAACAGTTACAAAGAGCTCTTCCAACTCGCCTAAGACAGGTGTCAAGGGCATGGGCGCAGCTATGGCGGTCATTGCTCTCGCAATAGCAGGTTCATTCGCAGCGCGTTCAAGAAAGCGTGACGAGGACTGAGATTGATATGATCTTAAAGAAGGCTGTCGGACATTAAGTCCGGCAGCCAACTTTTTTTGAAAAAATACTTGTAATCGGTACGGGAAATGTGATATAATAATACTGCATTATGAATCAGGAGGTGCATTATGAGTTCTGACCCTTATGGGAATTTGAATAGTATTCCAAGCTTCGGCAGACGATAATGCTCTCGTCCTTTTGCCGAAGTGAATATCGGTGAAAGGAGCAAGTCTTTCCGCGCTGTGCGGAGGGCGAAAAACATGATAAACTTTTACAACTATGAAAAAGGCGTGCTTACGCAGTGTGAAGCTCCTGTTGCAGGCTGCTGGATCTCAGTTGTCGATCCTACGCCGCAGGAGGTAAAGGAGCTTATCGAGGACTACGGTCTCGACAGCGGCTTCGTGAAGTCCTCTATAGATGAGGAGGAGTCGTCGCGTATCGAGCGTGAGGACGACCAGACCCTTGTTATCATAGATACGCCTGTATCGGCTATCGACGACGACAAGACCAAGAACTTCTATACCCTGCCTATGGGTATAATCGTCACGGCAGAGTATGTATTCACTATCTCTATCCGTGAGACACAGATAATCAACGAGGCGACAAGAGGCGGCATACGCAATCTCCGCCCCGACTTCAAGACAAGATTTGTGCTTCAGCTGCTGCTGAGGATATCGGCACTGTTCCTTACCTACCTGAAACAGATAGACAAGATATCATCGGCTGCCGAGCAGGAGCTCCACGACGCAATGAAGAACGAGCTTCTCATGCAGCTCCTTGCGCTGGAGAAATCCCTCGTATACTTTTCCACATCGCTGAAAGCCAATGAGGCGACTATCGAGAAGATATTCCGCGGCAGAGTAATAAAGCTCTACGACGAGGATCAGGACCTTCTTGAGGACGTGCTCATAGAGATGAAGCAGGCGATAGAGATGTCAAGCATCTATTCGGGGATCCTGTCCAGTATGATGGACGGCTTCTCGTCGATAATCTCAAATAACCAGAATATCGTTATGTGGCGATTGACTATAGTCACTATCATACTTGAGATACCCAATATCATGTTTGCTTTTTACGGTATCAATACAGAAGACCTTCCCATGCCGTATACGTGGTTCGCAATAACGCTTACTGCGTTTCTGACGGGAATAACAGCCTTTGTGCTGCTGAAATGGAAAAAGAAATAGCTAAAAAACCGGTGCTGAACAGCACTGGTTTTTAGCTTTTAGCCATTAGCCGTTAGCCATTAGCTTTTTGTAGGGGACGGCGTACCATGTTCTTTAGCAGAAATATTTGACTATATATTTAAATAATGTTATAATATCAGTAATTAATAACTATTAGGGGGAATATGTTATGGAAATACTTACAACCAATCATTATGACCGTATTAAAGAGCTTTTTAAAGATTCTAAATGCAAAATTAGAATAATGAGCCCTTACTTATCTAAATCTTTAGCAGAAAATCTATGCGAGCTTGTAAAAGAGAAAAGAATAGAGTGCCAGTTCATTACACGAATATATCTTGAAGATCTGTATGTCAAAGCGAATAATATTGATGCAATTGAACTAATGGTAAAATCGGGAATTCAAGTATATGCACTTAAATTTCTACATACCAAGCTGTATATTTTTGATGATGATAGGGCTGTAGTGGGCTCTGCCAATTTTACAGCAAGTGGTTTTAAATCTAATATTGAATTATCTTTGCTTGCCGACGGAAAAACAGAAGAGCAGTCTTTGGAATTGATCTCAGAATTAAAGCAATATTTTGATGATACAATATCAAAGATACAAGATGGTCTTGTAACTGATGAAATGATATCAAAAGTGAGAACAGACTATAAGGATATTATTATTCCTCAGAAAAAAGCAAGCCAGTCAACTGATTTCAATTATAATACTAAAATGTATGGTTCTGTTATTGAAAATAAGAAAAAAACTGAAACAGAAGAGGAAATAAAAAAAGAAGTTTTATCTGCTACAAAAGAAAAAGATATTATAAACGAAATATTTTCGTCAAATGAACCAAGAAAGCAAATCATATATGACCATGTTATTTGGATGAAGCAGATGGGGAGAGGAAATGACAGAATTGATGAAAATACGCCATTTTATCCAACAAAAGTTATTTTGAATGGAAAGGAAGTTTATATTTCAACATATTCTGAGAGTTGGAGACCAAGTGCAGTTAATGATGGAGATGAGATTTATCTTGCTGCATTAAGCCAAAATAATGGCGGGCAAAATGTGCCGATTATTATTGGACGAGGATATCTGAGAAAGTTTTCTGAGCAGAACAGGTATAAAGAGGAATGGCTTTCTGAACATCCATGGATAGAAAAATATCCTTGGTATTGTATAATTGAAAAATGCGAGATATTAAAAACCATGGTAAAAAATGGAATTTCTATGGATATAGTATGGGATAATTTAGGTTCAGATACATATGAAGCATCTTTTGGAAAGTGTGAAACGATTGATAAGGTTTCAAAAAAGCATTATCAAAAAGCGCATATAAAGCTATCTGGCAATGCTAAAGAGTTTATTGATGAACAATTTAATCGTTTGTCAGAACAATATGGCGTTGATTACTACTTTTCTGAAAAATAACTGTTATTACGGTCGGACAAATGTCCGACCGTTTCCTTTAAGAAAAGTAAACGTTCAAAAATGTGAAGGTTTTTTCGGACGGATAATATCCGCCCCTGCAGGCTGACAGCTGATGATCAATAGCTAAAAGCTTTAGGATATTAGCAAATTATGGATTTACAAACCCCGATTAGTGTGGTATAATAACTGTGTATACATATTTTATGTAAAGGACGGTCTTATCATGTCTAAAAATTATGATGTTATTATAGCAGGCTGCGGAGCAGCAGGTCTCTACGCGGCTATCAATCTCCCAAAGGAGCTGAATATACTCATACTCTGCAAGCGCGACCTGCCGCTTTGCAATTCATCGCTGGCTCAGGGCGGCATCGCAGGAGTTTACAATTCTCCTACGGACAATATCCAGTATCACCAGAACGACACCCTCATCGCAGGAAGCTTCAAGAACAATGTGGAAGCCGTTCATACTCTCGTAAGCGAGGCTGCACAGGATATCGAGAATATCATAAAGCTGGGCGTTGAGTTCGACAAGAACCCCGACGGTACTTACCACCGCACCCTTGAAGGCGGCCACAGTCATCACCGTATCTTCCACCATGCCGACGCTACAGGCAAGGAGATAACCTCCACTCTCCTTGAAAATGTTCAGAAGCTCAGCAATGTCACAATAATGGAAAATACTATCATGTGTGCCGTTAAGCAGACAAAGACCGGCTATTCCGCATTCCTGAGACTTCCCGACGACAGCTACGAGACCTGCAACTGCCACTTCATGATACTTGCAACAGGCGGTATCGGAAGAGTATACCAGTTCACCACAAACTCCGCAATCGCAACGGGCGACGGCATCACATTTGCGTATGAAATGGGCGCAAAGATAAAGAACCTCAGCTATGTGCAGTTCCACCCCACAGCCTTCAACAACCGCGCTACCAGAGAGTGCTTCCTTATATCCGAGGCTGTCCGCGGCGAGGGAGCTTATCTCCTCAACTGCAAGAAGGAGCGCTTCATGCACAACTATGACGAGCGTCTCGAGCTTGCGCCGAGAGACGTCGTATCACACGCTATCGTACTTGAATCGCGCAAGCAGAACTCCACGGACTTCTACCTTGATATAAGCTACAAGGACAGCGAGTTCCTCAGGAACCGCTTCCCTATGATATACAAGAACCTGCTCGAGCAGGGCTACGATCTCACCAAGGAGCCCGTGCCCATATTCCCGTGCCAGCACTACCTCATGGGCGGTATAGATGTGGACAACAACTCCGAGACAAGTCTGCCCAACCTTTACGCCTGCGGAGAGTGTTCGCATACGGGAGTTCACGGCAGCAACCGCCTTGCCAGCAATTCTCTCCTTGAAGCTCTTGTGTTCTCGCGCCATGCGGCAAACAATATAGCTTCAAAGCTTACAGATGCTCCCAAGGACTTTGAAGAAGCGGAATTCGACGCGCATCTCGGAAGTCCGAGGATACCAAAGGGCGTCCGCACAGAAACAAGAAAGATATTACAGAACTGCTATTTCGTCATACCCGACAAGAAAGCAGCCGCAGAGGGCTTCAAGCGCATAAAGGAGATACGCGAGGACCTCATCAACGGCGGTTATCTTGTTGACGCTGATTTTGTACTTGCAAAATCTATCGTTACCGTTGCATATATTATTCTCGGTGAGGTAATGCAGTAAAAAACGGCAGGATACAGCTCTGCCTATACGACAGGAGGGGATATGCATGACTGATATGAGGAAAGTAACAGCTTTTATTGCGGCTTTGAGCAGCATAGCGCTTTTTTCGGCTGCATATCCCGCTTATGCTGCTCCCATAATGCTCAAGGGAGATATCGACCGCGACGACAGGGTATCCATGAGCGACATGGTGATCCTCGGCAGCAGCCTTCACGGCAGATACGGGCTCAATGAAACGCAGACCATAGCCGCTGATATAAACGGCGACGGATCTATTGACTCCGCCGACCTTTCGGCTTTGCAGGATATCATCCTCGGAGGCAGGAACAAGTTCCCCATAGGTACGTGGATAGGAGACTGCGGCGGCGCAAAGCGGTATTTCAGCTTTGACAGCGGAACTGTCAGCATAGTCGATCCAAACAGGGAAAGCTCGGAGTTCTTCACAGTCGAGGAAGATAACGACCTTATGGTGTTCAGGGCTTCGGGAACTGAAATGTCCGCGTTCATCACATGGGACAGTGAGCTGAGCTTCGTGCTGAAATGGTCAAACGGCAGCACGGAGACATTCAGGTACTTCACCGACGTAATGATCAATATGTCGGAGATCCTTACAGGCAGGTGGGTGACTTCGCAGGGGCGCACCTTTGAGATAAGCGGCCTCAGCGGAAAGCTCACGGATAAAAACGGTGATATCAGTCGTTTCGAGTATGCTCCCGACGGTGAAAATATGACCTTCCGCTTCGGAAGCACGGAAAATAATACCACAGGCAGGAAAGTCAAAAATGATTCCATGCATTTTACCGTGACATGGAGCGACGGAACTGCCGAAAGATTTACCCGTCAGGAGATAGAGGAGCGCGGCGGCGTGACTTATGTCAACGGCATACTAATTGCCAACAAGACCTATTCTCTGCCGTCCGACTACGATCCGGGCGGGATACTTCCCGAAGCGCAGGCAGCATTTGACGAAATGATGGCTGACGCCGCAAAGGAAGGCATATACCTCAGTATAGTTTCGGGCTTTCGTTCCTATACCTATCAGGGGCAGCTCTACAGCGGCTACGTCAATCGTGACGGAAAGGCGGCTGCGGACACATATTCCGCAAGGGCAGGCCATTCCGAGCACCAGACAGGACTTGCAATGGATATAAACAATGCCAGCAGCAGCTTCAACAATACAAAGGAAGCGAAATGGCTCGCCGCCAATTGCGTAAAATACGGCTTTATCTTGCGCTATCCTCAGGGCAAGGAGGATATAACGGGCTATATGTACGAGTCGTGGCACGTCCGATATCTCGGCAGGGAGCTTGCAAAGGAGGTCTCGGATTCGGGACTTACCTTGGAGGAGTTCCTGTGCATAGACTCCAAATATAAATCATAATTCGTAATGCGTAATTAATTGTGTCGGCTTACGCCGACGGATTTAGAATAATTTCAATCCTGTCCGCCGAATGGCGGACACCAACAATTACGAATTACGCATTATAATCAAAATTTAGCTTTGCTAAATTTTGATTTACAACAGAAAGGAAGATATGATATGAAGCTTTTACAATGCTATGTTGACAATATAATCACCACCGCCCTCATGGAGGACATAAACTACATCGACGCTGCTGCGGACAACCTTATCCCCCCCGAGCACAGGAGCTCCGCTTACTATGTCGCAAAGGACACGGGAGTTGTCTGCGGTATAGAGGTCGCAAAGCGGGTATTCGACCTTGCAGGCGGCGACGTTGACTTCAGGATACTCCTCAATGACGGCACTAAGGTGCAGAAGGGCGATATAATCGCAGAGCTTGAGGGAAGCACTCTTACTCTCCTCAAGGGCGAAAGAACAGCTCTCAACCTTTTGCAGCATATGTCGGGTATAGCTACCGCAACGAATAAGTGCGTGGAGCTTGTAAAGGGCACAAAGGCAGCCGTTACGGACACGAGAAAAACTCTCCCGGGACTTCGTGCGCTGCAAAAGTACGCAGTAACAGTCGGCGGCGGAAAAAACCACCGCTTCAACCTTTCCGACGCGGCTATGCTGAAGGATAACCACATCGACGCATACGGCGGCATAACCGCGGCTGTGAACGCACTCCGCGAGAAGATAGGACATACGGTAAAAATCGAAGTTGAAGTCCGCACACTTGACGAGCTCCGTGAGGCTCTTGCCACAGGCGTTGAGATAATCATGCTTGACAATATGAGCTGTGACGAGATGAAGGAGGCTGTTGCAATTGCAGGCGGAAAGGCACTGCTTGAAGCTTCGGGAAATGTCACTGCCGAGAATATCCGCGCAGTTGCAGAGACAGGCGTGGATATCATATCACTGGGAGCTCTTACTCATTCCGTCAAGTGCTTCGATATCTCAATGAAGATCAGGAAATGATAATTGCAATTGAACCGATTGCCATTGTAGGTGCGGCGTTCCGCCGCCCGTGAAAAAACATCATATTACAAACAGGCGCACAGAAGTTTTTCGACGAAAAGGAGCATTTCAATATGAGAAAGATCATAGCATTAGTTTTAGCATCTTTATGTTTGTTTGCGTTATTTGGCTGCGGCAGCGGTAGCGAGGCTGCCGATACCGCTGATAGCTCTGCTAAGTACGACTGGGGGATCACACTGAAAGCCGAGAATGTAACGTCAAGCGGCTTAACGCTCGTTTGCACTCAATCGGGAGGAGAAAACGTTGCTCAGCTGGAGACAGGCAGTTTCTTTGTTGTACAAAAGAAGAAAAAATCCAAATGGAAAGACGTAGATTATATCGTTAAGGAAGATGAATTCGGCTGGACTTTGGAGGCGTTGACAATACCTAAGGAAAATACCAGCAAATGGGATGTGAACTGGGAATGGCTTTACGGTAAGCTGCCTTCAGGTGATTATCGTATTGGCAAGGAGTTTATGAATTTCAGAGGTACAGGCGATTTTGACAATGAGATCGTCTATGCTGAGTTCACAATAGAATAAAGTTTTTCGGTACTATCAAACCGCCTGCATTGTGGAACAACATTCACAGTGCAGGCGGTTTGTATTTTTCGGGCGGATAATATCCGCCCCCCCTCAGGTATAATTTCGCAGTTTCGGCAGATACTACCGCAGAGGTGAGATGTATGGAAAAAAACGGACTTCTGCCGTCGCTGGACAGCAGTATAAAGGAGATACGCCGCATTTCGGGGAACTCCTCGGACGTGCTCATAAACCGCTTTGTTACGGGAGGTATCCACTGTGCCCTGCTCTGCTGCGACGGCATGGTATCGACCTCCGTCATAACCGAGCTTATCTTCGAGCCCATTACGGATATCCCCGAAAAGTGCAGCGCAGAGGAGCTTTTTCACTATATAAACGAGGAGCTCCTGCTGTCTGCCGACCGTCCCGTGATCGGTGATTACGAGGAGCTTTTCAGACTTATGAACTCGGGCTTTGCAGTGCTTCTTGCAGAGGGCATGACAAGGGCTCTTGCTTTCGGTGTGCAGGGCTATTCTTCGAGGGGAGTGCAGGAGCCGTCGGGCGAGGGGAATATCATGGGCGCTCACGAGGGCTTTACCGAGACTATCCGCGTGAATATGTCACAGATACGCAGGCGCATCAAAAGTCCCGAGCTTGTCATGGAGATATTTGCCAAGGGCAGCAAAAGCTCTACGGACCTGTGTCTGTGCTATATGAAGGACCGTGTGCCGAAATCTCTTACCGATAAGATAAGGAGCTCTCTTGACGATGTGGAGCTTGAAGCTATCCTCACAACGGGACAGCTCCGCCCCTTTCTTGAAAACGGCAGCTTTGAGATATTCGACTCCACAGGCACTACCGAGCGCCCCGATGTGCTCTGCTCCAAGCTCATTGAGGGGAGAGCGGCGCTTTTCGTTGACGGAGTACCCTATGCGATAGTTATACCGCGGCTGTTCTGCGAGAGCTTCCAGACACTTGACGATTACGCCTTCAAGCCCTATTATTCCACCTTCATACGCTGGCTGAAATACGGCGCTTTTCTTGCGGCGGTGCTTCTTCCGTCATTTTACGTCTCGATAGTCATGTATCACCCCGAGCTGCTGAACAGCACACTGTTCATGCTCCTTGTTGACGCAGAGAAAAAAGCTCCCCTGTCCATAGTCACGGAAGCTCTTTTCGCACTGCTCATGTATGAGATAATACGCGAGGCGGGAGTCCGCCTGCCCAAGCCTGTAGGCGGAGCTGTCAGCATAATAAGCGGGCTCATCATAGGCGATGCGGCGGTTAATTCGGGACTGATAAGCACTCCGCTGCTGACCATGACAGCTCTTGCCGTACTCGGCGGACTTGTTGTTCCCGAGCTTAATCCGCAGATAACTGTGCTGCGTTTCGTATTCATAATCGCAGGGGGAGCGCTCGGACTTTTCGGCATAAGTCTCCTTGCCTGCGGAGTCCTTGTGAATATATGTGCCACGGAGGATTACGGATTTCCATATACCGCGCCGCTTTCGCCGTTCAAAGCTTCGGGCATGGGAGATACGGCTGTGCGGAGCGGCGTAAAGAAAATGCAGAGCCGCGGCTTTACAGTGGAGGAGTATCATGAATAGCATATCAAGGTATCAGCTTGCCGCAATGCTGATAATAACCGATGTTTTCGGGCTTTTCTGCCTTAGCGGCAGCATCTCCCTCATGACACTGTACGGAATCCTGTCTGCGTCGGCTCTGCAGTTCCTCACAGCGCTGATATTTGTGCTCCACGGTAAAGAGACCTCAAAAGGGCAGCAGTTTTTTTACCTGCTTTACGCGGTATTCTGCGGCGGAGCTCTTTTCTCCTCGCTATGGCGGACGAGCGGAGCAATATATATCCCCTATGAGGAAAGGAACGGCATATGGGGAAAGCTCCTCACGGCAGGGCTCATAGCCCTTGTCTGTCTTTACAGTTCCTCAACGGGACTGAGAGCGGTGTCGAGGGCAGCGGTGACAGCAGCTGCGGCAGGACTGCTCTGTATACTCATCGACTTTGTGAGTGCAGTCTTCACTGCGGACTGGGAGAACATTTACCGTCCCGAAAACCAGAGCTTTTTCTATGGCTTTGTCAGGGGATTTGCAGTGAGCGGCAGTCTCGGCAGCTTTTTCGTACTCCTTGAAAAAACAAGGGGAGAGCGGAGCTATGCGGCTGTGCTGTACTTCGGAGCAAAGACGCTCCTGACCGCAGTAGTGATACTGACCTCGCTTGCAGTTGCGGGAGGGATAGTCAGCGCTGCGGAGTTCCCTGTAATAACGGCGGCACAGCTTTCGCAGCCCTTTGAGGCTCAGCGCATAGACTCGCTTTTCCTTGTGATATTCATATCGTTTGCGGTATTTTCCGTGACTCTGCAGGTCATGACCGGAGCGTATCTTCTGAAACGGCTTTTTCCTAAGTTCAGACGCTGGCGGAGCAGCACAGTGACATTACTTGTGCTCGGAGCGGCTCTGCTCATGTCGGGGCGCGAGCTCATACTCCTGCGTGCAGCAGCTGCATTGGCAGCACTGACAGTATCTGCGGCAGTAAAAAAATCCGCTGAAAAGATCAGCGGATAAGTGCAATGCATATACGGAAGTTTATAGTTATTACTCGGGGCAAACCTTTCTGAGGAAAGGTTCTTCCCCGAACCCCTTTCCAAAGACTTTTAATCCAAATTTTTCGCAGATAGGGCGCTCAAAGCAATAAAAAAAGCCCTGCAAATCTTGCAGGGAGCGCCATATCCGTGAAAAATTTAAACTGGAAGTTTTAGGAGGGGAGTTTGAGGGGAGACCCTTTTTCAAAAGGGTCCACCTCAATAATAGTTATAAAAGTTTCCATATATGTATTGCTCTTAAGCGATGATATTATTTCTTCTGTCGGAGCTGTCTGAAAAACTCGGAGAGTATCTCCGCACATTCCTTTTCCATTACTCCACCCGTTACCTCTGGACGGTAGTTGTAGGGCAGCTCGAACATTTTCTGCACAGAAACGGCAGAGCCGCTTTTTGTGTCATACGCACCGAAAATAACATCGTCGATGCGTGAATTTATTATAGCGCCGCAGCACATGGGGCAGGGCTCAAGAGTAACGTATATGGCACATTCGGGAAGCCGCCAGCCCCCGAGAGTACGGCAGGCTTCATCTATGGCGATGAGCTCCGCGTGAGCGAGAGCGTTCTTGGCGCCCTCGCGCATATTTCTTCCCTCGCCGACTATCTCGCCCGTGGTCTTTCTGACGACCACAGCTCCCACGGGGACTTCGCCCTCGTTGAAAGCGAGCCTTGCGAGCTCAAGGGCACGCTGCATATATTTTTCCATTTAAGCTCCTAAAAGATGACCTGTAATGCAGCTGCGAGTATACAGAAGCATACAACAGCAGAAACAGGGAATGTTTTGAATGCAGCTATCAGGCGCTGACTCATGGTGAGTTCGGAATGAAATTCGGCTATCCTGTGAAGCTCCTGATGCCGTCTTAACAGATACAGCATACCTGCACCCATAGCGCCTATCAGGAATACAATAAGGATGAAGCTGTTTCTTCTCAGGTGGAGAGAATCTTCGGTGCCTGCGTCAATGAGCACAAGAGCGAGACGGTACATCTTGAATATGGCCTGTACGAATATAGCTGTGAATATCGAACCGCTCCGCAGCATACCTATGGAAGCCACTGCCGAGATCATGATAGCCGCAGGCATTTCAAGGAAGTCCTGCACAAGGAGCCCCGACATAACGGATGTGATGATTATCGCAAAATAATCGCCAAACTGTCTGAGTGCTCCGAAGACCGCGCCTCTGAAGAAAAGCTCGGAGATAACGGTAACGATGATGATATCGAAAACGGTGTACACAACGAACTGTTCCTGATCCCATACAGAAGAATCGACGTTTATGGACTTGAAGTAATCGAATACTTCGCGCATCCTGTTTGTGTAGATACTCGGGAGACTTGATATAGCGCTTACCGAAAGAGCCATGAATATAGCTCCGAACATATCGGAGGCGTGATTAAGAGTGGTCATGAATTCAACGCGCTTCGGCATTCTGAGCCTTCGCCGCAGATAGTGGGTAGGCAGCCATATCTTAAGCACGGAAATAAGTATCAGAGTAGTGATTATCTCTGTTTTTCCGCCGTATATCGCCTTGCTGAAAAAGGACGTGTGGATATCGAAATTCAGTAGATCAAAAACTGCCACCGCAAGGCGGCTGACTAAATTATCCACAACTATCCATATGAACATCGCAATGCCCGCAACGTTCATGATCCTGCCGATGCAGTCCTGTTCGGCAGCGGAGAAGGACTTGTTCTCGAAGCCCTTGCCCTCAACGAAAACGCTTTCCTTGCGGTTGCGTGTAAAGTTGAAGGAAAAGGGATTGTCTATCCTTCTTCTCCATGTTACGAAGCTTTCGTTATACGCTTCATTCTGCGTAGAATAGTCGAATTGTTCGACGACATCTATAACGGCATCTTCTGAGGTGTCAGAGAATTTCATTGGTTCACCTCCTACAATTTCTCAATTTATATAATAGCATATTTCAGGGGAAACAATGTAGATTTTTTAGCACATTTATATGAACAATCGGTTAACACGATAAAAAAATTATTAAAGGAGAAGCAAATATGAAAAAAGCAGTTATTACGGCAGTTCTTGCGTTTGCGGCAGTTTTTACCACAGGCTGTGCTTCGGGCAGGATACATGAAAAGAGCTACCTGAGAGCGGCAGCGGTAACGGGTGAATATGAAACGGAAGCAGTTTTCTCGCTTTTCAGCGAAGAAGATGCAGTATCGGGGCACGGAGCGGATATAGACCTTGCGAGATCGGACGCTGAGCTGAAAAACGGCAGGGAGATATTCACGGGCTATACCGAGCTCATTATCGTTGACGGCAGGGAGTGCAGGGAGCTCCTCGGTCATTTGCTGGGCAAGTGGAAGATATCACCGTCGTGCAGGGTGGTGTACTGTGAAAACGGCGGAGAGCTTCTTGCGGAGCACGATGCGGAACAGCTCATAGGCATATCCGAGCAGGCGGTAAAGCAGGGGATAGCTCCCGAAAGTGATATCATAACCGTGCTCGGTGAGCTGTGTGAAAATGGTACGGCAGCGGTTGTCGGACTGAGTACGGACGGAACAGCTTCCAGCCATTTGATATATTAATTCTGGTGGCGGACTACGCCGTATTCATCGTCAAGGCGGTAGTAGGGACAGGCGTAGTTCGAGCCCTGCAAAAAGCGGTACATCTCGTCCTCGTCAAGGTTCACCATGCACACATAGCAGTCGTAGTCCTCATCGTATACGTAGTTTGTGCAGGTCTCGCAGTTGGTGGCTTTTTTCTTTTCCATAATATCTCCTTCCGTAAATCAAAATTTACGCATTGATTACGCCAACCCAAAAGGAAGGGATTCCAAA
>NZ_CAMKRR010000069.1 GCF_946415235.1 uncultured Ruminococcus sp. | reverse complement strand
CTGTGTTAAGAGCTTCAAGAATTGTTCTGCCCGGGAGGATCTCAGCAGCCATAGCAGCCGAGTGTGTCATACCGGAGCATCCGATAGTCTCAACGAGAGCTTCCTGGATCACACCTTCCTTAACATTGAGTGTGAGCTTGCAGGTACCCTGCTCAGGTGCACACCAGCCTATACCGTGTGTAAAGCCGGAAATATCCTTTATCTCCTTAGCCTTTACCCACTTTGCTTCCTCAGGGATCGGAGCAGCGCCGTGAGCAACGCCCTGTGCGATAGGGCACATTGTTTCAACTTCGTGCGAATAAATCATTATAAATACTCCTTTCGGTTTTTAGGCAGCCAATACTGCACCGACTGCAAATATCCGTACAATACAGGCTTTTCAGTTTCATGCACCGATACAGTGCGAATGTATCCTATTCCGTGCCGAACATACCTAATATATATAATACGACTTTTTCGCTTTAAAATCAAGTCTTTTTTTCAAAAAAATTTCATCATTTATTGCGCTGTTAACATATACGGCTATATACCGCCGTATACAGCGTTAAAAAAATAACACTCCCGTTTTTGCCGCTTGATTTTCCGTTTGCTTTACGTTATAATAAATTATATACCTTACAGCCGATGTCATGGACGCAGTTCGGGGAGTGAAAAAATCTTCAGCCTCATTTTTATCACAAAGGGGATGACCGATATGAACGGAAAGCTCGAATTACCATATAAACTGATGGATATCGAAACGGACGATGAGCGCTTTACTTTGTCATTCAAGAGCTTCAGGGCGCATCAGGACAGTTTCTCCATAAAACGGAGCGGACTGGCAGGCGACTTTGAAGTGTATTATAAGTGCAGTGGTATGGAAAACAGATTTGAATGTGATCTGACAGCAGCCAATCTTTATTATTTTTACTATGAATTGGACAATGCTTGGGACGGGCTGCCCGGTACAAAGCCTGTTGCGATCCTTGAAAGCAATTCCAAAACACAGGAACGGACAAAAATGACATTCAGACTTGATAAAGGTATATGTTTTATAAACGGCTTTTTTAAGAACAGGGACAACATATATAAAAGCGGGATCATTTTCGATATGGAGATAGACTGCATTTTCATACCTGAAATACTTGCCTCTCTTGAAAACTTCTTTAAGGGATTGGAAGAAATACAAGGGCACAGGAACTTTTTGTAAAAAATTACCGAAAGGAGCACGTTATACTATGAAATACGATCATGCCGATAAAGCCTGCGAGCTCTTTGCAGGCGGTCTCAACTGCGCTCAGTCGGTATTTGTGGCATTTACTGACGTTACAGGCATGGACAAAGACCTTGCTATGCGCCTTTCCTCCTCTTTCGGTGCAGGTATGGGCAGAATGCGCGAGGTCTGCGGCGCCTGCTCGGCTATGTTCATGATAGCGGGCATACTCTACGGAACAGGCGAAAGCTTTTCCCACGAGGACAAGACTGAGCATTACAAGCGGATCCAGCAGCTTGCTGCCGAATTCAAGGCAGAACATGACACAATCATCTGCCGTGAGCTCCTGAAGGAGCTATCCGTCACAAGTACTCCCGAGCCCGAAAAGCGCACCGAAAAGTACTACAAAGTGCGTCCCTGCGTTAAATTTGTAAGGACTGCCGCCGGGCTCCTCGACAGATATATTTCCGAAAACCCGCCTCAGCTTTGATTTTTCGCAAAAAAGCGCTTATTATTTGAACAATTATTTACAAAATCTCATTATTAACAATTTATATATTGAAATTCTTACTGAATTGGTGTATAATAAATCATAACCACACCTGAGGGGAAGTGACAATTGTATGGATTCCCAAAAGAGCAGTAATTTTCTAAGAGAATTCGTTTCCGAACATAAACAGCTCTTTGACAAAACTCATGAAGTTACAGCATTTTCTGTCGGTCTGCTTGCCTGTCTGTGCGCTCATATATCATATCTCATAATGTTCCACATACTCCATGTGCGTGAAATGGAGATATTCAACATTTTCAGCGTAATATTCTACGTGGCTTGCTTCATAGCCGTCCGTTTTATAAATGAAAGAAGTATCCTTATTTACCTATCTGATCTTGAGATCATCGTTCATGCTGCATATGCTACGCACCTTATGGGGTGGCAGCCTGATTTTGCCATGTTTTTCATACTCATCATCCCTGCAACTTTCCTTACAAGCACAAGGCGGATGTACATCCCGTTTATTGTGGGCGGTATTTCCCTTGGCTTCTACCTGTATTTCAAGATAACCATGGATTATGATGCGGTCGGTAAATACCATTTTGATGACAACAGGCTCGTAAGAGCCATGCAGATAACCAATGCACTGATAGGCGTTTTCGTTCTGGTATGCGCTGCTCTGACAAATATCCTTATCAGAGAGTATATGGAATTTCAGCTTGTGGATCAGCGTGAGAACTTCAAAAAGCTTGCTTCCATAGATCCGCTGACAAATCTGTATAACCGCCGGGCAATGAACGAGAATATAAGGGATATCCGCAGAAGGAGCCGCTCGCCGAAGAGCCAGTACGTCATCGGTATAGGTGATATCGACAACTTCAAGAGGATTAACGATACCTACGGACACGACGCAGGCGACAAGGTGCTTGTTTACGTTTCAAATCTTTTCATAAGCACAATTCCCGACGACGGATATGCCGCAAGATGGGGCGGTGAGGAATTCCTGTTCATCATTCCCGAAGCAAGCATCGAAAAAGGTCTTGCCTTCACCGAGAAGATACACAAGTCGCTGAGAGCTCATACTTTTGAGATTGACGACTGCGAATTCGGAGTCACAATGACCTTCGGCATCAGCGTGGGAATCCCCGTTGATAAGATAGATACCGTTATTACCAAAGCGGATAAGCGCCTTTACAAAGGAAAAAACAACGGCAAGGACCACACCGAGTATACTGATTAAACATAAGTCACCGTACATTAAGTACGGTGACTTTTTCTATAATATTGTATTGAGAAATAAATGCCGTTACTCAGGCTTTAGCAGCCTTTTTTGCCGTAAAATGCAGTCTATTGACAAAAAAGTAATAAAATGATATAATCACCTATGGGAAAACGGCTCGCTGCGGCGGGCGTCTGAAACGAGGAATTATATGAAAACAGCAGTAATGACTGATACAAACAGCGGTATTACTTTGGAAGAGGGAAAAAAGCACGGCATATATGTACTTCCCATGCCTGTTACGATAGACGGAAAAGACTATACGGAAGAGCTTACGCTTACTCATGAGGAGCTGTATAAGGCTCTGAACGAGGACAAGGAAATAGTATCCTCCCAGCCGTCACCGGGAGCTCTTACGGATATGTGGGACAGGATACTTTCCGACGGCTATGACGAGCTGGTATATATCCCTATGTCAAGCGGACTGAGCGGCTCCTGCGACACAGCAAAGGCACTTGCCATAGATTACGGCGGAAAGGTATGTGTAGCTGACAATCACCGCATATCCATAACTCTGCTCGATTCGGTATATGACGCGAGATACTATGCAGATCAGGGTATGAGCGCTGCGGAGATCAGAGAAAGGCTCGAAGAGGATGCATACCTTAACGATATATATATAACTTTGCAGACTCTCAAGCGCATCACAAAAACGGGACGCATCACCTCTGCGGGAGCAGCTATCGCAACGGTGCTCAATCTCAAGCCCATACTCAAGATACAGGGCGGAAAGCTTGATGCATACGCAAAGGCAAGAGGAATGTCGGCAGCCGAGGAAAAGATGCTGCAGGCAGTACACAAGGACCTCGAAGAAAAGTATTCGGGTATACCGAACGATCATCTCAGCATCGGCGCGGCGGGAACAATGGAAACTCCCGAGGAAGTCGAGCGCTGGGTAAATATAGTTAAGAATGAGTTCAGGGGCTATAAGGTGACTTACCGCCCTCTTGCGTGCAGTATAGCTTCTCATGTAGGGACAGGCACACAGGGAGTAGCAGTCGGGATAACGGCGCGGCCTCTTGAAGTTGAGTAAAAAACAAGCCCTTACCGAATGGTAAGGGCTTTTATCATGCGTATGGACGGATATTCTGCGTCTGTTCATACATAAACGGGGCGATGTGTGCATCGCCCTCCTACAGCAGCTAATGGCTGACGACTCATTTAAGAAATCCGTTGATTATCTGTTCTTCCGCTTCTGCCTCTGTAAGTCCGAGAGTCATGAGCTTTATGAGCTGTTCGCCTGCAATCTTACCGATAGCAGCCTCGTGAACGAGAGCTGCGTCGATATTGTTGGCTTCAAGTGAGGGAACAGCAAGTATGCGTCCGTTATCCATAATGATAGAATCGCACTCGGTATGACCGCTGCAGGCGGCATTTCCGATAATGCAGAGGTCGAGCTTCTGATAGGAGTCGTCACGTGCAACAGAACGCGAAACAACGTCTGCGCTCGAACCGTCGCCCTTAAGGTCTACCTTGTAGATACTTCCTGCCTGCTGCTGACCGTGAGTCATGAGCCTCTCGCGGACAATGAGCTTTGCATTTTCCTTAAGCTCGGCGATAGTCGTTCTTTCTGTGGAGTCAACGCCCTTTATCTGCACCATTTCCATTTCCATGGTGCTGCCCTCTTCCATATATACCTCAGTAACGGGATTGAGTATGCGTTTGCCGCTTCCGTCACCTGAGCCATAGTGCTTTTCAACGTATTTTATGCGCGAGTTCTTACCGATAAAGAAGCGGTGTATGCCGTCGTGCTCCGAGTCCTGCGAGCCGCAGTTATCAATGCCGCAGCCTGCAACTATGAGTACGTCACAGTCCTCACCTATATAGAAATCGTTGTATACGTTCTCCTTGATGCCGCTCTGGCTGAGAACTACGGGGATATGCACGCTTTCGTTCTTAGTGCCGTCCTTTATGCGGATGTCAATACCGCTGACATCTGTTTTTGACTGTATATCAATATTTGCTGTGGTATTTCTGCTGACAGCCTGTCCGTTTGCACGGAGGTTATAAGCTCCCTCGGGGATACCGTGGAGATCGGCGACCTCCTCAAAAAGTCTTTTCTGAACTGCGTCCATCTGAACCATATCTGCCGCCTCCTTACTGTATTCTGCTGCAGGCATTCACAGCGTTTTCCGTACCTGTTATTTCGGGGAGGATAATATCCCTGCTGCCCTGCTTTACTATCTTTCCGTCGGCGATAACTATTATCTCGTCGGCGATATTGAGGATACGTTCCTGATGGGAGATAACTATGATAGACCTGCCGCTGCGGTCCTTACGCATATTCTCGAAGATACGGATAAGATTGTTGAAGCTCCACAGGTCTATGCCTGCCTCGGGCTCGTCGAAAAGAGCCAGCTTTACATCACGGGCGAGAACTGTAGCTATCTCGATACGCTTTAACTCGCCGCCCGAAAGGGAAGCGTTTATCTCACGGTCGATATAGTCCTTTGCACAGAGACCGACCTCAGAGAGGTACTCGCAGGCTTCCGATACGGAAAGTGACTTTCCAGCGGCTATCCTGAGAATATCGACCACAGTCATGCCCTTGAAGCGCACGGGCTGCTGAAATGCGAAGCCGATACCCATGCGGGCACGGTCGGTTATGTTTTTTTCGGTTATATCCTCACCGTCAAATATGATATTTCCCGAGTTGTTTTTGATTATTCCTGCAACGACCTTGGCGAGAGTTGACTTGCCGCCGCCGTTGGGACCTGTTATGACCACGAATCTATTGTCCTCGACTGTGAGGCTTATATCGCGGAGTATTCCCACGTTCTTGCCGTCGTTATCGGCGTTGAAAACGATATTTTTCAGTTCGAGCATTTTTTACTCCCTTCATGCTTTGCGTATGATTTTCAACATTGTTATTACATTATCAATTATAACACCCGTGCAGGCTGAAATCAACAGTATGGGTATATTTGTTGCACATGAGAAACATTGTGAAAGAGCAGAAACAACGCAGAATAGCTCATAACTCGTTATCATGCTAAAACACCTATCATACAGACAGGAAAACTTACAGAGTTGACACGGGCGGAATAACAGACTATAATTTAAACATGGAAAGGAGCCTCAGCCATGAAGATAGAACACACAGCAATGTATGTCAGTGACCTTGAAGCTGCCCTTGATTTCTTTGTAAAGTATTTCGGCGGCAGCTCAAGCAGCGGTTATCACAATGCAAAAACAGGATTCCGCTCGTATTTTATCAGCTTTGATGACGGTGCTCGCCTTGAGATAATGAACCGTCCCGACTTGGACGATATGCGGAAAAATCCCGCAAGAACGGGCTATGCTCATATAGCATTCGGCCTCGGGAGCAAAGACAGAGTTGACGAGCTCACGGAGGAGCTCCGAAATGACGGCTATAAGGTAATAAGCGGTCCGCGGACAACAGGTGACGGTTATTATGAGAGCTGTATATCCGCGTTTGAGGGGAATATAATAGAGCTTACGGTATGATCTCGGCAGCTTTTATAACAAAAAAGCATACACGGATACTGATTTTTTGTGCACATTCGCACTTTTTGCACAGTCGCCTGTGTTATACAGCAAGAAAAGTCTTGCTTAATCAATTGACTGATAATATAATAGTACTTAAGGAGCGGCGGAGCTGCTTCCGCACGGGAACTGCACTCCCGTGTCCAAAAAGAATTTGTTGTAAGGGACAAATCAGAAAAAGCTGTACTCTTTGAGTACAGCTTTTTCCTGCGTAATACCGTGTCTGCACTTGTAAAAATAAAAAAATTTCAAAAACTACTTGACAAGTAAGAAAAGCAGTGATATAATGTCATCAAGTCAAACCGTTGAAGCGGAGATAAAGTTAATTATGCTTCCACAGAGAGCCCGCGGTGCTGAGAGTCGGGTGAAAAACAGATTAGCAAATGGACCGCGGAGGGTGCAGTCAAATGGGTGCAGGCATGAGTATTTTCATTGGTTTCCCCAGAGTATTCTGCAACGTCAGGATGTGCGTTAATCATCAGGGATATGACAGTATCCTGTTAAGTGCACGGCAAAGCCGTGAATCAAGGTGGTACCGCGGATAGTGATTATTCGTCCTTGACAGATCATATTGGTCTGTCAGGGACTTTTTTGTTGCCCTGACAGGCTGCGGAGGTGCTTTTTATGAATTTTTTACCCGACCTTGACACAGTAAGACGTTATGCCGAGAGCGGAAAGTACGACATTCTCCCTGTAAGCTGTGAGATACTGTCGGATATCTGCACTCCTATCGAAGCCATAATGATACTGAAAAGTATCTCGACTCACTGCTATATGCTCGAGTCTGTGGCTGAAAAGGAAAAATGGGGACGCTATACGTTCCTCGGCTACGACCCGAAGCTTCAGATCACTGCCGCAGGTAATGAGCTGACCATAGGCGACGTCAGAATGACATCAGATGATCCGTCAGTACAGATAAGACAGATACTTTCAAAATACAGAAGCCCTAAGTTCAGTTATCTTCCCACATTTACGGGAGGACTTGCAGGATATTTCTCCTATGATTTCCTTGCTTACTCCGAGAAAACGCTCCGTACAGATGTAAATGATACCGAGAACTTCAAGGACGCAGACCTTATGCTTTTCGATAAGGTCATAGCCTTTGACAACTTCCGTCAGAAGCTCATACTCATATCAAATATGAGACTTGAAGAGGGGGAGGCAGGCTACAACAAGGCGAAAATGGAGCTTCAGCAAATGGCAGAGCTCCTCAGGAACGGTGTACGCAGGCGCGAGCCTGCGGGACACCTCAAAAGCGAGGTCACAGCCCTGTTCAGCAAGGAAGAGTACTGCGGAATGGTGGAAAAGGCAAAGCGCCATATCCGCGAGGGCGATATCTTCCAGATAGTGCTTTCAAACAGGCTTTCCGCCGATTTTGAGGGCAGCCTGCTGAATACCTACCGTGTGCTGAGAACAATAAATCCGTCACCGTATATGTTCTATTTTTCGGGAACAGATGTGGAGATCGCAGGAGCTTCTCCCGAAACTCTCGTAAAGCTTGAGGACGGAGTGCTTCACACCTTCCCCCTTGCGGGAACACGTCCCCGCGGAAAGACAGAGGCAGAGGACAAGGCTCTTGAAGCCGATCTGCTTGCGGACGAAAAGGAACTTGCAGAGCATAATATGCTTGTCGATCTCGGAAGAAACGACCTCGGCAAGATAAGCAGGTTCGGCAGTGTAGAGGTGGAAAAGCTCCACAGTATAGAGCGCTATTCCCACGTAATGCATATCGGCTCTACGGTACGCGGCGAGATAAGAGATGAATTTGACGGACTTGACGCGGTAAGCGCGGTGCTCCCTGCGGGTACTCTTTCGGGAGCTCCCAAGATACGCGCCTGCCAGCTCATTGCCGAGCTTGAAAACAACAAGCGCGGTATCTACGGCGGAGCAATAGGCTATATCGACTTTACGGGCAACCTCGATACCTGTATCGCTATCCGCATCGCTTACAAGAAGAACGGCAAGGTATTCGTAAGGAGCGGCGCAGGAATAGTTGCGGACTCAGTACCCGAAAAGGAATATCAGGAGTGCATAAACAAGGCTGCGGCAGTTGTAAATGCTCTTAAACTTGCGGAGGAGGCGGAAATATGATTCTTCTCATTGATAATTACGACAGCTTTTCATACAACCTTTATCAGATGATAGGCGCTATAGAGCCTGATATCAAGGTCATAAGAAATGACGAGATGACAGTGGGGGAGATAGAAAAGCTCGATCCCGACAGGATAATCCTTTCCCCCGGTCCCGGACGTCCCGAGGATGCAGGAATAATAATAGAGGCTGCAAAGACGGTGTGCAGAAAGATACCGACTCTCGGTGTGTGTCTCGGACATCAGGCTATATGTGCAGCCTACGGAGCTGCGGTAACTTACGCAAAGCAGCTCATGCACGGAAAGCAGTCCGTTATAAGCTTCATGAATGACAGTCCTCTTTTCAGGGGAATAGACGAGGGAGCTCCCGTGGCGAGATATCATTCGCTTGCGGCAGACGCGGATACGATCCCTGACTGCTTCGATGTTACGGCAGTTGCGGACGACGGAGAGATAATGGCGGTACAGCATAAGGAATACCCGATATACGGCGTTCAGTTCCACCCCGAGTCGATAATGACTCCCGACGGACACATTATGCTGCGGAATTTCATTGAAATGTAAAGATACTTTTTGGAGGTAATCACTATGATAAAAGAAGCGATCGTAAAGATAGTAAACAAGGAAGACCTCACCTACGATGAGGCATATCAGGTAATATCGGAGATAATGGCAGGAGAGACCACTCCCACACAGAATGCGGCATTTCTTTCCGCTCTTTCCACCAAGAGCACAAAGGCTGAGACTATAGACGAGATAACAGGCTGTGCGGCTGCAATGCGCGACGCAGCAGTAAAATTCGAAAACGACATGGATCTCCTTGAAATAGTCGGAACAGGCGGCGACAACGCACACAGCTTCAATATTTCAACGACCTCCGCATTTGTCATCGCTGCATCGGGCATAAAGGTATCGAAGCACGGAAACCGCGCTGCTTCCTCACTTTCGGGAACTGCCGACTGCCTTGAGGCTCTCGGGGCAAATATAGACCTTGAACCCGAGAAGTGCGGAAAGCTCCTTGAAAACGTGGGATTTTGCTTTTTCTTCGCACAGAAGTACCATACTTCCATGAAATATGTAGGTCCTATCAGAAAGGAGCTCGGCTTCCGTACCGTATTCAATATCCTCGGACCTCTTACCAATCCTGCCTGCCCGAATCATCACCTTCTCGGCGTTTACGACAGAGTTCTCCTTGAGCCTGTTGCGGAAGTCCTCATGAAGCTCGGTTCAAAGAACGGCATGGTAGTTTTCGGCACGGATAAGCTTGACGAGATATCACTGAGCGCTCCGACTGTGGTATGCGAGTATAAGGACGGCTGGATGAAGAACTACGAGATAACTCCCGAGCAGTTCGGCTTCGAGCGCTGCACCAAGGATGACCTCAAGGGCGGTACTCCCGAGGAGAATGCAGCTATCACGCGCGGCATACTTGACGGCAGCATAAAGGGACACAAGAGAAATGCGGTACTGCTCAATGCGGGCGCTGCCATATATATCGGCGGCAAGGCTGATACGATGGCTGACGGTATCAAAAAGGCTGCCGAGCTCATAGACAACGGCTCTGCACTTGCATTGATGGATAAATTTATTGCAGAGTCAAAGAACTGAGGTGCTGTATGACTATTCTCGACCAGCTTGCAGACTACGCCCGCGAGCGTGTTGCGGCGGCTAAGGAAAATGTCTCCGCAGATGATATAAAAAGGCTTGCTATGGAGCTCCCGAAAGGCGGCTTTGAATTTGAAAAGGCACTGAAAAAGGATGATATAGCCTTTATCTGCGAGTGCAAGAAGGCTTCTCCATCAAAGGGCATCATCGCAGAGGATTTCCCTTATTTTGAAATTGCAAAGGAGTATGAGGCAGCAGGTGCTGATTGCATTTCTGTGCTCACAGAGCCGAAATGGTTCCTCGGAAGTGACGATTATCTTCGCGAGATAGCTGCAAATGTAAGCATACCCTGCATACGCAAGGACTTCACGGTAGACGATTACATGATATACGAAGCAAAGCTCCTCGGCGCAAAGGCCGTTCTCCTTATCTGTTCTATTCTTTCGCAGCAGCAGATAAGCGAATATATCGGCATATGCGATGAACTTGGGATATCGGCTCTCGTCGAAGCTCACGACGAAGCGGAGCTTCGCACGGCTGTTGCCTCAGGAGCGCGCATCATAGGCGTTAATAACCGCAACCTCAAGGATTTTTCCGTAGATACGGGCAACAGCCGCAGGCTGCGGGAGCTTGCTCCCGCAGCTGTGAGCTTCGTCTCCGAGAGCGGTGTGCGTAATGCGGAAGATATAAGGCTTCTGCGTGAAGCAGGCGTGAACGCCGTGCTCATAGGTGAGACTCTTATGAGGGCGGCTGACAAAAAGGCAAAGCTCGCAGAGCTGAAAGGATAATATGACTAAGATAAAAATGTGCGGACTCAGGCGCGAAGCGGACATAGAGTACGCAAACAGGCTGCTTCCCGATTATATCGGCTATGTTTTCGCAGAGAATAGCAGACGTTATATTTCGCCCGAAAAAGCGGCGGAGCTCACGAAGCTTCTTGATAAAAGGGTGATCCCCGTGGGAGTTTTTGTGAACGAGACTGTTGAGAATATAGCTGCTGCCGTAAAGTGCGGAGCAATAAAGATCGCTCAGCTCCACGGCGACGAGAGCGAGGAGGACATAAAGGCTCTGAAAAGCATGGGTATACCTGTAATAAGAGCTTTCAGGATAAAATGCAAGGCTGACTGCGAGAGGGCGGAAAGCTCATGTGCGGATTATGTTCTTCTTGATTCGGGCGGAGGCTCGGGAGAGGTCTTTGACTGGTCCCTCATAAGCGGCATAAAGCGTGATTTCTTCCTTGCAGGCGGGATAACTCCCGAAAATGCAGCGGAAGCCATAAAGGCTCTCAGCCCATACGCGCTTGACGCAAGCTCATGTCTTGAAACGGAGGGCTTCAAGGACTTTGAGAAAATGGCGGCCTTTGCGGAAGCGGTAAGGAACGCCTGAGCTGCGAGATACAGGAGATGATCCCATGGATTTTCTTGAAAGCTTCTACAACAGCATAAACGAGGACGAAAGGCTTCTGTCAAAGCATGGTAGGGTCGAATACATAACGACTATGAAGTATATCCATGAGTACCTGAAAGGCAGGACAGATGCGGAAATACTTGAAGTCGGCGCAGGTACGGGAAGGTACAGTATCCCACTTGCACGGGAAGGCAGCAGAGTTACGGCTCTGGAGCTCGTTGAGCATAACATTGATGTCCTTAAAGGCAAGCTTGACGGCAGTGAAATCATTGATGTGATGCAGGGAAATGCTCTTGACCTGTCACGCTTTGAGGACAATACCTTTGATATGACCCTTGTTCTCGGTCCTATGTACCATTTGTATACAAGGGATGACAAGCTTAAGGCTCTTTCGGAAGCTGTCAGAGTTACAAAGCAGGGCGGTATCATATTTGCTGCCTACTGCATGAACGAGGCGTGTATCATTCAATACGCATTTATGCACGGCCATCTGAAAGAGGTACTTGAAAAGGATATGACAGCTCCCGACTGGCACTGCATCAGCGAACCGAAGGATATCTTTTCCATGGTAAGGACAGAGGAGATAGACGAGCTTGACAGTGCAGTAAATGCCGAGCGTATAAAGCTGATCGCTTCCGACGGAATGACCAATTATATGCGCGAGTGCATAGACGAAATGGATGATGATACATTTGAAAAGTGGATGGATTATCATTTTTCAATATGCGAAAGGCAGGATATGATCGGCGTATCCAATCATACTCTTGATATCCTGCGAAAGCTTTAAATACATTTAATAATGAAAGGACAGATATTATGTCAGAATCAAAAGGCAGATTCGGCGTTCACGGCGGACAGTATATCCCCGAAACGCTGATGAATGCGGTCATAGAGCTTGAAAAGGCTTACGACCACTATAAAAACGATCCCGATTTCAACCGTGAGCTCACAGAGCTCCTCAATAATTACGCAGGCAGACCTTCGCTGCTCTACCGCGCAGATAAGCTCACAAGAGAGCTCGGCGGAGCTAAGATATACCTCAAGCGCGAGGATCTCAACCACACAGGCTCACACAAGATAAACAATGTTCTCGGACAGGCTCTGCTTGCCAAGAAAATGGGAAAAACACGCCTTATTGCCGAAACGGGCGCAGGTCAGCACGGAGTTGCGACTGCTACTGCCGCTGCTCTCCTTGATATGGAATGTGTGGTATTTATGGGCGAGGAGGATACAAAGCGTCAGGCGCTCAACGTTTACCGCATGAGACTTCTCGGAGCTGACGTTATCCCCGTAAAGAGCGGAACAGCTACCCTCAAGGACGCAGTTTCCGAGGCTATGCGCGAGTGGACATCACGTATCTCTGATACTCATTACTGTCTCGGTTCTGTTATGGGACCGCACCCGTTCCCGACTATAGTCCGCGATTTTCAGGCTGTTATCTCCCGTGAGGCGAGAGCTCAGATACTTGAAGCAGAGGGCAGGCTTCCCGACGCGGTCATTGCCTGTGTAGGCGGCGGTTCAAACGCTATCGGAAGCTTCTATCATTTCATTCCCGATGAGGGAGTACGCCTTATAGGCTGTGAAGCTGCGGGCAGAGGTATCGACACATTCGAGACTGCTGCAACGGTAAATACGGGAAGAATAGGCATATTCCACGGTATGAAGTCCTATTTCTGTCAGGATAAGTACGGTCAGATAGCTCCTGTTTACTCTATCTCCGCAGGTCTTGACTACCCCGGAGTAGGTCCCGAGCACGCACATCTCCACGATATCGGCAGGGCGGAATATGTGCCTGTTACCGATGACGAAGCGGTAAACGCTTTCGAGTACCTTTCGCGTACAGAGGGCATAATCCCTGCTATCGAGTCGGCTCACGCCATCGCATATGCTATGAAGCTTGCACCGACTATGGACAAGGATAAGATAATAATTGTAACTGTTTCGGGACGCGGCGACAAGGACTGCGCTGCCATTGCCCGCTACAGAGGGGAGGATATCCATGAGTAATATAAGAGCTGCTTTCGCAAACGGAAAGGCTTTCATACCTTTCGTGACCTGCGGTGATCCCGACCTTGAGACTACCGCAAAGATAGTAAGAGCTGCTGCGGAAAACGGCGCAGACCTCATCGAGCTTGGCATACCTTTCTCCGATCCTACTGCAGAAGGCCCTGTTATTCAGGGAGCAAACATCCGCGCTCTTGCAGGCGGAGTAACCACAGACAAGGTTTTTGAGCTTGTAAAGGAGCTTCGCAAGGATGTTAAGATACCATTTGTATTCATGACCTATGCAAATGTGGTATATTCATACGACGCTGAGCGCTTCATGGCAAGATGCTGCGAAGCGGGAGTTGACGGTATCATACTTCCCGATCTTCCTTATGAGGAAAAGGGCGAATTTGCCGATGTTGCCAAGCAGTACGGAGTTGACCTTATCTCCATGATCGCGCCTACCTCAGAGGACCGTATCGCAATGATAGCCAAGGAAGCAAGCGGCTTTATATATATAGTATCAAGTCTCGGAGTTACAGGTGAGAGAAGCGAGATCACAACGAATATAGGCGATCTTGTCAAGCTCGTGCGTAATAATACGGACGTTCCCTGTGCAGTAGGCTTCGGTATCTCAAAGCCCGAACAGGCAAAGGCTATGGCAGCTCTTTCTGACGGAGCTATCGTGGGCTCGGCTATAATAAAGCTTATCGAAAAGCACGGAAAAGACGCTGCGAAATACGTTGGCGAGTACATAAAGGAAATGAAAAACGCCGTAATATCATAAAGGCTGAACACAACGGTATGATAAAAGCCCGAAAGCATTCAATAAATGAAAGCTTTCGGGCTTTTTGTCTGAAATAAGAAAGTCCCCTCGGTCATAAGAGGGACTTTCTTATCTATTATTCAGAGAGGTGGTACAATCATACTTAATTTGCGGAGCTGTCTCCGCAGATAGAATTGGTCAGATGAACGAGATCATAGATCCCGTTCTTGCCTTTTCTGCCAAGGTCGGAAGCCGAACCAACCGACTTGCTGCATAACATAGGGTGAGAGTATGCAGCTTTATGTCATATATGCATACCGTCAGGGAAGGTTTGCTTCTATTCATGTTTATGTCCTGTAACATATTTTAGCAGCGGTAATGCATAATGATTTGGTGTTTCCAATTTGTAATCAAATAATACAGTTTGAAAGCACTTTGTAATCTCATTTGAACACTGTACATATATGTCCACTGTATTATCTGTAATTATTATACAATAAAGAATTGGGGAAAACAAGACAAATATTGTTCTGTTCTTATCGTTTATTGCTGTTTGTAACCGCGCTGTAACAGATTGTAACAAAAATTGTGTGACATTTATATGCAACATATATAAAGAGGGGAACATAGGCGTATATCCCGCCGTTGTGGGCTGTTATATATTTCTGCTCAGCTGAAAGAAAGCCACTGCGCTGGCGGCGGCAACATTGAGCGAGTCCACCCCGCGGCTCATAGGTATTTTTACCACATAATCCGCC
>NZ_CAMKRR010000068.1 GCF_946415235.1 uncultured Ruminococcus sp. | reverse complement strand
TAGAGTGACTGGCTACGAACCAGTAGGTCGGGGGTTCGAATCCCTCCAGGCACGCTTAAAAAGTCTTACGTTTTGCGTAAGGCTTTTTTGTTTTATATCGGCGGAAAATCTTTCATATGTATGTAACCTTGACATTTACGTGTTAAAAGGTTATAATAAACATATGTATAAGTATGGAGGTATTTTTTATGAATATAAAAAAAATTTGCGCTTATATTTCATTTTTTACAGCTTCGATAATAAGCTCTTATGCTTTTGGTTTATCCGCAATGGCCACTACAGTCGATGATGTTGCAGCTGTTGCAAGAGCATATGGTTACTCGGAAGATGATATCAGTACAGGATACAATGCATATTACGCAAATCCCGAAAAATACCCTTCGGAAGTTTTGGATCAAGCCATTGCTTATCTTCATGCCTCGGGAAGTCAGATCATAGACACCGCACCACAGCAGCCCAACGCTCCTGTAACGACAGCAACTACAGCAGAAACTCCCACAGAATCACAGCAGGAAACTGCGACAGGCAATGATCAGCAGGTAGTTAGCGGCATCACTCTTACTGCTTCTGACGGTTCAACTTTTACAAGAATAAGCCGTGAGGAATTCATAAGTATGTCTTATGATGATAAAATGGCGTATGTGCACAGCTTTACCCCCGAACAGCAGCAGGCTATAATCGACGACCTGAGTCCAGAGGAATACAGAGCTATTATAAAGCAAAGTCCCGCCGAACAGAAGCTTAAAGTCGTTGAGAAGCTTTCCGAAGCCGCAGGTCAGATGGGTTTAAATATAACGGTCGATGAAATAACGGATGACTCTCTTACTGTTGCAATGAGAAACGATAAGGGAGAGCTCCTCAACGTATCGACAGCAGGTGTCGCCGTTGATGATACAGGCTATGACAGAAGAGGACTTCTTGCAGCTTCTGCTGCATTTATCGGTATCGGTATCACTTCGGCATTTATGCTCATTCGCCGAATGAAAAAGAATGAAACGGAGAACTAAATGAACAAAAAACAAGCAAAAGACAGACTTATCATCCATATTGTGACTCCGTTTATCCTTCTGTTTATCTGTGTGGGCATACTGATAGCAGCTATGATAAAGCCTGCCGACAAGCTTAAGGTATACTTCAATCTTGCATTTATGGATAATCTGAAAAACACTCCCGATTCTGCAAGCTCGGGACTTATTATAAAAGAAAACGACATAATCTCCGAATACGATGGTGAAACATTTGAAGAAGGTGAGATCGTTCGTCCAAAGTTCGGTGAAATGTATGCACTTCTTTCGGCAGGAGCGTTTGAGTCGTCGATCCCTGTATACTGGGGAAGCAGCTCCGAGCTGTACGAAAGAGGCGCTTGTCAGGCGTCAAGCTCGGCCGTGATAGGAGATGACGGAAATACAGTAATAAGTGCACATCAGGACACATTTTTTGCCGAACTGGATAAGATAAAGACAGACGATAAGATATATTTAAAGACCAATTACGGTGAATTTGAATATACAGTCAAGGAAATCTTCGTATTCAACAAAAAACAAAGCAAGTATGTTTCACCATCGAAAACGTCAAAGCTGACTTTATATACCTGCAAAAAAGATGTTCTCGGCAGCTCCGATGAAAGGCTCGCTGTTGTCTGCGAACCTACAGCAAAAAAGTTCTATAATAAAGCAGAGGAGGATAAAAAATGAAGAAACCTGTCTCATATATCCCTTCTCTGATAGTTTCTGTGATCCTTGTGTTCACGATAATCGCAACTTCCGCCTTATTGTTGATGGATATCAATGCAACTCCGTCAAAGCTGAAAAATCTGGCACAGAAAAACAACATTGAATCCAAGGTATATTCAGAATTGGAGAAATACTTCACCGATAAATACAATTCAACGGGAATTCCCGCTGAAGTATACATGGCCCCCATAGATCAGGAGTATATAAGGAGCTTTGAAGAAGCCATCATAGACTCTGCATTTGAAGCTGTTGACGGAAACGGAGTAATGTCAGCTGTACGGCCGCAGAATAAGGCCCTTGAAAACAGTATAGATACCTTTTTTAATGATTTTGCCGACAAAAACAACTACGAGAAGGATGAAAACTTCGATCTAAAATTAAGCAATACCAAAGATAACGCCTACTTGACGATCGGCTCATTCTGTGACGTATATAAGTTTTCGGCAATGAGCAGCAAAGGTATCCTAAAGAAGGCTGCAAGGCTCTATTCAAACAGACTCATCCTTACGGCAGCTGCGATCGGCTTTAATATCTTTTTGATAGTCCTTCTAATTATTATCAACAGAAAAAAGCGCATGACTGCTATGTACTGGTGCGGTATCTCTGCAATGATCGCAGGGATTATAGGTGCTGTACCAAGTATATATCTTATTGCTACCAGATACTACGATTCGTTTTCGATCAAGCAGGCGGCTGTATTTACTGCATTTACAAGCGCTATGTATAAGCTTACCGAAGCATTTGCAGCAATACAGATAGCACTGATCGTTCTCGGACTTGCAACGGCTGTGATCTACGGTATAATAGGCGATAAGAAAAAGTATCCCGATACAAAACCGACACAGATAAGCTGATGTTTATTCCGACTAACAAATTATTTTTGGCTATTTTATTAGAAAATATTGACATTAAACCATAAACGATGATATAATTGATTTAACGGTTCGTCCGCAATATTTACATTTTTAAGGAGGCAATATAATGGAATCAATCAAAAAATACGTTGCAGAAGTTATCGGTACATTTGTACTTGTACTTCTCGGATGCGGAACAGCTATGCTCGTCGGATGCGACTCAGCTAACGGATGCGGCTACATTCTTACCGCACTGGCATTCGGTCTCGTAATTGTCGGTATGGCTTACTGTATCGGCAACATCTCGGGCTGTCACATCAATCCCGCAGTTTCACTCGGAGTTCTTATCAGCGGGGGAATGACTTTCACCGATTTTATCGGATATGTCGTTTCACAGTGCGTAGGCGCCATCGCAGGTACAGGAGTACTGAAGCTCATCTTTGACCTCGGCGGTGTCGAAGATCAGACAGGCGGTTACGGTGCAAACGGACTTGCAGGCGTAAACGGAAGCTCAGGCGCAGGACTTATTGTTGAGATCATACTCACATTCATTTTTGTTATGACAATTCTTGGCGTAACTTCAAAGAAAGCAAATCACGGCTCATTCGGCGGACTTATTATAGGTCTTACACTTACACTCGTTCATATCTTCGGAATCGGTCTTACAGGTACATCTGTAAACCCTGCAAGAAGCCTCGGACCTGCACTCGTTGCAGGCGGTGATGCTCTCAGCAGTCTATGGGTATTCATTATCGGACCATTTATCGGTGCAGCGCTTGCAGCAGTAGCTTATAAGGCTCTTGAATCATCAAACAAGCCTGTTAAAGCAGCAGTTGCAGAAAAAGCAGCTTCGGAGAAAAGTGCAGCTCCTGTAAAGAAGACTTCAAATTCAAACAGCAAAAAGAAGAAAAAGTAATATCCGAAATACAAAAGAAAGCAGTATGATATGCGTCATACTGCTTTTTATTACTATAACAACAGCCCGATCATATCGGGCTGTAAATTTTTTTATCATTCAAAAACAGGGAAGCAAGCCAGAGCTCCGAGCTTCTGAGCTTTTGCCTTAGCATCTGCGAAGGTAAGCTTCTCAGTCGTTACATATGAAAGACCGTTCTCGTTATTGTAGACCTCAACTCCGCCGATATCGGAACCTGACGGAACACGGAAATACCAGCGTGATGAGAAATTGTCTATCTTTTCAACAAAGGAATCGTCAGAAGAAGGCTCCCATGTCTGAGAGAATACTGTTACCTTGTGCTTTACAGCTTCAATAACATCTCCCATTACAGCACTTGCAGTAGGAAGCTTTCCTGCGCCGCGGCCGTAGAACATTGTCTGATCTATTCCGTCTCCGAAAACAAGAACAGCATTGAATACATCATTTACACCCGACATTATGCTGTCATAAGAAACGAGCATAGGCATTACAGCAGGCAGTATCTTGCCGTTATCAAGCTTTGAAACGGAGGCAACAAGCTTTATAGCATATCCTAAAACGTCGGAAGCTTCAACATCACAGAGCTGAATGTCAGTGATACCTTTTGTGTATACACTCTTGGGATAAACGTGCTTGCCGAATACCAGTGAAGAAATTATACAGATCTTTCTGCAGGCGTCGTGACCTTCGATATCAGCAGTCGGATCTTTTTCGGCATATCCGAGCTTCTGAGCAAGGGCAAGTGCTTCCTTGAAAGGCATATTGTCATTATACATCTTTGTAAGTATAAAGTTAGTCGTTCCGTTAAGTATACCTGCAACCTTATAGATATCATTTGCAGCAAGACATCTGTGAAGGGGACGGATTATCGGGATAGCTCCGCCGACACTGGCTTCAAAGAAGAAATTACAGTTGTGCTCTTTAGCTGTTTTCAGGAGAATATCGCCTTTCTCCGCAACAAGCTCCTTATTGGAAGTTGATACGCTTTTTCCTTTTTCAAGGCAAGCCTTTACGAAAGAAAATGCAGGCTCAACGCCGCCCATACACTCAGCGACCGATACGACTTCGTCATCGTTGACTATATCTTCAAAGTTCTTGGTGAATTTATCAGCGTAAGGAGAATCAGGAAAATCTCTGAGATCAAGGATATATTTTATATCCATCTCAGTACCTGCGTGTTTTTCGATACTTTTCCTGTTCTTATAGAAAAGCTCGACAACGCCCGAACCAACAACACCATGACCTAAAACCGCAAATTTAACTGACATAAAAAGAAACCTCCGTAAACTATTCGGCAGAGAGTATCTTGCACTCTAAAATACCGTCAAGTTCTGTAATTGAATTAAGCTGAGCGAGCTCGCTTTCGGATTCGCCCGTAAGTCTGAGTGAAATATTGACTGCTGCTGCGCCATCCACAGGGATACTCTGATTAACAGTCAAAATATTAGCGTTAAGATTATGAAGAAACACGAGAGCACTGGAAAGGATACCGGGACTGTCGCTCAACAGAAGATAGATATTGACTATCTTTCTGTTAAAAAGCTCCTCATAAGAAAAAACGCTGTCTTTATACTTATAATAAGCACTTCTTGAAATACCGATGCGCTTGCAGGCAGAAGCAAAGCTTTTTTCACCCTTCTGCGCCATGAGCTTCTTGACCTCAAGGACCTTTGTAAAGACTTCGGGAAGTATTTTTGAATCGGCAACTATAAGCTGTGATTTTGTATCCATAATAAATCACCCTAATAATTATTGAATAAAAACGTCCGCCTACGGTGAACAATTGTACTCTACTTAATTACTATACCATTTTTTTTATGTTTTGTCAAGAATAAATAATTACAGCAGAAAACATATATTTTATGTAAGTTGACAATAGTCCGCGCATTCACACGGACTATATTGCTTATTTTTTAGTTTTATCCAGTAATTTAAGTCTGTACTGATAAGCCGACTGTTCCTGCTTGTTATCTCCGAATTTATAATACACATGATCCGAGATAGCATCGGGAAGATACTGCTGTCTGACGTAGTGATCCGGAAAGTCATGAGGATAGAGGTAATGCTGTCCCACGACCTTTGCACCTTTTCCGTCGTAATGAACATTTTGCAGATGCCGTGGGAAATCAAGTGCATCACAGCTTTTCAGGTCTTCAAGTGCTGCGTCGATCGCCATGCAGGCACTGTTGGATTTCGGAGCTGTAGCCATAAGGATTATGGCTTCCGCTAAAGGAAGCTTTGCTTCGGGAAGACCAAGCTGGAGTGCAGAATCGACACACGCCTTGACAATGGGAACAGCCATAGGGTAGGCGAGACCTACATCCTCGGAAGCGATGCACAGCATACGCCTGCACAAAGATATTATATCTCCCGCCTCAATAAGACGAGCCGCATAGTGGAGAGCCGCATTTTCGTCAGAACCGCGCACAGATTTATGGAATGCCGATAATATATCATAATGCTGGTCACCGTCACGATCATACCGCATATTACTTCTTTGTGCAAGAACTTCAAGAGACTCCTCTGTAATTGCGACCTTGCCGTCAGACGGCTCGCCGCATACAACAGCAAGCTCGGCAGTATTTATAGCTTTACGGACATCACCGCCGCAGCTGTAAGCGATCTTAGTAATTATATCATCTGAAACTTCGATCACATATCCGTTTTCTTCGGACATGATATTGAAAGCTCGTTTTATAGCAGGTATCAGCTGCTCGGCAGTAACAGGCTTGAACTCAAATACAGTGCTTCTGCTTATTACTGCGTTGAAAATGGCGAAATAAGGATTTTCCGTAGTTGAAGCTATAAGCGTGATATCGCCGTTTTCGATGTATTCAAGGAGACTTTGCTGCTGCTTCTTGTTGAGGTACTGTATCTCGTCGAGATAGAGAAGAATACCATTCTCGCTGCCGAATGTGCCTATATCGGCAACAACGTCCTTGATATCGGAAAGGGAAGCGTTGGTGCCGTTGAGCTTATACAGTGACATTCCGCAGTTTTCAGCGATTATACGTGCGACAGTGGTCTTTCCGACACCTGACGGACCGTAGAATATCATATTAGGAACTGTTCCGCTTTCGATTATGCGGCGCAGAGGCTTGCCTTCTGCGAGGATATGTTCCTGACCGACTACATCGGCAAGAGTTTTGGGACGTATTTTATCAGCTAATGGTGCGGACATAGCTTTTCTCCTCTCTATTTATTTTACAGGTGCAGTGATCTCGATATGATTCCCCTCGGAATCTATGAATTCGGCAACCCAATTATTCTTAATTTGAGTTAACGGAAAACATATTTCTTTATCCTTGAGTTTTTCTTTCAGACATTCAAGACTTTCAACACTAATGCTTGGTAAGCAATTGCTGCCGAAAATATGAGGTTCTTTTTTCTTTTCAAACGCAAACATCCCAAATCTGAAACCGTTTATATCAAAAACAGAGTAAATATCGCTTGTCTCAGTAACTGTCTGTTCAAATAAATCCTCGTAAAACTTTATTGCTCTTTCCATATCTTTTACGCAAAGATAGAGCGAGTTAATGTGTAATTTCATTATTACTGCCTTTAAATGCAATAGCAACTATCTGAAATAGAATGCCCTCTCTTATAAAATCGGTTGTGTAAGCTTTTCTCGCAGGATACTTTCCGTTAAAGTGCTTTTTTATGATATCGGGGAGATAATTCAGATCATTGATGTTTTTGAAAAGGCAATCCATTTTTACAACAGAATCCATTTCTAAGCCTGCCATTGCAAGTCTGCTTTTCAGTACATCAAAGGCACCGCTTATCTGCGCTTCTATTGATTGCCCCTCATTTCCCATGCAATATCCGACAAAAATATAATCTCCTGCTTCGATAACAGATGAATCAGCCCAAAATTCGTCTACTTCAAGTCTTTTGATTTTATCCATTGTTTATTTCCTTGTTATAAATTGATATATAATGTAAAAATACAGGGACGGACAGCCTGTCCGTCCCTTAAAAGCTATTGATTACTTGTAAAGCGGGAATTTCTCGCAGATAGCATTTACGCCTGCACGGATCTCGTCAGCCTTGTTCTCAAAATCTGTAGCGCAGAGGTAGATGTACTCAGCGATCTTTTCCATTTCCTCGATACCGAGACCTCTTGTAGTAACAGCAGGAGTACCGATTCTGATACCGCTTGTTACGAAAGGCTTCTCAGGGTCGTTGTGGATAGCGTTCTTGTTTACTGTGATATAGACCTCGTCAAGTCTGTGCTCAAGCTCCTTACCTGTGATGCTGAAAGGACGGAGATCAACAAGCATGAGGTGATTGTCAGTACCGCCTGAAACGAGGTTGAAGCCTCTCTTTACAAGACCGTCTGCAAGAGCCTTTGCGTTCTTTACTATTCTCTGCTGATAGTCCTTGAACTCAGGCTTGAGTGCCTCACCAAAGCATACAGCCTTAGCAGCGATAGTATGCATAAGAGGACCACCCTGTGTACCCGGGAAGATAGCGGAGTTGATCTTCTTGGCAAGTGCCTCGTCATTTGTAAGGATAAGTCCTCCTCTTGGTCCGCGGAGAGTCTTATGAGTTGTTGTTGTTGTGATATCAGCGTAGGGAACAGGGGACTCGTGACAGCCTGCTGCAACAAGACCTGCGATATGAGCCATATCGACCATAAGAAGAGCGCCTACAGAATCAGCGATCTGACGGAGTCGCTTGAAGTCGATAGCTCTTGGATAAGCGCTTGCGCCGGCAACGATGAGCTTTGGCTTGTGCTCGTTAGCAAGAGCCTGAACTGTATCATAGTTTATCATCTCTGTTTCATCATCAAGACCGTATGAAACGAAATTGAAATACTTACCAGAAAGGTTAACAGGTGAACCATGTGTGAGATGTCCGCCGTCTGCAAGGCTCATGCCGAGAACTGTATCACCGGGCTGAAGAACTGCGAAATATGCAGCTGTATTAGCCTGAGCACCCGAATGAGGCTGAACGTTTGCAAACTTGGCACCGAAAAGCTTACAGGCTCTCTCGATAGCAATAGCCTCAACTTCGTCAACGCACTGGCAGCCGCCGTAGTAACGCTTTCCAGGGTAACCCTCAGCATACTTATTAGTAAGAACGCTTCCCATAGCAGCCATAACTGCGGGAGAAACGATATTTTCGCTTGCGATGAGCTCGAGATTTCTCTGCTGACGAGCAAGCTCCTTGCCCATTGCTTCGCCTACAGCAGGATCATAGCTGCTTACGAAGCCGATTGAATCCATAAGATCGTTGTACATTATAAGCACTCCTTTAAAAAATTAGTGAAATTACGCAAATGCATTACCTTATAATTATACATTATTCTTTGTAAAATTTCAATAGGAAAACAGAAAAAAGTGATTTTACACTAAAAACCCTCTGCAAAAGCAGAGGGAAATAGGATTATTTTTTTAATATTTTGTCATAATCAAGGATATTCTCCCAGTCCATAACGTCCTTTGCAGTTGATGCTATAGCATAGTATTTCAGGATATAAGAAGCGTCAAGAGCGTCTATCTTATCATCCATATTCACATCTGAGAGCTTTTTCATCTGATCTGTTGCCTTATAAGTCCTTGAAGCAGCTAAATTAGCGTATATCGTAAGCACCATTGAAGCATCAACAGAATCTATATTTCCGTCCTCATTGATATCTCCGAGATTGCGGTAGCATATAATGTCAAAAGAACACAGAGCCTTTTTAGCACCTATAGGATAAACAGAGATAGTTGCCTTATCGCTCAAAGCAAAAGCCGATGAAAGAGCAGCAGGCTTCGCAACACAGCTTGAAGATATGTCTATGGTCTGCTTTTCGACCACGTAAGTACCGTCCTTGTTCTTTTTCGGCGTCTGAACAGAAACATCTATAAAAGCCTGCAAACCATCAAGATTGACCTTTCCTTTTGTTGAAAAGTATCTGTATTTATCGGGCTTTTTCTTATAATATATAGTTGCGACTTTTGAAAGAGCGTGTATAGTATAGTCCTTATCAGCTCTGGAAGGAGTAATATCCCATGAAGAAAAGTCCTTTTCAGTATTTACATCAAGATATTCATGTAGCGGACTTGTATCTATGGAAGCATAATCAATATTCTCACCTTCGGGAACATCAATAGAAGTAAGAACCTTGCCGTCAAAGTCAAGAAAAGTAATTGCATAAGTTTTTACTGTAGTTGGTTCGGTCGTTGTTTCAGTGGTAATGGAAGAAGGATCAGCAGATGTCAAAGCTGAATTTGTTGAAGAAGCCGCAGCAGTCGTACCGCTGACAGATGTTTTAGCCGAAGTTGCAGCTTCGGTAGCTGCCGAAACATGATCTCCGATAGTATAGGCGCTCTCTGAAGAAGCCGCACTAACGGCTATTCCCGCACCTGATATTATGACTGCCGAGAAAACCGCAGCCATTATATTTTTTAAATGCATATTTTCCACCTAACCGTTCCAGATACAGAATAATCGACAAAAAGGCGAAAGCCTGCGGCATACTCTTGCGTAATGCTCAAGCTTAAGCTTTTTTATCATAAAATTAGCGTAAATGAAGCGCTGTGTCTTGTCATCAAAGGCATAGATCGCATAAAGTACAACCTCATCATCCGATATATCCTTTGCAGCCTCCTCAGCGATCAAACGATATTCCTCAAATCTTTCCTCAATATCCTCAAGTCTGTAAAAGCCATGATAAACGAAGTCAATGTAAAGATCAATATCCATAAACAGCACCAGACGTATTTTAGTCGTTATCCGAAGAATCTTCCTTACTTTCCCTTATATTTTTAGTTTTCAGCTTATATGAAATATAGCCTGAAGCTATAGCTGTAACAATAAATACAGCTATCATAACGAATACTATTACTCCTTTGGATACGCTTTTTTCATTAGCACCGTCAGAAGCGAAAGCATCCATCGAACAGCATGAGAGTGATAAATAAATAAAGCTGCACGAAAAAATGCAGGATAATAGATTTTTAAAATTTTTGTGCATATCATCAGCTCCCTTAAAACATATTATATCATATATTTTTTTATTTGTCCATAGAAAACGAGCTTAATATACATTTCAAAAATTTATAATATTGTAAAAAAAGCGAAAATTAGCCGTGTATTATATTAAAAAATAATAAAAATGATAATTTTTCAAAAAAAGCTTGACAAACGAAGATCAACATGATATAATTAATAACGTTGATTGCAGTGATCACTTGTCTGGGTGTGGCGCAGTTGGTAGCGCGCTACCTTGGGGTGGTAGAGGCCGTGGGTTCAAGTCCCGTCACTCAGACCAGATGCGATCATCGACCCCAAAAAGAGTTCTCAGGTAACTGAGAGCTCTTTTTATTTTACTGATATGTGTATAATTCCGCAGGAACTCAGAAAAACGAAAGCTGTTCGTATTTATCGGGGTAATCGTTAAGATAAGAAAAGCATTTATTTATGTCGGATATCATATTGTGCTTATCACAGAATTCATTTAGTATAGACATAAGCTTTTTATTATTTCGGCTGACTATTTCATATGAATTTCCGTATTCACGGCGGTAAATATCGGAAAGTCCGTGAAAATGTTTGTCAAGTGCAGAATAATAGTACTCTCTGTTGCCGTTACGGAGAGTCAGACCGATACCGAAGCATACTACTCCTTTGACCTCGGCCTCGGCACAGTATTCAAGCAGCCCAGCAAGATTTTCTTCATTATCATTGATATATGGCAGAAAAGGGGACAGCCACACAACTGTGGGGATGTTCCTCTTTTTCATTTCCATAAGAGCTTCAAATCGCCTTTTCGTAGTACAGACATTCGGCTCAACGATCCTGCAAAGCTCTTCGTCAAATGTAGTCATGGTGATCTGCACTACAGCCTTTGACTGTTCGTTTATCGAAGCTAAAATGTCAATATCACGAAGTATAAGGTCTGATTTTGTAAGTACCGCCGCTCCGAAGCCGTGTTTTTCTATTATATCAAGACACTGCTGAGTAAGTTTGAGCTCTTTTTCGGCAGGAAGATACGGATCGCACATGGAACCTGTGCCTATCATGCACTTTTTCCTTTTTGATGCAAGCTTTTTATCAAGCAGCTGCGGTGCATTTATCTTTACCTCTATATCTTCAAAAGCATGATCCATATTGTAGCACGAGCTTCGGCTGTCACAGTAGATACAGCCGTGAGTGCAGCCTCTGTATATATTGATACCGTTTGCAGCAGAAAGTATTCCTTTTGCTTCAACAAAGTGCATATTATCACCTTTTTCTGAGTAAATAAAATAAATGTTCTTAAATTATACCATAAAACCTAAAAAAACACAATATACTCTTTTCATAGGTCATGATTGCCGATCTTAAGAAAAAAATAAGAATTTCATCAGCTTTATAATAAGGATCGGCAGTTATAATATTGACAGAAGAACAAGAGAGCGTTAAAATATATAAGAACATTTATATTTTTATCGCTGAAAGGACTTTATCATGATAAATATACTGAATTCTTCAATACTTGTGGTCGATGACGACCACGATATCGTTAATGCTATCGCAACACTTCTTTCCCGTGAGGGATATAAGGTTTACAAAGCATATAACGGTCTCGAAGCAATTGATTCTCTTATGCAGAACGATATACAGCTCATACTTATAGATGTTATGATGCCCAAGCTGGATGGTCTGTCGGCAATGATGAAAATTCGAGCCACAAAGAACATACCTATCATTGTACTTTCAGCCAAATCCGAGGACAGTGACAAGATACTCGGACTTTCCATGGGAGCAGACGACTATATCACAAAGCCTTACAATCCCATGGAGCTTTTAGCCCGTGTTCAGTCCAATCTGCGCCGCTATCTCACACTGGGAGCTGCAGACGGTATACAAAAGGCTAATGAAATACGAATAGGCGGACTTATTCTTGACAGGGACGCAAAACAGCTTTCCGCAGATGGAAGCCCCGTGAAGCTCACAGCCACAGAGTACAAGATAACCGAGCTTCTTATGGCTAATGCAGGAAGGATCTTCTCAGCTGAGGAAATATACTCCCGCGTATGGAACGAGGATTCCTATTCCATTGAGAATACAGTAATGGTACATATACGCCACATAAGAGAAAAAATAGAGATAAATCCCAGTGAACCGCGCTATCTTAAGGTCGTATGGGGCATTGGATACAAAATGGAGAAACAATAGGAGTGACTTTTATGATCCTGAAAAAGCGTATATCGCGTATCATTGCATTTATAATATCATGTATTCTCGTTGGTGCAGCTGTCTTTCAGGGGCTGTACATAGCAAACAGGGAAATGTCCCGAAATTACAAGGTCTACAGCGCAGATGAAGGAATTGAAAGCTTTTCCTACAGTTCTGATATGTCATGGCTTTACGACAGACTGCTCGCAATAAGCAATATCTACCTTAGATATACTGATAAAAACGGCAGGTTTACCTGTTCAAAGCAAATGGAAGCCTCTTTGCGAAAAGCTCTCACAGAACTTGAGCTCATTGACCAAAACGGAAAGCTTCTGCTTGAAGATACACCTGATTTTGAATATTACGCAAGCTGCGGCGACAGAGTACTTACAAATACAAACAAACCGCTTGAAGAACTGAAAAGCGCTTATTCCGCTGAATATGTCAGCGGACGTGATGTGAATTATCCCAAAGGTATGCACAGATGGTACGATCATGAGTTCTCATGGTATACCACAAATTACGGTCTGACATATTTCTTCGTAGGTTTTAATTTTCCCAAACCAGCTGTGGCAGTATATGATATGGACACAGACGGAATGGAGAGCTATACCGATGAAAACGGCGTTACTCTATACTACAGGCTCGACGGCAGTATGCCTGTGCCCGAATATATAAACAACGACTATTTCTCTTCGGAATCAGCTGATTATGAAGCAATCGATCAGTTCGGCATTGAAAAAGCTACAGCGAATTACTATTCAGACGAGGATATATCCGAATTAACAGATACGGATATGTATATGTTCTATGATGAGGAAAGCCACCAATGGATCAAGGTTAATAAGAACAAGTTCATAAATGAAAAAGGCGATACATCTGACATAACTGTATGCATAAAGCCAAGAGACGATCTGATAGCAGATTACGAAAGCCGCATTTCAGAGAATGAAGAATCGAGCAGAAAAGCTGTAAATGATATGACGCCTCTGATACCGCTTGCTATAGCAGGAGTGATCGTCGGCATAGTCCTTCTCTTCTGCTGCGGATATAACGCAGAGAAAAAGAAGTTCACACTTTCCATGCCTGATCATATCTTTGCAGAGCTTCCTATCGCATTAATTATAGGCGCTGCTGTATTTGTATATCTGTTCATGGATGAAATTGTTTTAAACAGATACGGATACAGTGACCTTGCAGATTATTACAGCTTCGGCACTATATCTGTCATAGAAGGAAGCATACTGACAGCTGTATACGCTCTTGTACTCGGCTGCCTCATAACGCTTGTTACTCGATTGAAATGCCGCAGTTTCTGGAGAACCACACTAACAGGCAGAATATTCGCTTTTATATGGAAAGAGTTAAAAAGAGCCGCAAAATTCTTACGAACTCAGCATAAATGCCGCAGTATAAAGCGAGTTGAGAAAAACGCTCTGAAAAAAGACATTTTTCTCAGAAGATTTATTATCAGAACAGCAATAGCAGCTGTCGCAGAGTTCTTTTTTGCGATATTCGCCTTTTCATCACGTGAAGCTGAGAGCTTCTTCCTTGCTTCGTTTTTTGTGCTGATCTCCTACGTTTTTTTCAGCATACGCGATCATGTGGAAATCGCAGGAGTTGCAAAGCAGATAGCTGATATGAACGGAGGTGACTATTCACCGCGTATGGTATCCGATAAGTCGCCTGCCTACGGTATGACCAATAACCTGAACAATATATCAGGCGGCATACGCAGTGCTGTCGACAAGCAGGTTCAGTCAGAGCGCATGAAGATCGAACTGGTCACAAATGTATCCCACGACCTGAAAACTCCGCTTACATCTATAATAAGCTATATTGATCTTCTGTCTGCCGAGGAGATGAGTCCCGCCGCAAAAGACTATGTAGCCATAATCAGTCAGAAATCCGACCGCCTAAAAGCTATGGTATCAGATCTTTTTGACCTTGCAAAAGCTACAAGCCATACAGATGTTGACAGTGAAAAAATAGACGCCGTTATACTGACTAAACAGGTGATAGGGGATATGTCTGACAAGATAGCACAGTCAGGCAGGGAAGTACGCACTGATATAAAATCTCAGTCCGCAACAATAATAGCTGACGGAAAGAAGCTTTATCGTGTATTGCAGAACCTTATAGATAATGCGTTAAAGTATTCAATGGAAGGGACAAGGGTATACGTTTCACTGAAAAACGACGAAAAATATACCTATATTTCAGTAAAAAACATATCCGCTGAAGAAATGGACTTCTCACCCGAAGAAATAACCGAAAGATTCACACGCGGTGACAAGTCGAGAACTACCGAGGGCAACGGACTCGGACTGTCAATAGCCAAAAGCTTTACCGAAGCCTGCGGCGGTGAATTTGAAGTATTAATAGACGGCGATATGTTCACTGCGAATGTAAAGCTTCCACTGATGAAAAAAGAGTCAATCCCAAATTCTGTGTAAACGAAAAATAGTGCAATAAAAGAGTATATGA
>NZ_CAMKRR010000067.1 GCF_946415235.1 uncultured Ruminococcus sp. | reverse complement strand
CGAGGCGGAAGTAAGGTCCCATGACATCCTTAAAGCCGCTGCCGCCCTTTTCGTATTTGTAGTTGAGGTTCTGGTGAGCTGCTACACCCTCGGTAGCGCCTGTAACTTCGACATCATTGCCGCCCTGGCTGTCATTGTTATTATTATTGTTGTCGTTCTGCTGACCCCAAGGCCAACCCCACTGGTTGTTGTTATTGTTGTCGTTATTATTGTTATTGTTGGTCTGCTGTGTATCCTCAGCGCCTGTGGTTACGGTAACGCTCTTTACGTTAGCCTGACCGTTTGATCTGTAACCCTCGATGTTAAGAGATACCTCATAAAGTGTACCTGACATATCAAGGCCTGACTGTGACCATGCATCAAAGTGCTTGGATACATCAATCGTGCCTTTCATGTAGTTTGTTGTATTGTTAGCTGAACCGCTCCGCTGACGGATGCTCCAGTACTGCGGGAATGTTGCTGTACCGTCGAGAGAAGGCTGATTGTAACGCATTGTCTTGCAGATATCGTATGTATTGCCGTTAAGACTTACAGTACCCTTTCTCTCAGCTCCGTCTCCGGGTGGACGCCAGTCGCCCCAGCCTTCAACGATATAATACTCCATAAGAGGATTTCTTGTCCATCCGTAAACGCACATATAAGAATTTCCTCTTGGTGTGTACTCAACATCATATGTAAGAACTATGTTTCCGAAAGCCTTGTAGTTCTTCTTCTGGCTGTCGAAGTTCTTGCCCATACGAGCCAGGAAGTTTTCAATGCCGCTCCATGAGCAGGTGAAGGAACCTGCGCTTGGATTCATTGAAGCCTGACCTGTATAATTCTGATTCCACATCTCATAATCATAGCCGCCGATGTTTCCTCTTACCTGCTGGTCAGCACCGTGTACTACTGCGGGTACGGAAGGAACACTTGCAGCGATCATAACAGCGGTCGTGCCTGCGCTGACGATCTTCTTGAAGATGCTCTTTTTCATGTCGATCATTCCTCACTTTCCAAGTATGTGATTTTTCATCCTTTTCGCTCGGGAAAAGCACACAAGCTCCATAGTGCTCATGAGTCCCTCCTTTTCCCTTGCTCTTGTATTCATTTTATTACATTTCTATGAACATTACAAGTCAATTCTTGCTAACAATAAAAACCCTTGCTCATTTTTTGCTCTTTTTGCACATTTTAGCTTGCTTATTCGTGCGTTTTTTATGCATTCTCTATTTTTCGTTATATTTCCACACTTTTTCATGCCGCTGATTGTCGAAAATTATAGCACTATTGTGCTAACGCTTTAGCACAGCAGCTTGATAGAAACGATTTTACGCCTCTTTTTTCCATATACGATATGTAATCATAATTTTACAAAATACTACCTGAATTCTCAGAATACCGTATTGTCTGACCACTTTTGCCTCCTCGGAAAAATTGTTCGGCACTTCATTTTTACCCGCCATTATCGGTGTGCACAAAAATGCAGTCCATTTCATGTAACTTCCTACAAAAATCATTTTTCCCCTTTATTTTTTATTGAAAAAGTACTATAATAAATGTAGACGTATATGTTTTTGATATACCAAAATGCTGTAAAGAGGGGATATGCCATATGGATAGCGGCAAAACGAAAAAGATCGTCGTTGTGGTCTCTGGTCTTGACGAAGAATATCAGTATAATATATTCAGAGGTATCAATACTTTCGCTTATGCACACAATATGAACATCTCCTATGTTGCGGGCTTCGGCGGAATGGTCGGAAGCACGACCTTTGACCTCGGCGAAAGCAGTATATATAATCTTATCGACTATACTCAGTTTGACGGAGCGCTCCTCATGACCAACACCTTCGGAGACACTGAAATGAGATACCGCATTTTCAGCCGTGTTCTCGCCGCAAAAATTCCTGCGGTCGTTTTCGAGAGCCGTGAAAATCCCGAATTCTACGATATCAGTATCGACAACTTCGGCGTCATGAAAACTCTTGTCAACCACATAATACAGCACCACGGTGCAAAAGTGATAAACTATGTTTCGGGACCTCTCGGCAACCCCGAGGGCAAGGCAAGATACGACGCTTTCATCAGCGCAATGGAAGAAAACGGTCTTACCGTTGATGAAAAGCGTGTTTTCTACGGAGATTTCAAGAGCTACGACGGAAAGCTCGCTGTTGACGAGTTCGCCGCATCAGGACTTGAGCTCCCCGACGCCTTCATATGTGCCAACGACAGTATGGCGCTTACAGTTGCGTCCTCTTTGGACAAGCTGGGATACAAGGTCCCCGATGAGGTCATGGTAACAGGCTTTGACAATACCTTCAGCGCCCGTAACTCCACGCCATCCATCACCTCGGTCAAGAGACCTCTCTACCTTGCAGGCGAAAAGGCTGCACAGATGATATATAATGTAATAGAGGGACTTCCTCAGGAACGCAGCGTCATACTTGACGCAGAGCCCTCCTACTCCGAGAGCTGCGGCTGCAAAAATGACAGCAACGATGACCTCAGGGAGTACAAAAAGCTCACATACCGCAAATCCGAGGATACCAACAACAATATCCACATGATAAACCGCCTTACCGCAGGACTTGCCGAGGCTACTCAGCCTTCCGAATTCTTCAGCGTCATCAGCTCCCTCATAGGTGAGCTTGACTGTGAAAAGTTCTCCCTCTGTCTCTGCGAGGACTGGCAGGAAGCCTTCCCTACGGCTTCATCGGCACTTGTACAGAATACCTACTCCGAATATATGACAGCTCCCCTCATATGGGACAAGGGCAAACGCAGGAGCGTAAGCTACTTCCCCAGCAGGAATATGTTCCCCGAGGGCTTTGAACAGCGCGGCTGCGTAAACTATTTCCTGCCGCTGCATTTCAGCGAGCGCTGTCTCGGATACTATATCTTCACAAACAGCGAATTCCCTACATACAGTCTGCTGTGCCACACCCTTTCAATGGTGCTGAGCAACTCGCTGGAAAATATCCGCAAACTCACGCACCTCAACAAGGCTATGGACGAGCTCAACCGCCTGTACGTCATCGACCAGCTCTGCAATATCTATAACCGCAACGGCTTTATAAATATCGCCGACGATATGTTCAAGGAGTGTATCGCAAAGGGCAGTCAGATAATGATAAGCTTCATAGATATGGACGGCCTTAAGTTCATCAACGACAACTACGGACACAATGAGGGAGATTTCGCAATACAGCGCATAGCGAGCATAATACACAACTGCTGCGAAAAGGACTGCATATGCGCCCGCTTCGGCGGTGACGAATTCGTATATTTCAGTCCCAACGCCACAGAAAGTGACGCCGCGACGCTGGCGCGGAAGATAAATATGGCTCTCGACAACATCAACAAGCTTCTTCAGAAGCCCTATACCATATCAGCAAGTATAGGAAGCGTTGTCACAGTTGCCAAGGAGGGCGACACGCTTTACAGTATCGTAAAGCTCGCCGACGATAAGATGTATGAAGTAAAAAAATTAAAGAAAAATGCGCGTAAATCGGAAAGGATCTGAATTGGGGGAAAAGCCGCTGCAATAAGCAGCGGCTTTTCTACGCCTTTCTGAAACCTACGCACTGCACCGCAGCTATAGGATTGTCTTTTTCGTCCCTGATCTCAACATTGTAGCAGCATATCGTCCTGCCGTCCTTTACGAGCCTTGCTTCCGCGATAATACGCTCCGTTTTCGGCACTCCTATGAAGGAAGCGTCACAGTTCAGCCCCACAACGCCTCCCTGCTGCCAGTTTGAAGCGACAGCAAAGGCGAAATCCGCAAGAGTGAAGTAAACTCCGCCCATTACTCCGCCCACAGCGTTTTTATGATGTTCGTTCAAAACAAGGCTGACCTTTGCGTAATGGTCGCCGAGATCGTCTATGACCGCTCCCATTTCCGTGGCAAAGCGGTCATTTTTAAATATTTCGCGTACCTTTTCAAGTGTTTCTTTATCTGCCATAATTTATCTCCTGCTTTCGTATTCATCTCTCAGCACCGAGAAGTAAAGTCTGCCCACATACTGACCGTTCATATAGAAATAATCCCTGAGAGTGCCCTCGTAGGTCAGTCCGCACTTCTCGATGACTCTTTTTGACTTTGCATTTATGGTCTTTGTGCAGATCTGGACCTTATGCAGGTTCATTTTATCAAATCCGAAGGCTATCACAGCCTTTGCAGCTTCCGTAGCATAGCCCCTGCACTGGAACTCCTCACCTATGCAGTACTCTATCTCAGCAAAGTGGTTCTTGCTGTCAACGAGGAAATATGCTATCTGACCTATGCACTCCCCTGCTTCCTTGCCTATTATCGCCCAGCGGTAATAGTCCTCGCGTTCATAATTGCAGATGTACTTGTCAAGGAGTCCGTTGACCTCTTCTTTTGTGCGGTATGTAGGCTCGGAGTACATCATCTGCACCTTTTCGTCGCTTGCCCAGTTTTTGAATGCCGCATCACAGTCGGTATATTCAAATCGTCTGAGTATGAGCCTTTCGGTCTCTATCGTCTGTGTTCCTGTATGTGTAAGCATTATCATCTCTCCTAAAAGATATCCCCTGACATAGAAGCTATATCAGGGGAATTGTGTCTTATACCAGTTTTGCCATATCATAAAGTCCTGCGGGCTGGTCCTTAAGGAAAAGCGCCGCATTTATAGCTCCCTCAGCGAAAACGCTCTTGGAAGCCGCCGAATGTGAAAGTGTAAGCACTTCATCGTGGCCTGCAAATATAACATCATGCTCGCCTACGATAGTGCCGCCGCGGATAGAATGCATGCCTATCTCGGTCTTTTCGCGCTTCTGACGGCGTGAATGGCGGTCGTAAACGAAATGCTTTGAATTGTCAAGAGTCTCGTTTATAGCGTCGGCAAGCATTATGGCAGTACCGCTGGGAGCGTCCACCTTCTGATTGTGATGCTTTTCCACTATCTCGATGTCGAACTGATCGCCGAGTATAGAAGCGGCCTTCTTCGCAAGCTGAACAAGGAGATTGACACCGAGCGACATATTAAAAGTAAAAAATACCGGGATATGCTGTGCCGCCGACTTTATCTTGGCTGTCTGAGCCTCGTTGTAGCCTGTAGAACCGATAACTACGGGAGTACCTGTTGACATACAGTATTCGATAAGTCCGTCAAGTACCGCAGGATTTGAGAAATCAATGATAACATCAGGCTTTACGGGAAGCTGTGCAGGAGTTTCAACGATTGGGAAATCCGCATACTGCGCGGTATACATATCTATACCTGCAACTACCTCGCAGTCCTCGCGCTCCTTGATGCAGTTGTAGATCGTTTTGCCCATTTTTCCGTTAGCGCCGCAAATTGCTATATTTGTCATAATTTACACTTCCTTTTTATTAATTCGTAATGAGAAAATCAGGAATTTGGAATAAATGTGTCCCTGACGGAACGGATATCAATTCCGAATTACGCATTATTTAATGAGTCCGTGCTTTGCAAGTGTAGCTCTGAGCTTAGCCCTGTGCTCGTCGGTCATCTCGCAGAGAGGCAGGCGGCAGGGACCTGCGTTCCAGCCGACCATGTTCATAGCTTCCTTGACGGGGATAGGATTTACCTCTATGAACAGATCGTTTATGATATCAAGGTACTTTAACTGGAGCTTCATAGCCTCAGCAAAGTTGTTATCGAGGCAAAGCTGCACCATATCGTGCATCTCCTTTGGGATAACGTGAGAAGCTACGGAAATGACGCCCTTTCCACCGAGAGACATAACAGGGACTACCATATCGTCATTGCCGCTGTATATGTCTATATCATTGCCGCACTCGGCAGCTATCTTTGCAACATAGCTGATATTGCCGCTTGCTTCCTTTATAGCGGCGATGTTCCTGTGTTTTGCAAGTTCCTTGACAGTGGCAACGTCAAAGCCGCAGCCTGTTCTGCTGGGAACATTGTAAAGGATTATCGGGATATTTACAGCGTCGGCTATTGCTGTAAAGTGAGCGATAAGTCCCTTCTGAGTAGCCTTGTTGTAGTAAGGCGTTACATGGAGGAGCGCGTCTGCACCTGCTGCTTCAGCTTCCTTTGAAAGCTCCACAGCGTAGTGTGTATCGTTGCTGCCTGCGCCTGCAATAACAGGGACTCTGCCTGCAACGTGCTTTACGGCGAACTTGATGCAGTCGCGGTGCTCGTCGTCGGTCATGGTAGCGGACTCGCCTGTAGTACCGCAGATAACCACAGCGTCAGTTCCCTTTGCGATCTGGTCGTCGATAACGCGGCCGAGCTCGTCGTAGTTTATAGAACCGTCGGCGTTCATTGGTGTAATTATTGCAATTGCCGCACCGGTAAAAATAGTGTTCTTCATAGCTATTTTCCTTTCATAAAATAGAATGTCCTGAATGGGACGTCGAGGGCGGCGTTCCCTACATTTATGCCGCGAAGCTTAATCAAAGTATCCTTTAGCTGCAAGAAGCTCGGCAAGAAGCACGCCGCCGCCTGCTGCACCTCTTAATGTATTATGTGAGAGGCATACGAACTTGTAGTCGTACTGCGTATCCTCTCTCAGTCTGCCTGTTGAAACTGCCATACCGCCTTCGAGGTTCCTGTCAAGCTTAGCCTGCGGACGGTCGTTCTCCTCAAAGTAGTGTATGAACTGCTTCGGAGCGCTGGGGAGCTCAAGCTCCTGAGGAACGCCCTTGAAATCAGCCCACAGCTTGAGTATCTCTTCCTTTGAAGGCTTGTTCTCGAAGCTTACAAAAACAGCAGCCGTATGTCCGTCTGAAACAGGAACACGGAGACACTGAGTCGTGATATTGGGAACTGTTGCCTTAACGATCTCATTGCCCCTGATCTCGCCCCATACCTTGAGAGGCTCCTGCTCGGACTTCTCCTCCTCGCCGCCGATATAAGGGATAAGGTTATCCACCATTTCAGGCCATGTCTCGAAGTTCTTGCCTGCGCCCGATATTGCCTGATATGTGCAGGCAAGCACATTCTTCAGACCGAACTTTCTGAGCGGGTGAAGTGCGGGAACATAGCTCTGTATAGAGCAGTTTGACTTTACAGCGATAAATCCTCTCTTTGTGCCGAGGCGCTGACGCTGAGCCTTGATTATCTCGATGTGCTCGGGATTTATCTCCGGAACTACCATAGGAACATCGGGAGTAAATCTGTGAGCGGAGTTATTTGAAACGATAGGGCACTCAGCCTTGGCGTAAGCCTCTTCAAGAGCCTTTATCTCGTCCTTTTTCATATCAACGGCACAGAAGCAGAAATCCACCATGCCTGCGATCTTCTCGATATCGCCCGTAGCGTCCATAAGGACCATATCCTTCATGGAAGCGGGCATGGGAACTGCCATCTTCCAGCGGCTTCCGGCAGCCTCCTCATATGTCTGACCTGCACTTCTCGGTGAAGCAGCCAGCACCTTTACATTGAACCACGGGTGATTTTCGAGCAGTGTTGCAAAACGCTGTCCGACCATGCCCGTAGCGCCTATAATACCAACATTATACTGTTTCATATTTACCTCTCCTTAATAAAAATTTGCAGAAAATAATAAAAACCGGTTGCAAACCGGCTCATCATGCGTTATAATAGAAATGTTGACATATCATATACGAATATGCCGATAGCTCTCCATCAAAAGCATGATGACAGCTGTAAGCCTGTTGAGCATACAGCCAGAGCTGAATTTACCAAAGACAGCTCTTCGGCGGCATTGCCTTTCGCTGTACACCATAGGACAGGTGATCCCGTGCACAGGTACTTTTCGCAGCCGCGCCTCTACCTTGTAACTATAATATCACTTTAGCGGCGTGTTGTCAACAGTTTTCGGAAATTTTACAAAAATTATTTGAAAGGACGGCAGCCATGAGTATCCTCACTGATACAGAAGAGGTCCTTTTCGGGATGAAAAATGAAAAATACGCTGTATTTATGCAGAAGCTCGTTCCTGACCACAGCACTGACCACTTCATCGGCATAAAAACTCCCGAGTTGAAGAAGCTTGCCAAGGAAATGCGGAAGCGCAGTGATACTGATGAATTTCTCTGTGAGCTGCCGCACAGATATTTTGAGGAGGACCAGCTCCATGCTTTCATCACATCGGAGGAGAAGGACTTTTCACGCTGTATCATGCTGACAGAAGCCTTTTTGCCATATGTTGACAACTGGGCGACATGTGACCAGCTTTGTCCGAAGGTTTTCGCAAAGCACCGCAGTGAGCTTATCCCCTATGTGGATAAATGGATAAGCTCGGGGCTCACCTACAGTATCAGATTTGCCATAGGCGTACTGATGCGGCATTTTCTCGGCGAAAGCTTTCTCACTGAATATGCTGACAAAGTTACAGCGGTCATTTCAGATGAGTATTACATAAATATGATGCGTGCGTGGTACTTTGCAACGGCACTTGCCAAGAATTACGATGAGGTGATTCCTTACATTGAGCAGAAGTGCCTTGATAAGTGGACTCACAACAAGACCATACAGAAGGCTGTTGAGAGCTTCCGCGTTTCGGATGAGCACAAGCAGTACCTCCGCACTCTGAAAATAAAAGGAGAATAAAATTGGAACTTCTTAAATCGGATTTTTACTATGAGCTTCCCGAGGAGCTCATTGCGCAGACTCCCATAGAGCCGCGAAATGCCTCACGCATGATGTGTGTTGACCGTAAGACGGGAGCAATAACCCACGACCACTTCTATAATCTATGCGGCCACCTGAAAGAAGGTGACCTGCTGGTAATGAACGACTCGCGTGTTATTCCCGCAAGGCTCTACGGCGAGAAAATAGACAACCAGACCTTTATCGAGTTTCTGCTACTTGAGCAGAAGGGCGACAAGCTCTGGGAGATAATATGCCGTCCAGGCAAGAAAGCCAAGGTCGGAACACGCTTTTCATTCGGAAACGGCAGGCTCATTGCCGAAGTCGCTGAGGTCAAGAACGACGGAAACCGTATCGTACAGTTCCAATGTGAGGGCAACTTCTTTACAGCCCTCGAGGACGTGGGACAGATGCCTCTCCCCCCTTATATAAAGGAAAAGCTGGAGAACCGCGAGCGCTATCAGACGGTATACTCACGGGAGCTCGGCTCTGCGGCGGCTCCCACGGCAGGACTTCACTTTACTCCCGAAATGCTTGACGATCTTCGCGCAAGAGGCATAAAGACAGCATTTGTGACGCTCCATGTGGGACTGGGTACCTTCCGTCCCGTAAAAGAGGACAACGTCCTCGACCACAAAATGCACAGTGAGCACTACTATCTCCCGAAGGAGACTGCCGACCTGATAAATGAGACAAAGAAAAACGGCGGCCGGGTCATCGCCGTCGGCACCACTACCTGCCGTACTCTTGAGAGCGTAGCCTCTTTTTACGGAAATATTTCCGAGCATGAGGGATATACCGACATTTTTATCTATCCGTCGTATGAATTCAAGTGCATAGACGGACTGATAACCAATTTCCACCTGCCCGAAAGCACACTGATAATGCTGGTATCAGCTTTCATGGGCTATGAAAACACAATGAACGCATATAAGACCGCTGTTGAGGAGCGCTACCGCTTCTTCAGCTTCGGAGACAGTATGTGCATATTATAAAATAACTTAGCCAAGGAGTTTAAATGAAAATGAACGATATTGATCTTTATGATTTTTTCAGAGGGATAATAGATTCGGAGGAAGGACCTATAGTCCTTTGCAGCCTTGATTACAGGATAATATACGAAAATCCCGCCGCCATAAAGTATTACGCCCCCGTTTCCCCCATGACAGGCAGACTTCTCTCCACGCTTATGGACGAGGAAATGATGAGCAAGGTAGTAATGAGCGTGGAATGGTTCAAGGAGGATACCAAGAACAACAGGGTATTTGCGCTCCATGACAAGAAAAACAATATGGATATGTACATACTTGCAATAAGGAACACAAATGGAGAGCTTATCGGCTTCTACGGACGCCGCGAGGACAGGAACCCCGATCAGGGCAAGGAATTCGACCTTGACTGACATTACCCCTATCACATAAAGGAGAAGCTATGTTCAAACTTCTTAAAACAGACAAAAAAGCCCGCAGAGGTACTTTTGAGACCGTTCACGGCACTTTTCAGACCCCCTGCTTCATGAACGTGGGAACTGCCGCAGCCATAAAGGGCGGTATTTCCTCTGTTGACCTGAAAGGTCTGAAAACTCAGGTGGAGCTCTGCAATACCTATCACCTTCACCTCCGCCCGGGAGACCATGTTGTAAAGCAGATGGGCGGACTTCATAAGTTCATGAACTGGGACAAGCCCATTCTCACGGACAGCGGCGGATTTCAGGTGTTCTCGCTTGCTCAGCTGCGTAAAATAAAGGAAGAGGGAGTATACTTTGCCTCACATATCGACGGTCACAGGATCTTCATGGGTCCCGAGGAGAGTATGCAGATACAGTCAAATCTTGCCTCGACTATCGCTATGGCTTTCGATGAATGTATAGAAAACCCGTCACCGTACAAGTATGTTGCGGATTCCATAGAGCGAACCACCCGCTGGCTCATACGCTGCAAGGAGGAAATGGCAAGGCTCAACAGCCTCCCCGACACTATAAATAAGGAGCAGCTCCTTTTCGGCATAAATCAGGGCTCCACCTTTGACGACCTGCGTATAAAGCATATGGAGGACATTGCAAAGCTCGACCTTGACGGCTACGCTATCGGCGGACTTGCCGTAGGCGAGGAGACCGAGGAGATGTACCGCATAATCGACGTCGTAGAACCGTATATGCCCGTGAATAAGCCGAGATATCTCATGGGAGTTGGTACTCCCTCCAATATAATCGAAGCCGTTGCCCGCGGAGTGGATATGTTCGACTGCGTAATGCCGAGCCGAAACGCCCGTCACGCAACAGTTTTCACATGGAGCGGAATAATGCACCTCAGCAATAAGTGCTACGAGACCGATCCCCGCCCCGTGGACGAGCAGTGTGACTGCCCCACCTGCCGCAATTTCAGCAGAGCCTACATACGCCACCTTTTCAAGGCGAACGAACAGCTTGCAGGCAGACTTGCGGTGCAGCACAACCTTTATTTCTACAATACCCTTACCGAAAAGATAAGAGAAGCCATTGACGAGGACCGCTTCGAGCAGTTCCGCGGAAAATATTCCGGGCTTCTTGCCACAAGGATATAATAACGGCTTTTGCCGATAATCGGACGGAGTTTATATGAATACGATCTTGTTTTTACTTATGCTTGCGGTCTCTGTCGCTGTGACCGCTGTTTTTCTTCATGAAATGCAAAGGGACCTCAGCAGCTCTGAAAAGCCAGCGAAAAAGGTCACGGCGGTACAGACAGCCGCCCGCTGCGCGGCTGTATTCCTTGTATTTGCCGCAGCTGCCGAAGCCCTCGGTATTTTCTGCATCAAAGAATACAAGGGAGCATTCCTGCTTCTCGGCGGCATGGCAGGTCTTTCGCTGCTCACCTGCATACTCAACAAAAAGCGCGGATATAAGCTCGCCCTTACTGCGGTAAAGGCGCTCCTTGCCGCAGCTGTTTTCGAGGTGACACTGTTCAATATCCCCACATACCGCCTGTGGTTCGGAGATTACGGCGAGATGTACTTCACGGCGCAGGAGTGTAAAAGGACCGAAAACGTCCTTTACCGCGCCGAAGAGAACGATATAGTCGTACAGGGAAATCATACGGCTGTATTCAGATTTGACGATATAGACGAGGAAGTTGCCGATGTGTATATCGACCTCGAATGTGCTCAGACCACAAAGGGCGCCCTTGTAAACATAGATTCTATGGACGAGACCAATGCCTATGAATACCGTGAGGGTATGGTCGGAGGTCATCTTATAGCCGACGGCAAGCCCCATTCACAGTACATACAGCTCCACCTTTCGGGTGCTGTCAGCAGTCTTAAAATAGCAGTTTTCCCCCTTGACAACGGTATCATCAACATCAGGGGCATAGGCTTCAACAGTCAGATACCCATGAGCATCTCATGGATGAGGCTTCTTCTCATCGTATTCGCAGTATGCCTTGCAAGGTTCATGCTTTACAGCAAAACAGCGGAAAAGAGCTTCTCCGACAGCAGAAGGCTGTGCCGCACAGCATCCGTTATTATCACGGATATCGCCTGTATAGCCGCTGTCCTCGTCACCTTCGTAAAGCTCGATAACTACTCTATCATCGACATAATGAAACGCCCTTCGGGCAATCAGATGACGCAGGAGCTCGTTGAAGCATTTGAAAACGGCAGCACACGGATCCTCGATGAGCCTACGGAGGAGCTCAAAAGCCTCCCCAATCCCTATACGGGTGACGCCCGCGACAAGGCAGAGCTCAAATACAAGTGGGATCATGTATACTATAACGGACATTACTACAGCTATTACGGAATAGCGCCTGTTGTACTGATTTTCCTGCCATATCATGCGCTTACGGGCTATTACTTTCCCGATTCACTGGCTGTGCTTTTATTTGCCATAATCGGCATTATCGGACTTACCAAGCTGTATATGGAATTCCTGAAAAGGCTCTTTCCGAAAACAACGGCAGGACTTGCCATATGCGGACTTATCATAATACAGACCGTAAGCGGCATCTGGTTCAGCATAGGACGTCCCGCATTCTATGAGATAGCAATGGCGGCAGGCTTTGCCACCCTGACGTGGGCGGTATATTTCATGCTGTCCGCAGGGATAATAGGCACAGAAAAGCCAAAGCTTTCCCGTACTGCTGTTTCTTCCCTGCTTTTCGCCATAGCCGTGCTTTGCAGACCTACTCTCGTGCTTTACTGCATAACAGCAGCTCTGTTCATGCTCATGGCGCTCCCGAGAGTAAAGGCTCCGGACAAAAATGCAGGCAAAAAGACCTCAAAGGGCGGAGCTTTCCGCTATCTGCTCTGTGCTATACTCCCCATGGCATGTATAGGACTTGTTCAAATGTGGTACAACTTCGACCGCTTCGGCAATCCCTTTGAATTCGGAATACAGTACTCGCTGACAATAAACGACTTCACAAAAACGCAGTTCCACAGCCGCCTTTCACTGATACCCGTATACAACTACTTCTTCAATCCCCCTGTATTCTCGGCAAAGTATCCCATAATCAGCACTGAGTTCCAGTCAATGGACGCAGGCGGCTTCTTCTACTATGACTTCCCGTCAACGTGTAATACCTCGGGACTTTTCTTCCTTGCGCTGCCCATGTTCGCGTATCTGCTCTCGTTCAGAGCTCTGAAAAAGATGGACGGCAGGAAGAAAAAGCTTGCCGCTGCGGTATATATAGCTCTGCCGTGTTTGCTCATACCCTTCGGCATAGTTGCTTCCGTATGGGAGAGCGGCTACGCAGTGCGCTATATGGCAGATTTCGCATGGCAGTCGCTGCTCGGAGCGTTTGCGGTACTGTTCTTCCTATGTAACAAAACAAAGGACCCGACAAAGAAAAGGTTCGTAAACGTATTCATGTGCTTTGCGGTAATGTGGGCACTCATAGTCGGCGGCGTACAGGAGTTCAATCAGGCGTTCCGATATGACGTATACGAAAGACCTTTCCCCGAAATGGCTTATGAGGTCCAGCGTATGTTCGCCTTCTGGACATGATGTACTATGTATATATGATAAAATGCGAGGGAGATATGCTGTACACGGGCATTACCAACGATATTGACCGCCGTATGGACGAGCATTTCGGCAGGACGGAAAAATGCGCGAAGTTCACCCGCTCTCACAGGGCGCAGTCCCTTGAAGCGCTGTGGAGCTGTGAGAGCCGCAGTACCGCTTCAAAGCTCGAATACCGCATAAAACAGCTGTCAAAGGCTCAGAAGCTCAGACTTATCGCCGACAATGACCTTTTTCCCGAGCTTTTCGGCGAGGAGCTCTCAAAGCTCTTCCACCGTGAAAAGATCTGATAAGGAGTACCCTATGTACGAAAACAAAACTGAAGAGCGTCCTGTAAAAACAGTGCTCGCCTGTGTGGATACAGGCGAATTCGACGCAGAAGCTTCAATAGACGAGCTTTCAGAGCTGGCTGCCACTGCAAATGCAGAGGTAGTCGGCTCTGTTATACAGAAACGCCCCACCTTTGACCCTGCCACCTGCATGGGCGCAGGCAGGCTCGGGGAACTGAAGGAGCAGCTTGACACCCTCGAAGCCGAGCTGGTCATCTTCGACCATGAGCTGACGGGAGTACAGGTGCGTAATATCGAAAATATCCTCGATGTCCGCGTAATAGACAGAACTACCCTTATACTTGACATATTCGCTCAGAGAGCACGTACAAAGGAAGGAAAATTACAGGTCGAGCTCGCCCAGCAGAAGTATCGTCTGCCGCGGCTCACGGGCATGGGTACTTCCCTTTCGAGGCTCGGCGGCGGTATAGGTACAAGAGGTCCCGGTGAGACCAAGCTGGAGACCGACAAAAGACATATCCGAAAGCGCATAAGCTACCTTGAAGCGGAACTTGAGGAGCTGAAAAAGCACCGTAATTTCTCACGCTCCCGCCGCAAAAAGGACGGAGTTCTGTGTGCGGCTATAGTAGGCTATACCAACGTCGGCAAGTCAACTCTGCTGAACGCTCTGACAGATGCGGGGGTTCTTGCGGAAAACAAGCTCTTTGCAACACTTGATATCACATCAAGGGCTATCGAGCTCCCCGACGGCAGGAGCGTTATGCTCATAGACACGGTCGGACTGATAAGGCGGCTCCCCCATAATCTCGTCGAGGCGTTCAAGTCTACTCTTGAAGAGGCAGCTGCTGCGGATATAATCCTCAACGTGCAGGACCTCTCCTCCCCCGAGATAAAGGAACAGGCAGAAGTAACGGCAGAGCTTCTAAACGAGCTGGGCTGCGAGGGCATACCGCAGATATATGTCATGAACAAGGCAGATGCCGCGCCCTTTACGGATACTGTATTTGAGGACGACAATACTGTTATGATAAGCGCTAAGGAGCGCACGGGCTTTGACAGGCTTCTTAAATGCATAATGAAAAATCTCCCCGAGACCGCCAAGCGCATGAAGCTGCTCATTCCCTACGATAAGGGAGCTTTTCTCGGGAAAGTCCGTCAGGACGGCAAGATATTCTCGGAGGAATACGCCGAAAACGGAACTCTCATCGACGCACTTGTGGACGTAAAGCTCATTAAGGAAGCCGAAATATACAAGGTATGAGTGTCCGTTTATGAAAACTCGTTGACATTAACCATTAAAAAGGATATAATCTAAGTAAGATAAATCAAAATTTACGCATTGATTACGCCAACCCAAAAGGAAGGGATTCCAAAG